>JANOQR010000035.1:0-9706 GCA_031414935.1 Luteolibacter sp.
GACACGCCAAGCCGCGCCAATCGGCGCGACAGCTCTGTTTTTTCGAGGGCCATTGAAACTTGCAGGTTTTGTGAGTGGCCCAGTAGCTTTTGTTTGGTCGCAAAAGCAGATGTGTGTGATTTAGGAAATTTGAATAGACGCCGTTACGAACGGCAAAAACACACTGCTGAAAAATCTATCGGGTTGGCAAGGGGGAATTGGAGAAATTATCGGGCTACGGCATCTTCATTTGGAGACTTTTCTCGGCAGAACTCTAAAAGGTGCGGTGGAGGAGCACGCGGCGAATGGGTGCGAAGTCCTCATTGCTGCCGATTTGCTCGAAACAACGCCGATCCATAGATTTTCACCTTCCCCCGCTTGCCGTCCGCTGCCGCATGTCTAGTCTGCGGGTCACCCGATGTCTGACTCCTTCGTCCACCTTCACCTCCATACTGAATTTTCCCTGCTAGACGGCATGATCCGTATCAAGGATCTCGCCAAGCGCGCTGCCGAACTCGGAATGCCCGCCGTGGCCATGACCGATCACGGCAACCTCTACGGCGCGATCAAATTCTATCAAGAATGCCACAAGGTCGGCGTGAAGCCCATCCTCGGCTGTGAAATCTACCTCGCCCCCGGAAAAATGGAGGACAAGAAGGAACTCGCTGGCCGCAAGCGGGCGACTCACATGACGCTGCTAGCAGAAAATAACGAGGGCTGGAACAATCTCAGCAAGCTCGTTTCCAAGGGAAATCTCGAAGGTCTTTATCACGGCAAACCGCGCGTAGATCGCGACGCACTCCGCGAGTATTCCAAAGGAATCATTTGCCTCACCGGCTGCATCTCCGGCCCGGTGAACGAGTGGCTGCGGGCGGGTGATGAGGAAAAAGCGCGAGAGACGCTGCTAGAAATCGTCGAGATTTTCGGCAAGGAAAACACCTACGTCGAGATCCACAACCACGGCCTCGAACCACAGCGGTTGGTCACTCCTTCTTTGCTGAAATTTGCCAAGGAAATGGACCTCAAAGTCGTCGCCGCGAATGACGTGCATTTCCTTCACAAGCACGATCACGAAGCGCACGACGTGATGATCTGCATCGGCACCGGGCATTTGCTGATCGACGAAAACCGAATGCGTTATACGCCGGAAGTTTATTTCAAGACACCAGAGCAGATGCGCGAAATTTTCGCCGACGTGCCCGGTGCTTGCGATGCCACGTTAGAAATCGCCGAGCGTTGCAACGTCACGATCAAACTCGACTCGACCAGCTCAGAAAAATACCCGCAGTTCGGCACGCCAGACGGCAGCCCGCGCGAGGAATACCTCATGAAAGTCTGCCGCGATGGCCTCGTGAAACGCTACGGCGAAGAACGTGCCGCCAGCCCAGAAATCGCGGATCGCTTGAAATACGAGGTCGATACGATCAACCAGTTAGGATTCGCCTCTTACTTCCTCATCACCGCAGATTTCATCCAGTGGGCGCGCGACAATGACATCCCCGTCGGCCCCGGCCGTGGCTCGGCAGCAGGCTCGCTCGCATCGTATGCGATGGGCATCACCGACATTTGCCCGATGCGATTCGGCCTCTTGTTCGAGCGATTTCTCAACCCCGAACGTGTCAGTCCGCCCGACGTCGATATCGACTTCTGCCAGAGCCGCCGCGTGGAAGTCATCGACTACGTTCGGAAAAAATACGGTGAACGCAGCGTTTCGCACATCATCACTTACGGCAAACTCGGCGCAAAAAGCGTGCTGCGCGATGTCTGCCGCGTCATGGGAATTTCCTACGGCGAGGGCGACCGCATTGCCAAGCTCATCGAGGCCAAGCCCGACGCCACGCTTGCCAAAGAATACGAAAGCAAACCCGAGCTGAAGGAACTCATCGAAAGCAGCAGCACTTACAAGGAACTCTGGGGCTACGCAACGAAGCTCGAAGGACTTGCTAGAAACGTCGGTGTCCACGCGGCTGGCGTCGTCATCGGCGACCGCCCACTCGATGAACACGTCCCGCTGACTCGTGGAAATGAAGGGGAAGTCGTCACCCAATACGACATGAAAGCCATCACCGACGTGGGGCTTCTCAAAATGGATTTCCTCGGTCTGAAAAACCTCACCGTCATCCAGGAAGCGGTCCAACACATCCGCAAGCACACGCCAGAGTTCGCCATCGAGACTGTATCGTTAGAAGATTGGAAAACCTTCGAGCTTCTCAACCGCGGCGAAACGATGGGCGTATTCCAGCTAGAATCTGGCGGCATGGTCGAGACCTGCCGCAAATACGCCATCGAGAAAATCGACGACATCATCGACCTTCTCGCCGTCTATCGCCCTGGCGCGATGCAGTTCATCGACCAAATGCTGGACGTGAAAAAAGGCCGGACGCGGGCGATGTATGAGCATCCGCTGCTCGAACAAGTGGCGGGCGACACCTTCGGCGTCATGATCTATCAGGAACAGGTTCAGAACGCCGCCAAAGTTCTCGCGGGCTACTCACTCGGCGGTGCCGACCTTCTCCGCCGCGCGATGGGTAAGAAAGACCCGAAGGAAATGGAGAAGCAGCGTGCGAAATTTATCGAAGGGGCAGCCGCGACGAACAACATCAACGAAAAGCTCGCCAACCAGATTTTCGACAAGATCGCCATGTTCGCGGGCTACGGATTCAACAAATCCCACTCCGCGTGCTACGGCCACATTTCCTATTGGACCGCTTATCTCAAAGCAAACCACCCGGTCGAGTTCATGGCCGCGTTGCTTTCTAACGAGATTCACAACACCGACAAGATTGGCGTCTTCGTCTCCGAGTGCCATCGCATGGGCCTCGAAATTTTACCGCCTAACTTAAACGAATCCCAACTCCGTTTCTCACCCGAAACCACGCCAAACGGCTCCAAAGGCGTGCGCTACGGACTCGCTGCCATCAAGAACTGCGGCGAGGGCGCGATGGCCATCGCCGTCCAAGATCGCAATGCAAACGGCAAGTTTACCTCGCTCGACGACTTCGCATCGCGTCTCGATTCCAAGGTCGTGAACAAACGTATCCTCGAGAATCTCGCAAAAGCAGGCGCACACGACTGGACAGGCGACACTCGCGCTGGGATGTTTTCTCGGTTAGAGCAAGTCGTCGCCTCCGCCTCGTCTGCCCAACGCGACCGCGCGTCCGGCCAAGTTTCCATGTTCGACTCCATGGACTTCGCCGCTCCCGCCGCTAAAACAAAGTCCAACCGCTCGGAACCCACCGTGGAAGAATGGTCGAAGGACGAACGCCTTGCCCACGAGAAGGAATTGTTAGGATTTTATGTCACCGGTCATCCGCTCGACAAGTTCCGCAGCGTTATCGACTCCAGCAAGTATCGCCGCCTCGGCTTAATCGACGATCTGGATCTCTCGAATCCGCGTGAGCGCTTCCCCTTTGCCGGGATGGTCCGCTCGCTGGATGCGAAGATTACCAAGACCGGAAAGCCCTTCGGCGTCCTCGTCATGGAAGATTTCACTGGTAGCGCGGAAATCATGCTCTGGGGAGAAACCTTCGTCCCAGCCCGCGATGCAGGGCTGCTAGAGCCGGGGAAAATCATCAAGCTCAAGGGCAACATCCAAGTGGACGACCGCACGGGTGGCCGCCGCATCACTGGCTACGAACTCGGCGAGCTCAAGCCCAAGCGCACCGTGTCTAACGGCGATGGCCCGCTCGAACTCATGCTCTGGACCGCCCGTCACGGCGACCGCGACCTCATTGAAATCAGGCTCGCCCTTACCGAGCATCCAGGCCCGACGCCTGTGCTGCTCCATTTCCAAAACAGTGCTGGCCGCCGCATCACCGTCGCCGCCGGTGAGTCATTTAATGTCAAACGCAACGAAGCCCTCGAAGAAGCGTTAGGGCGGTGGATTGAGGAGTGAGTAGCAACGACATCCCGTGGAAGTTCATTGCGAATTTTCTAAACCCAGAGAGCTACAAAAACATATCAAGTGACCGAGAACCGCGTTTCCCGTCCAAACTCAAATCTACCGTAAAATCCATGAAAACTCCGACTTCGTGCGGCTTGGCTGATTGTGCTCTCCAGCACCTCGCTGCCATTACTCTACTTGCCTCAGTGACCGCCGCGCAGGCTCTACCGATGGCGCAGGATTCTTTCCTCACAGGTGGCTCGAATTATATGAGCGGAACTGCAAATCTAGTAACCCAAGCACCGACGACCACAGGTTTCAGCGGTGCGTGGTTACTCGGAAGCGGTGCTCATTCGCCCGATGTCATCACGACCGGATTGAGCTACTTGTCTGCTCCTCATGCAGGCGGCGCTATCAAATTTCCTCTTCTGTCCGGTGGTCGTGCAGGCCGTTTGCTCACCGCGCCATACGATGATTCTTATACGGGAACCGTTTACTACGGCGTGATGCTCCAGCTCAACTCCGCCTCAGACACGGGCTACCGTGGACTCGAATTGCATAACGGCAGCTTCGGCGATGGTGGAACTAACAGGCGTTTGCAAATCGTCGTCGGTGAGGGTGGAAGCGGAGCGGCGAGTAACCATTTCGGCGTGCGGGTGAATGGCAACAACAGCGTGGGTTTCATCGACGATCTCGGTGCGATCAACACCAGCGTGAACTTCTTCCTCATCAAAGTCAGCTTCTCCGCAACCGCTGGCGCAGACGTGGTTTCCATTTGGCGAAACCCCACAGATCTATCAAGTGAACTTGGTTCAGGTGTGGCAGACTTCGTTTCCACTCCTCTGGACTTCACTTTTGATCGAGTTTCCTTCGCGTGTTTCAGTGCCACGGGTTTTCAGGCCGATGAAATCCGTGTGGGCAATTCTTGGGCGGACGTGACGACCGCTGTGAGTGGTTCGGATACCGATGTCGATGGACTGCCGGATGCTTTCGAGCAAACGCTCATCAACGCCAATGCCGGAGATTCCGTGGACGGTCTCGAAGATGTGAAAGGGCCTGCGGACTCTCCCACTCTCTCAGATTTCGACAACGACGGATTGAGTGATGCCGACGAATACGCAAGGCAGACCAATGCGAACAGTGCCGATACCGATCTCGATGGCGACGCAGACCGCCTCGAAGTCATCCAAGGAACTGACCCGACTGATTCTGCGAGTTCTGCTGCTTCATTCGGCATCGCCAAAACAGACGGTACTCGGGATGAAGCTCTCTACAGCACCCCGCTCGCCGTCCAAACGGTGAATACTCAGTTTGGTGATAATTTGTCGGAGTGGAACGCTGCCTACGCCTATGTGAATGGCGGCAAACTCTGGCTGCTTTTCACCGGAAATTTGCAGGACAACTTCAACAAGTTAGAAATTTTCATCGACTCGAAAAGCGGCGGCTCCAGCACATTTACCTCCGCAGGAAATGACGGCTCTGCGGTGATGAACGGCATGAAATTCGACTCCAACTTCGCGCCCGACTATCACCTCATCGCCCGCCGCAACAACGTGAGATTTGACTTGGATTTCGCCAACCTCACCACTCCGTCCTTCGTCTATCATGGCGATGTCTTCGGCGGTAATGGCAGCGGCAGCGGGTTGACGGGAACCGGCGTTTCCCACGCAAATCCGATTCTCGTCGGCTACAACGGGACCAACTCCGCAGGCGTCGTCGGCGGCACGGGCGCGGCGAATCAAACTGCTGCCGCCGCCGTTTCCACTGGCCTCGAAATGTGCATCGACCTCGCCGACCTCGGCAACCCATCCGGCCCATTCAAGGTGATGCTGATCCAGAACAACCTCGATCACGATTTCATCTCTAACCAGACTCTGGGCGGCTTGCCTGCTGGCTTCGGCAACCTCGGAAATCCAGCGAACACCAAGGACTTCAGCACCTATCCCGGCGAGCAATTCTTCAGCATCGATCCCAATACCGTTCACCTCTTCGCGAACAACACTGCCATCCGTTTCACGACCACAGGTCTCACTCGCGGTGACGACTACGTGATTCAGGAATCCACGACACTCAATGCATTCTCCGACATCCCAGGCTCCGGCTTCACTGCTGACAACACTGCTCGCGTATTCTCGGCTCCGATCAGTACCGTGACGACTCCGAAGTATTTCCTACGGATGAAAAAACTGCCGCTTCCCTAACAGTACGCATTTTTCCCTCATCTACCTCTGGCCTTGCGCGGTCGCACGGTGGCCGCTAAGTGTCCGCCCGCATGGCCACGATCAATTCCAATTTCCTTAAACTCAAAGCCGGATACCTGTTCCCCGAAATTGCCCGCCGCGTCCGGGTTTACACCGAGCAAAACCCCGACAAAGCCGCCCGTATCATCCGTTGCGGCATCGGCGATGTGACTGAGCCGCTGCCCGCCGCCGTCGTCAAAGCCATGCACGAGGGCGTCGATGAAATGGCTGACCGCGCCACCTTCAAAGGCTACGGCCCCGAGCAAGGATACGAGTTCCTCCGCGAAGCCATCGTGGATAACCAATTCGCCGATCTCGGCATCTCCGTCGATGAGGTTTTCATTTCAGATGGCTCAAAATGCGACACCGGTAACATCCTCGACATCTTCGGCAAAGGCAACGTTATCGCCATCACCGATCCCGTCTATCCGGTCTATGTCGATACCAACGTGATGGCTGGAAATACCGGCGACGCCGATGAAAAAGGTGCTTACTCCGGCCTGCTCTACCTTCCTTGTAACGCCGCTAACCAATTCGTTGCCGACGTTCCTAACGAGAAAGCTGACCTCATCTATCTCTGTTTCCCGAACAATCCCACCGGAGCCGTTGCCACCCGCGCCCAACTCGAAGCATGGGTGAAATACGCGAAGGCAAACGACGCCATCATCCTCTTCGATGCTGCCTACGAAGCCTTCATCCAAGACCCAGAAATCCCGCGCTCCATCTTCGAGATCGAAGGCGCACGCGACTGCGCGATTGAGTTCCGCAGCTTCTCGAAAAACGGTGGCTTCACTGGCGTCCGCTGCGCCTACATCGTCATCCCGAAAACCGTTAGTGCCAAGGCCGACACTGGCGAGCGCGTCCCGCTCCATCAACTCTGGAGCCGTCGCCATAGCACCAAGTTCAACGGTGCGAGTTATCCGGTCCAGAAAGCCGCTGCCGCCGTATTTTCTCCCGAAGGAAAAGCCCAAGTCGCCGCCCTCATCGAGCACTACATGGGCAATGCCAAGCTCCTCCGCGAAGCCGCCGCTGCCGCCGGGCTGCCCGTTTTCGGCGGTGAAAATGCGCCCTACGTCTGGGTTGGCTGCCCCGCTGGACTTAGCTCATGGGACATGTTCGACAAAATGTTAGGTGAAGCCCAGGTCGTCATCACCCCCGGCTCCGGCTTCGGCTCCGCCGGCGAAGGCTACTTCCGCATCTCCGCCTTCAACTCGCGCGCGAACGTGGAGGAAGTGTGCCGGAGGTTGAAGGCATTGGTGTCGTGATTGGTTAGAAAATCGACTTCATCTAGTCTGCCAGATCTGTCAAATCTCTCTCTAACTAAATCTCCCAACCTTCATCCCCTCCAGCTCACGAAACGGCGTATCCCCAGCCAACAAATCCGCCACCAGCCGCCCAGTCACTGGTCCCAAGCTCAGGCCCATCATCGCGTGGCCACTGGCTGCCCATAAGTTCACCAATCCCGGTACCGCGCCGAGATAGGGGACGCCATCCGGCGAGACTGGGCGCAGACCGGCCCACGGCTGCGTTTCATTGAAATCGCTCTCAGAAAATTTCGGGAAATACGCATTCACGGATTTCACGATTCCTCGCACCCGCGCGCGATTGATCGTGAGATCCAGCCCGCCGATTTCCATCGTCCCGCCGAATCGCAAGCTGCTTCCCATCGGCGTGATCGCCACCTTCGCCTCGGCAAAAATCGAGCAAAGCTGCGGCAGTTCTGGCGGCGAATCCAAGGTCAGCGAGTAGCCTTTCCCCGCCTGAAGCGGTAAATTCACACCCACCGTCTTCAACAAGCCCGCACTCCATGAACCACCCGCAATCACGAATTTCTCGCCCTCAAAACGCCGCCCATTTCCCCGAACCGCCACCACTTTTCCCCCACGAGTCTCGATTCCATCGATCACCACACCACTCTCAATCACGCCGCCCGCCGCTAAAATCCGCCGCCGCATCGACGCCATGAAGCGACTCGGGCTCAAATGACAATCCTCCGGGAAATACACCGCACCCGCTACATTCATCGTCACCCCCGGATCGAGCAACGCCGTCGCCGCCGCATCCAGCACCTCCGCCCGCAGCCCGATTTCTCGCGCCTCCTTTGCCACCTGCGCCTCCTCATCGAGGCCGTGCTGCGTTTTACAAAGCATCAGCAGCCCGCGCTTCACCAACCCAAAATCCTCCTCCTCTGCCAGTTCCGCAAACAACCGCCGACTCTCCAAATTTAAATCCCGTAACAACTCCCGACTCGCCGCCACATGCCGCTCCGTCGAGTGCCGATAGAAAATCCACCCCCAGCGCATCAGATCCCAACTCAGCCTCGGCCTCACGAAAAACGGACTCTCAGGATTCAGCATCCAGCGCAGCCCCTTCGAGATCATCCCCGGCGCGGCCAATGGCGTGAAATGACTCGGCACCACCATCCCTGCGTTGCCCATCGAACAATTATCCGCACCCGCCGCCTCGCGCTCGATCACCGTCACCGGAAATCCGTTTTTCAGCGCATAATAAGCCGAGCACAGCCCGATGACTCCGCCGCCCACGATGACCACTCGCTCCGCTTTCATTTCCATGAGACTACTGGCTTCCTCGTCGCTAGGGATCAAGCGCAGCCGCAACAAATCCGCGATTTTCCGGTCATTCGTCACGAGATCAGGAAAAAAACCAGTTGCATCATCCGCCGCTGGAAGGCATCGAAGGGCGGCAATCCTCTTTAATATCCATGGCTGACCGCGAAGACAAAAATGTGGAAAACGTAACTGGCAAGTTCTACGTGGACAGCCAGTGCATCGACTGTGATCTCTGCCGCGAGACTGCGCCTAACAATTTCACCCGTGCCGATGACGAAGGCTATTCCTTTGTTTTCAAACAGCCTGTAAACGCTGAAGAACTCGCCCAATCCCGCGAAGCCATGGAAGGCTGCCCGGTAGAAGCCATCGGCGAAGATGGCGACACCTAAGGCTCTCAGCACTCATGAAAAAGCCGCCTCGCCCTGGAAAAATCCGCGAGGAAATCCTCCGCGAATGGCGCGGGGCCGACGAACCGGATGACCTGAACGCAGGCATCCATCTCGCCGAGAAGTTCATCACCGCCATCCTCCGCGCCGCCGGAGCCGAAGATGGCCTCCACGAAGACCAAGTCCGTGCGATTTGGAAAGAACTCGCCGGAGATTTCATTGCCCGCCACACCGAGCCGCTCTCCGTCAAAGGCGGAAAACTGGTCCTCCGCGTCACCCAGCCCGCCCTCCGTTTCCAGCTAGAGCAAATGAAACCTATGCTCCTCAAACGCATCCGCGACCAACTCGGCGAAGGGAAAATCAAGTCCATCAAGTTCCAGATCGGGTGAGAGAAGATTGAAGAAGTTGATGGTTGAGAGTTGATGGTTGATAGTAAGAAAGTCTCCAGCACCGCTCTTCACTGATCACTCGGCACTTCTTCCTCTTCCCCAATAACTTATAACCCATAACGAATAACCCTCTTCCCACCCATGTTCCACAACCTCATCTTCGACTGGTCCGGCACGCTTGTGGACGACCTCGGCCCTGTCATCGAGGCGACCAACGCCGTTTTAGAAAAATACGCCATTGCCTCGCTTGATCGCGAAA
>JANOQR010000036.1:0-10858 GCA_031414935.1 Luteolibacter sp.
TCGGGCTGCTCTCCACCCCGTCTCGCGACGACGCAGTTGCCTCCGGCTGCTTTCCCGTAGCTCGTCTCGGGATGACTCAGACTTTCACTGGTTGATTTCATGTATGTGCGTTCGCACGAGCGGCGATCTCCGAATCGCCGACGCCCATGAAACGCCAAAGAGAAGCGGTGATCCTCCACTCTTTGGCTTTTCATGGGCTGGGGCGGATCGGAGTCCGCCACTCCTTGCAGCTTTCGGAAATGACTTTTGGCAAACGGTCGATGCTCTGAAATGGACAAGCAGCCTCCATTTAAACAGTTTATCGGGCCACAACCCGGCGTCTCCGCACGAACGCCAGTGCCAAGCCGCTGGTCAAGGTGACAAGCAGCGAGGAAGGCTCCGGGATCACCTGCGGGTTGTCGGGATTGTCGTCAAAGGTGTTATCGCTGATTCCTAACAATTTAATATCGGCCACATCGGAATTGAAAATCCGCAGGCCATAGACGGCTTGCTGAGGAAGTTGTTGGCCTCCTTGTTGTGGTTGTGGGCCGAGTGTTTCGAAAAATTTCGCGACCGAGAAAAGAGTGAGGACTTGCGCTTGGTCCGGCACATCCGTGGAGGCGTAGCCGGTGTTCCAATCGTGAATGCCATACCCAGCCTGCACCCGCGTCGCCGAGCCGCCCAGTCGGAGAAGATTCGCGCCGACAATCGGATTTCCGTCAGCAGCCAGCGCGAGAAGTTGGAAGCTGGAATTTCCCCAACGCTCTGAAACGACGAGAAAATCACCCGGATTCAGCGCCTTAGCGAAAAGCAGATCTGCATCTGCGACGGCGGGATTCAGTGGCCACGGATTTTCCTCTAAATCGTGGAAAACGTAGTTGCGGAGATTCGTGTCCGTGCTCGTCGCAGCAAAGGCGTTTGCATACGGAGTCAGGCCGCCCGTGCTGCTAGTGACCGTGCCGCCATTAAATACTCCGATCTTCGCAATGCCCGCGAGGCCGGGGTTCACATTCACGACCTTGGATTGCGCGACGTTGAAAAAAGTCATCGCTGGCCCGCTCCCCGTCACGCTTTTGAGAGCAACGGAGGTGTTACCCAAATTTGTCACACCGGTGGCCTCAGAAGTCTGAGTGACTGTCATGCCGCCCACATCGTATTGCACGCGGGTGATCGGGACGTTGTTGAGTGAAATGGAAGGGCTGATGTCGATGGTGGCAGCTACCGCATGAAGCGACGGGCCAACTAACAAAAACGCGGACAAACGGAGACTTCGGGGACAAACTGATTTCATGACAAAGGGGACTGGAAGCGGCGTGTAAGTGGCGAGAGCAGCAAATTGGGTAAAGCAAATTCACGGATACCTCCGTAAGTCCCTAGCCTGCTGAAGTGAACGGAAACGGATGTTGATTAAGTCCTCTAAATCAAAAAACTAATAGCGTTCTTAATCCTCTGAAAATGTGGCATTTGAACTGGTTTTAAGCCGACTAAAATTTCAGTTAGAGGCGATATGTGACGAGGGCGTCACATACTAACATCACTCGCCATCGAGTGGCGGTTTCTTGGTGCGCGGCTTGGCGGCGGTCTTTCTAGCAGTCTTCTTCGCGGCGGTTTTTTTCGGTGCTGGTTCAGTGACAGGTTCTTTCTTCACCGCTCTTTTTTTCGCGACGACTTTTCTTGCCGGTGGCTCGACGACGGGTTCAGGAACAACAACCACGACGGGTGGCGTCACTGCGATTTCAGGAGCGACTTTGCGCGGTAGTAAAAACATGCCCGCCGCCCCGAGGACCGCCGCGCCCATCGGCAAACCGGGCAGCCAAACGGACGCCGTTCCGAACGCGATCCATTGCGCCGCGACACAGCCGCCCACCATCAACGCGACGCCCAGAAAGCGCGTGAAATCCGCGGCTCCGGCCAGCGCGGTCAGCGCGAGGACGACGAGTGACAACAGGGCGATTTCCCATTTCTCGGCCAGTCTCGGGTATTCGTGGGCATCGGATAGACCGCCGTTTGAGGTGATACTGGCGATCACGGCAGAGAGGTTTTTCGAGAACTCGCGAGTCGCGGGTTCCGCCGCGCTTTGGTCGTCGCGCAGGATGACGGGATCGGGCGCCTGCTTCGGGAAAAGGTCGTCGCCGCCGTCGATGAGCGCCTCGGCAGAAATTTCCGCGTAGCCGGGAATCGCCTTGTTCGGCATCTTGAATCGCCCGAATTCGTCCACGGGCACGATGGGTCCGGCGGGGCCGAGTTTGAGAAACTCGCCTAAGCGAATTTCCACGCCATCGAGCGGAAGATCGAGCCGCTGAAGCACGGTCAGCAGGGAAAATGAAAACACGATTCGGTCCTCCCACCGCGCCATCAGCGGCAGGGAGCGGGATGCTACTTCGGACTCTAACATTGAGAATCCAGCCAACGCAGTTTCCCCGCCGAGGATGATGCCGGGGATGGGCAGACGATTGACGAGCGGCAAGCTGGAGACATCGCCGCGCACGTCTTTCGCCTCGATTGATGTCCGCCGAAAAGCGGGGGGCATCGGCGTGGCCACGACTCCGCGCGAGAGCGGCGCGGCCATCACGAGCGACTCGAAACGTGAGAGAGATTTCTCCAAAGCTGCCAGGCCAATGGGATCAGGTTTCTCCCACGCGAGCACGGCGGCGGCGGCGGCTTTCTTTGCGCCGAGACGGTGGAAGTTAGAAAAAATCACCGCCATGTCGATGGGGGCGGGCGGCGAGGATTGGAAAAAACCGTGGAGGTCGTCATCCAGCGAAACGATGACCGGAGCTTGTTGCTGATCGGTCCTCGCGGTGGGTGAAAACGTCCGCAATTTCCATGCGTCCGCGTGAGTGCCGTTTCCTGAAATGAACAAGCTGCCATTCGCCGCGCTGGCGGCCAGCGACGAAAAAGCTGTGCGATCTAACATCGTTCCTGGACACCATTTCCAAACGCCCAGCCCGAGTAACGCCGCGGCGACGAGAACTCCGAGTC
Source organism: Luteolibacter sp. (assembly GCA_031414935.1). Taxonomy (GTDB): domain Bacteria; phylum Verrucomicrobiota; class Verrucomicrobiia; order Verrucomicrobiales; family Akkermansiaceae; genus Luteolibacter. The sequence goes on from JANOQR010000036.1 coordinate 2,962, forward strand.
TGAGCTGGAACTTGCCGTTCACGCTTTGGTTTTTTGAATCGCCGCGAGGATGGGCGCGAGTGGAGCGGCGAGCGACGTGTTAGCAGTCACCTCGCCCAGCAAACGCCCGGCAGTGGCGATGTGTGGGCGATACCACTCGTCGCCACGGTTTTTCACGATGTTTCCGTAGGCTCCGAGTGCCTGCATCAGGCGTTGGGCCGCGCACTCGTGAAGCAGCGTCTCTAGCGGACGCTCATCGGCGATTTCCTCCCACAGCACTAACAACTGCTCGCGCTCCTCGGCGGAGTGGTCGAGGTAGGGATCGAAAATGAGCGAGGCGAGATCGTATTCTTGGCGACCACGGCGCAGTCCTTGGAAGTCGATCAGCCAAACTTTGTCGTCTTTGATGAGGAGATTTTGCGATTGGAAATCCCGATGCACCAGATGCCTCGCGACTTTCCCGAGGCGATCTGCTAGGTCGGTAAATTCAGAATTTTTCCGCAAGCCTTCCGCGTCCATTCCCAGGAAATCTTCGACCATGTATTCGAAGAAATACTCCTGTTCCCAGCGGTAAAGCGCGGCGTCGAAGGGCGGCATCAGGTGGAAATCCTTCGCCGGTTTGGTGTAAAATAATTTGTCCACTTGCTCGAATGCAGAGCGGTAAAACGGTAGCCGCTCGGCGAAGGGTTGCTCCTTCATCGAGAGTAAATCCACATCCCCGAGATCCTCCACTAATGCCACGCGGTATCTTGAGCGGTCGTGGATGATTTCAGGCACGCGCAGTTTGGCCTGTTTTAAAAAATGTGCCACCGGGACGAACTGCGAGTTGTCCTCACGCTCCTCGGTCCAATGAATGCCGATGAAGGGTTCGCGCGATTTCGTTTTCACCCGCACGATGGTCCGCCCCGAGGCACCGCGCTTGATTGGCTCTAATGTGATAGGCACGCTCGGGTCCACTCCGAGAAATTGGCGGACGGTGGAAAGGATCGCTTCGGTCGGCATGGGCGGGCGCAGACTAGCGTGGAAAATAGCCGCTCTGCCAAGGGAAATCCCGCAGATTTTTCGGTTTCCGAAGTGAAAATGGGTCATTAGTCTCGGCGGATAACAATGAGTTCTGGAAGAATGTTGATAGCCGCACCGGAGCGGTGGGATGAGGTCTGTTTCGCTGTTCCGGCGATCCGTGCGCTGGTAGCCAGCGGCTTGGATGTCGGGATTTTCTGCGTCACCGAGCAGCGGATTTTTTGGGAAACCGTGAGTGGGTTGACGATCATCGACTACCCGGCGAAGACAAAGCCCAAGCTCGTCGCAGCTCGCATCAGCGGGATGTGGCAGGCGTCGCTGGTGTGGGATGAGGGATCGGCAGCAGAGATTTTTAAAATCGCAGGCATCCCGCGACGACTCGGGCCGGATCTGCGGAGGTTAGGGAAATTTCTCACGCATCCGATGAACTTTTCCGTCAGCCCATTAGAGCATCGGGTGAGATATTACCTCGCGGCAGTGGAGGAGTTAGGGATTGAAACAGCACGCCCGGAGTTTTTCGCGCCTGCCGCTTTGGGCATCGAGCCGGAGCCGGGTGCGGTGATGCTTTGTCCGGCGTCCGACTTCGGCCCGAGTCACGAGTGGCCGCTGGATGGCTGGGAGGAAATCGCGAACAATATCTTGCAAACTGGCCGCCGTGTCACCGTCGCTAGCATCGACGGCGGGCGAAGAATGGCGAAACGGCTCGTCGATAAACTGGGAGATCGCGTTGAGTTTTTTCACGCCAATCCACTCGCAGGCTCGCTGCCAGTGCTCGCAGTCCACGGCCTCGTCATCACCGCAGATGGCTCGCTGCCGCATCTAGCAGCGTACGCGGGAACGACGTGTGTGACCCTCTTTGGCCCGAACGACCCAGCATGGAAACGGCCACTGGGGAGAAAGCACGCGGTGGTAAAGCGGCATGTGGAATGCGCTCCTTGCCTGCTACCACAGTGCCCGTTAGACGGGCGTTGCCAGAAGGAACTAGAAATGGCGCAAGTGTGGCGAGCCGTGTGCGAGAAGCTGGGATAAATTGATCAGCTCTCAGCATCGCGGGCTTTCGGCAGCATCAGTGCGAACAACGCCGCAGGGATAAATAGCCATGAAGCCATCAGCAGCACTCCGGCGAAGTCACCTTGGACTTTGTTGAAAATCCCGAAAAACACCACGCCCGCCGCCGATAGGATACGCCCGATGTTGTAACAAAACCCCGCGCCCGTGCTCCGCAGCAGCACCGGAAAGAGCGGCGGCAGACACATCGTGAACAGCCCGAAGCAACCCTGCATCACGCCGATCACCGCAAAGAGCGCATACGTCGTTTCCAAGCTGTGGACGCTGGAAAACGTGATCCACATCGCCACAAAGTAGCCACCTAGCAGCAGCGAGATCGCTCTGCCGTAGCCCATCACCGTCGCTAACCCGCCTGCGATGAAATTTCCTAGCAGCGAGCCGACCATGATCCAGAGCAGTGCCATCACCGTCGCGCCGTCCTTCGCCTCTTTTGAGTGGCTCACCTCGGCCAGCGTGCGGATGTAACTTTGCTGCCAGAACATAAACGTCCAATGCGCGGTGAGCGACACCGCGCAGATCAGCATCACCCGCCAAGTGATGCTCCGCACTTTTGGGCCAAATAACTCGCCGATCTGGGGTGCTGGCTGGTCTTTCCGCGCCGTTTCCCACTCTTCCGTTTCCGGCACGGCTTTACGAATCCACAGCGTGATAAATGCCGGCAAGACGCCGACAAGGAAAATCCAATGCGGCGGCTGCCCCTTGAGCAAAGCTCCCGCAAGACAAGCTAACAGCACCCCGCAGTTCACCGCGCTTTGCAGCACCGCCGCGATCCATGGCCTCCATTTTTTCGGCCACGTTTCCGAAAGCAACGAAGCACCCACTGCCCACTCACCGCCGATACCGAGAGCCGCTAGAAATCGAAAAATCAGCAGATGCCACCACTCCAGCGAGAAAAACGACAGCCCGGTGAAAAGCGCGTAAGTCAAAATCGTCAGCACCAGCGCCCGGCTGCGTCCGATCAAATCCGCCACCCGCCCGAAAAACGCGCCGCCCACCGCCCAGCCGACGAGGAAAGCCGCCTGAATGATCGACGCCTTTTGCCCGACCTGCGGGTCCGCCTCATCCGTCATCAGCAACTGCGCCACGAACGCCGTTGCGACGAGCGTGTACAGGTGCATGTCCAGCCCGTCGAAAAGCCACCCCAGCCACGCGGCCAAGCCCGAACGTTTTTGTTGCGATGATAAGTCGCGAAGATGACGGATTTCTTGGGGCGGGTTTTGTGAAATGCTCATGGGCAAGTCATTTGTCCCGACCGCGCGTGTTTTGAGCAAGCATGGATTCTGTGCGGACATTGGCACGAACCGCAGTCATGGAACTCCGTAATCGAAATTTTCTAAAAATGACGATTTGTAATCGTTTTGAGAATTTTGTAATCGTTTTGGTAATTATTTTGCTAAATCAGGTCAAAATGGGAGGGCAGATGTTTGCTCTCTTCTTGTGACTCAATCCCCGCTCTTCAGCACCTTGATGAAGGCGTCTTGCGGGATGTTCACTTTGCCAAACATCTTCATCTTTTTCTTACCTTCCTTCTGCTTTTCTAGCAATTTCCGCTTCCGCGTGATGTCGCCGCCGTAGCACTTGGCGGTGACGTTTTTCCGCATCGCAGAGATGGATTCGCGGGCGACGATTTTTCCGCCGACGGCCGCTTGGATGGCGACGACGAAGAGGTGCGATGGGATGACGTCCTTGAGCTTACCGGCTAGGAGACGACCGTAAGACTCGGCCTTGTCGCGGTGGACGATGGTGGAAAACGCTTCGACGGGATCGCCGGCGATGAGCATGTCCATTTTCACCATTTTCGCTGCGCGGTAGCCAGCGTGCTCGTAGTCCATCGAGCCGTAGCCGCGAGTCATGGATTTGAGCTTGTCGTTGAAATCCACCAGAATTTCCGACAGCGGCAGGACACAGGAAAGCATAACGCGCATGTCGTCGATGGTCTCGGTGTTCGTGACTTCGCCGCGTTTTTCGAGGACGAGCTGCATCATGTCGCCGATGTATTCGCCGGGGACCATGATGTACACGTTCACGATCGGCTCGCGGATTTCATGGATGCCTTGTGGCTCGGGGAAAAGCGTTGGGTTGTCCACGATCACGTCGGTGCCGTCGGTCATGCTGACTTGATAGATGACGGAAGGGTAGGTGGAAATCACGTCCATGTTGAACTCGCGGCGGAGGCGTTCTTGGATGATTTCCATGTGGAGCAGGCCGAGAAATCCGCAGCGGAAACCGAAGCCGAGCGCGGTGGAGCTTTCCGAGGAAAAGGTGAAGGCGGCGTCGTTGATCTGGAGCTTGCCCATCGCGGCCTTGAGTGCCTCGTAGTCGGACGAATCCACCGGATAGATGCCGGAGAAAACCATCGGCTGGATTTCCTTGTAGCCGGGAAGTGGCTCGGCGCAGGGGTGGGTGTTGTCGGTGATGGTGTCGCCGATTTTTGCTTCATCGGCGGATTTCATGTTCGCGATCACGTAGCCGACATCGCCCGCGACGAGCACGCTGCGGGCGTTCATTTTGGGAGTGAAAACGCCGACTTCCTTGACCTCGTAGGTCTTGTTCGTGTGCATCAGCTTCACACGCTGGCCTTTTTTCACCGTGCCGGAAAAAACGCGGACATAAGAAACGACGCCACGGTAAGTGTCGTAGATCGAATCGAAAACCGAACAACGCAGCAGCTTGTCAGGATTTTCTATCGGAGCTGGGACGCGGGCGACGATGGCTTCGAGAATTTCCACGATGCCGATGCCCGCCTTCGCCGATGCGGGAATCGCGTCCTCGGCGGGGATGGCGAGGATGTCTTCTAACTGCTTCTTGCACTTCGCCACATCCGCAGCGGGGAGGTCGATTTTGTTGAGGACGGGAATGATGACGAGGTTCTGCGCGTGGGCGAGGTGGAGGTTCGCGACGGTCTGGGCTTCCACGCCTTGCGCGGCGTCCACCATCAGAATCGCGCCTTCACATGCGGCCAGCGAGCGGGCGACTTCGTAGGAGAAATCGACGTGGCCCGGCGTATCTAGCAGGTTGAGCTTGTAGGTTTTTCCATCCTTCGCCTTGTATTCCATCGCGACGGGATGGGATTTGATGGTGATGCCTTTCTCCCGCTCGAGGTCCATCGCGTCAAGGAGCTGGGCCTTTTCATCGCGCTCGGCCACGGTGTTAGTCGCACCCATCAGGCGGTCAGAAAGCGTGGTTTTCCCGTGGTCGATGTGGGCGATGATGGAGAAATTTCGGGTCAGCTCGGTGGACATGGGCAAGGGAAAGTCGGCGTCGGCGCGGCGAGGGAAAGCAGGAAATCCAGAACAAGGCACGAAAAAACCAACTTCTCATTTTTCGCAGCCTTGCCCCGGAAAAATCCTGCTCGCAGCCATGTCGAAATCGTTGCTAGCCTCGCCGCATAGCACAGTCATCATGCTGCTAGTTCCATTGATCCTGAAATTTTCCCATCCATGCGACTCACCTTATTTCTCCCCGGCATCGCACTGATGAGTTCGTGCGTGCTCGGCCCAGATCCGACATCGCCCGATCTCAAAGTCCCCGCCTCATTCCGTGCCGACACCGCACCGCACGGAGCCTCATTCGGCGACAAATCGTGGCGCAAAGTTTTCTCCGACGCCACGCTCAACCAGCTCATTTCCCGCGCCCTCAAAAACAACCCAGACCTCGTCGCCGCCACCTATCGCATCGAGGAAGCCCGCGCCCGCGCCGAGTCCTCCCGCGCCAACTGGTTTCCTAACATCAATGGTAACACCGCCGCCACCGCGAACTACGGCTCGCGCAATGCAGGTCAGGCCCCACCCAGTGGCAGCCGCACCTCCGAGTCCTACAATCTCACCGGTCTGCTGAGTTGGGAAATCGACCTCTGGGGCGGCATCGCCCGCGACAACCAAGCCGCCCGCGCCCGTCTCCTCCAGTCCGAGTTCCAGCGCGATGCCGTCCAGACCTCACTCATCGCAGCCGTCGCCGCCAGCTACATCGACCTCCAAAACCTCGACGAGCGCCTCGCCATTTCCCTCCGCACCACCGCCAGCCGCAAAGCCTCGCTCGAGCTCGTCACCGCCCGCAGAGACGGCGGCGTCAGCTCAGATCTCGAGGTCGGCCAAGCCGAAGTCCTGCTCTCTCAGGCGGAAATTCTCATCCCCACCACCCAGCGAGCCATCTCCGAAAAGGAAAATGAAATCCGCGCCCTGCTAGGAGAATTTCCCGGCCAAATCGCCCGTGGTGGCAGCCTCGACAAGCTAGACGCCTCATTCCGCATCAAGGCCGGACTTCCCTCCTCCCTTATGGCCCGCCGCCCAGACATCGCCGCCGCAGACCAGTCCTTCCAAGCCGCCACTGCCGACATCGGAGTCGCTGAAGCCTTGCGATTTCCCACCCTTTCACTCACCGGCCAAGGCGGCGTTATCAGCAGCGATTTGGGAAATTTACTCAAAAAAGGCTCCACCGCCTATTCCATCGGCCCCCAGCTCACCGGTCCCATCTTCGATGCAGGCCGCGCAGAATCTCGCGTCAAAGCCGCCCAAGCCCGCGCAAAAATCGCCCTCGCCGACTACCAAAAAGCCGTCCAACAAGCCTTCCGCGAAACTGCGGATTCCCTCGTTGCCCATCAGAAAACCACTGAAATCATCGCCGAAGGCACCCAGCTCGTCGCCTCACAGAAAGACGTTTCCCGCATCGCCATTGACCGCTTTCAGGGCGGAGCCTCCAGCTACCTCGAAGTCCTCGACGCCGAGCGTGGCCTCTTCACCGCCGAACTCGACCTCGCCGACGCCCGCAGCAACCGTCTCCGCGCCATCGTCCAAGCCTACCGCGCCCTCGGCGGCGGCTGGAAATAAAAACTCTCCACTCCATCCTTCACACTCATGAACCTTCCCATCCTCTATATCAAACGCGGTTGCCCATGGTGCAACGAAGTCGTCGCCCACCTCGCCGACAAAAAAATCGAAGTCCAAACCTTCAACGTCTCCAGCGACCGCGAAGCCATGCAGGAAATGGTAGCCCTCTCCGGCCAGTCCAAGGCTCCCACCCTCGATTGGCACGGCGAAGTCCTCGCCGATTTCGGAGTCGATGAACTCATCCCATTTCTCAAAAAACACGGGATTTCCTAAATCCCACCTTGGACTGCGGCAACTTGCTGCCGTTTTCGTCTCGCAGCTCGCTGCGGACGACAGTATCCGTGCCCGATCAGCGAAATTTCACCCAAGAAAAGACAATCGAACCGAACTGAAATTCGCATCACTCATTCCAACAGATTCATGAGCATCTGTTTTCAACTCTTTCTTAGAACCTGTCTTAAAAATGGCAGGGACCGTCTCTCCGAGCGGTCAGGTGCGTGAGACGTGAATGAAAAGAGAATCAGAAAGCCGGAACGCCCATGTATTCATCAAACCATTCGCCACTCACGCGCCGGACCGCCCGGAGGATCGGTCCCTGCCATCAGCAACATTCAGACAGCCTCTTAGTGAATCTTCGTATTCTTCGTGGTTTGCATTTTCCCACTAGAATTAAGAAAACTGAATTCCCAGCCCCTGCATGATGCCTCTTTAAGATTCGTAGGATTCGTCAGATTCGTGGTGCCTTCCATCTCCACGCCCGCTCACGTCATCCAATCGTAGATCACATAAAACCTCACGCACCATGCTCGCCAGCCTCACGCGCTACCCCGTTCTGCTCATCGCCCTCGCTCTCATCGCCTGCGAAAAGCAAAAACCCACCGCCCACACATCCTCCCCAGACAACGCCGCATCTCACCCCACCAAATCCACCCGCCCGCATCAGGATGAGCCATTTTCCCCATCACGCTCGCGTGAAAAAACCACGCCCGCACCCGATAGCACCG
>JANOQR010000037.1:0-13561 GCA_031414935.1 Luteolibacter sp.
CACATCGTGCCGTCGTTCGGCACGATGGAAAGCTCAAGCTCCTGCGTGTTGACCGAGAAATGATGACGACCAAATTTCAGGACGTTGCCGCCATCGACAAACAATTCTTTGCGGTCCTTGAGCTGACGAACCGCGTCGTCTTGCAGCGTTTTAAGCCGAGTCTGAAGATCGTCTGCTTTGACGCTGTCACCGATTTCTCGCAGCTCGCCAACGATGTCGCGCAGCTTAGAAACCATCAAATCACCCGCGAAATAGCCATTGATCGCGTTGATGTCTTCTAACGCGGCAGCTCGGTTTTTCAGTCCCGCTAAAATGCGCTCGGCAGACTTGAGCAGATTTCCCGCACGACGATTGCGCTGTTCAATCAACGATTGCTTGCGGCCTTCAAACGCTTCGTAAATTTCCTCACGCTTGAGAGTAAGCTGCTCGATGTATTCGTCGAACTCGGCGAAACGGCCTTCTAGCTCTTCCACCTGCACCATCACCTTCGTCAGGTATTCACCGCACTTTTCTGGCGTATCGCAGAGGTCGAGGAAATTGACGACCGACTGACCTAACAATTTTAACTGTGCGCTGAACTGAGCGACGCCCTCGACCTTCGCCAACTCACGGCGCTTGGTTTTCAACTCGGCACGAATGCCATTGAGCGTAGCGTAAAGCGCGGAAATGCTTTCGATGATCGCTGTGGTTTGCGTGGCGTCGCTGATCCGCAGGTTGCTAACAATGTCGATCAGCAACTCCAGCTCACCACCCGCTTGATCCAGCCCCTGAGCCGTCGCGTCCGCGTCGGCAGTCTTGGTGATGTTCGCTAGCGACGCCCGCTGCGTCTCGATGGATTTCCGATAGGGATTCAGCGATTCTTCGCGGAGCAAAAACTCTATGGTCTTGATGGAAACAGCATCCACCGCATCGGCAGCGCGTTTATCCAGATCGTCGATCAGCGCGTTGTCCGCATAGCGCAGCTCTCGCAGGCCGATGATTTCACCACGCCGCAATCGCAATTCTGCGAGATGATGCACGAAACCACGGATGTCATCGGGCACGCTGCCACGCACGGCAGTCAGGATTTTCTCAGTCGCCGCCTGCACTTCTTCAGTGCGCGTGGCCGTCGCCTTGCGGAGTCGGACGACTTTATCGAACTCGTCGATGGCAGCATTCGCGGCGGCGTGGATGGCTTCGAGTGGCTCAGAAAGTAACTGGGCTTCTTTCTCTTTGAGCCAGAAATAGCCATCAAGCACTTCGCGACTGCGGCGCACGAGTTCCAGATAGACATCGGCGTAAGTGTCGCCTTTTCCTAGCAGAATTAAAATTTCACGCGCTTCTGCCATCGCCCGGACGAGCGAGGAATTGCCGACTTTAAAAAGCAGCGACTCGCGTTTTTCCGCAGGCACGGCCGTCGCGGTGTCCACCACGTAGGGCGTCCGCCAGACTTGCAGCGCGTGATGTTTCTGGGCCTGCTCGGGTGCTTGGAAAAGCACCATGCGCCCGTTGGAATCGAGTGCGAAGCCATTGCAAATCGTCGGCGTCTCGACCGACTGCGCGATCACGTTGTAGGAAAAAAGGACGTAATGGCCGGACGTGCGTTGATAGAAAACATACAAGGTATCCTCGCCGTTTCCCGCTGCGACTCGTCGCTCGAAACGCAAGCCGGATAGGCCCGTCTCGTAAGTTTTCACTTCGCCCGTGGCTAACATGTAGCCATTGGCGAATAAGATGCCCTGCGACTCTGGCAGCAAAACACACGACTGGCCGATGCCATCGAGCCGATGCACCTCGCTTGTTTTCCCATTGAAAACGAGGTGCCGGTATTGAGTTTCGCGGTATGGCAAAATCCGCAGGATGATGAGCGGGCCGAGAATCGCGTAGTGGATTTCCGCATCATCAAGCGTTTGATCCGGGTCGTCCACTGGCTCGGAATAGATGCCTTGGCCGGATGAAGTGTTGTCCTCGACTTTAATCGTTAGATCGCCACCGACGGTTTCCACGAAGACGCGATCCTCCACGGAGATGTGCGGATGCTCGCCAGCTCGGTGCATGTCGCGATGGGCGCGCTTCCACTGGAACTCGACGAGTTCAGGATAGCGGCACTCATGTTCGGAACGATTTCCAAGATATTCTAACGTCCCATCGCCAATGACACGCCACTTGAAGGTTTTAAAATCATCCTCGGATTTCCCGATTCGCATTTTCATGTGCAGATGCGGGCCGATCAGCATGAATTTCACGAAGACCGTGCTCCGATAGTAGCGAAACAAAGATAGGAAATCTTCGTTGAAAGCGGCGTCGCCCAAAACGCCTTCCAGCGGCAACATCTGAAAACCGCGATCACCGTCGAGATGGCAGAGCGCGAAAACATCGGCGAGTTCGGTCGTTTGTTTGAGGCCAAACTGAATGTTGTATCCTAGCAGATAAACATCCGCACCCAGACTTATCAAATCCCGGGCGACACAGTTGTGCGATGTCCCGACGTGACCCGTGGTGAGCAGTTCAGTCGGGATGGAGCCGAAAACTTCGTGACGTGCGGCGTTCAGAGCTTCCACGCGCTGACGCAGCGACGCGGCGTGCTGATCCAATCGCGCACGGATCACCTCGTAGGCTCCGCCCTCAAGTTGTTGGGGTGTTTCGCTCATGAAGTGGGGAAGTTAGAAATTAAGAGAGTAACCACGGAATACTCGGAACACACGGAAGGAAGAATGGATCTCAAAGAACGAATCTTTCGTGTTGGGCTTTGGGGTAGTGCCCAAAATTTACTAGCAAACCGACGCGTGTTCCGGTGGCGTGGAGATAGTTCAAGACTTGGGCACGGTGGCTGTCGTCTATGGTTTTCGCAGATTTGATTTCTAGGATGACTTGGCCGTAGCAAAAGAAGTCTGGCTCGTATCGCTTACGGAGTTTTCGGCCTTTGTAGTTTAGCTCCAAAGGAGGTTTCACAGCGAAAGGCAGATTTCGAATTTCAAACTCAATTTCCAGACACTCCTGATAAACATCCTCTAAAAAGCCACAGCCTTTTTCACGATAGACTTCAAAACAAGCACCGAGAATCTCGTAAGTCTCCGTTTCAAAAATCAGCCCCATAGTCTTCGTTTCCGTGTGTTCTGTGTGTTCCGTGGTTGGCCATTCTTATTTTAAAAACGAAGCCGCAGTCGCATCACTGAGTCCAAATCGCTCTGCTGCGCCCAGCATCCCGATCAAACGCTCACGTTTCTCGCCGGTGGCGGAACCAACAAGTTTTCCTAACAAAGCAGAGACGCTGAGGTTTTTGAGATCTTGAGTTTCGATTCCGAAATCTTGAATCCAGACTTTAGCCTGAGCTTTGAAATACTCGGGATCACCGTTGAAGAAAGTGTCTTTGACGTCACCAAGCACCTGGCTGTTAGCGATCGCGCGATCGACAACTTTCCCCGTGGTGATGGCGCGAGTGATGCGGTCGAAGAACTCTACCTCGCCACCGACGATATCGATTTTGGAGTGTTTCAGAGCCTCGCCGATGACGATGGCTTGTTGCTCCGCGATCTGGCGTTGGACGTCGATCTGCGCGAGTTCGACAGTTTTCACCTTATCCAAATTGAGTTTGAATTCTTCGTGCTCCTGACCTGCTTCCTCGAAGAGCTTCATGGCATCTGCCTTCACGCGGATGGACTCGGCATCGGCAGCTCCCTTGGCGCGGATGACTTCGGCTTCGCCGATACCAATGGCGGCGGAGTCTTTGGTGATGGCTTCGGCTAGCAGGATTTTACCCGCAGCTTCTTTCTCGGCAGAGGTCTGATAGGCCTCGGCGGTGATGATTTTCTCCTCGGCATTTAGCTTCGCGGCTTGGCGAGATGCTTCGGCTTGGGTGGTGACGGTGTAGGCGTCTTCGTCCGCTTTGAACTGAGCAGCCTGCTTGTGGGCTTCGGCTTCTTTGATCTGTTGGATGAGGTTTTCTTGGGCCGAGGCTTCTGCATGAGTGACGAGCACTTTCTTCTCGCGGTCTGCGGTGGCAAACGCCTCGGTGTCTTTCATCCGTTGCTGTTCTTCGACCACGAGTTTCTCCACCATGACGCGCTCGCGAATGACTTCTTGGATCTCCTTGCGCTGTTGCTCGACCGCCTTTTCGGATTCGATCTGCTTGAGCTGGGTGACTCGCTCGCGCTCGATTTGTTCGATCATGCGTTCGCGTTCGACACGCTCTAACTCCACTCCGTCCGTACGCTCTTTGTTTCGCAGGGCAACGATGACTTGGCGTTGTTTGTTTTCCTCGGCGATGGCGACTTCCTCGTCTGCGGCGATGCGTGCGATCTCGGATTTCCGGCGCTCTTCTTCGCCGACTTTTGCGGACTCTGCTTGTTCGCGGAATTGCACGGTCTCTACCTCGCGCTTTTGGCGGGCTTCGGTTTCCTTGAGCTGACGCTCGAGTTCGAGAATGGCTTCGCGGGCCTCAACGTCTTGTTGCTTGATGACCTTTTCTTTATCGCGCTGGATTTTGTTAGATAACTTCGCCTGCTCGGCGGTGAGTTCGGTGATTTTCTTGATACCCTCGGAGTCGAGGATGTTATCGGGATCAAGCATCTCGATGGGCGTTTGTTCGAGATAGTCGATTGCAGCATCTTCGAGCACGTAGCCGTTCAAGTCAGTGCCGATGACTTTGAGAATGGCTTCACGGAATTTATCCCGATCTTCGTAGAGCTGGATGAACATGAAACGCTTACCGACGGTCTTGAGGGCTTCGGAAAACTTCGCGTCAAATAGATTGCGGATTTCGGGCTCGCTGGAGGCACGCACGCAACCGATCGAGTCCGCGACTTTGATGATGTCTGCCTCGACGTTGTTGATGCGAACGAAGAACACCACCTTGATGTCGGCTCGCATGTTGTCTTGGCAGATCAGGCCGTTTTTGCCGGTTCTATCAATTTCAATGCGCTTCACCGAGATGTCGATCAGCTCGGCACGGTGGAATATCGGGACCACAAATCCTCCGTTAAGGATTACCTTCGCTCGGTTGCCGCCAGTACGAACCAGTGCACGGCCTTTTTCTACTTTTCGGTAGCTGGTAACTAACAAGTAAGCCAAGCCACCAACTATCAACAACAATACCACGACGCCGACGAGAGTCAGGTCGCCTAGAAGACTTGCGAGTGGTTGAGTAAATCCGTGAAATACGGAAGAAGTGGGGAGTTGTGGGGTCATATTTTTCGGGTGTGAGAATTAATCATACTTCGGAACAGGAGGAAGAGCACGGGCCAGATAGATGCCGCTGGATTCATCCATGGAAATGATAGCGACCTGCGTGCCGCGTGGGACAGGCTCGGCGTCGATTCCGAGACGCGCATTGAGCAAGGCTGGTGCTCCATCAGCACGCTGGACCTCAACTTGCCCGTATTCTGAGTCGAGCTGGATTGAACGAACCACTCCCACCTCGCCGATCACCGGAGCGGCGTTCTCCGCCTCTTTCAGCCTGCGCATGAAAGGCACCAACGGCTGGGTAATGAGCTTGGTCCCGATCACCCCGAGGACGAAGGCAGAGAGGAAAATCCCACCAGCTAACAAAATGCTGTGCGTGGGATTCAAATAATAGTTTAGAGTAATGGAGACGATCCACATCACGAGGATCAAAATACTCAGAACCACCGTCAACGGGACGAATCCGGCGTTGACAACGCGCAGCATCGCTGCGGGAACGTCGCCGATTTCGCCGTCAGCATTCGCGTCCAGTGAATCGATTCCCAGCGAGCCTATCAGAGTGAGAATCCAAAACACGACGACCAGTCCAAGCAGGATCGTGATTGGTAAGTTGTATGGCAGGATCGCCTGTTCCCAAAGTTCTTGCACGGATGGGACGCTGGCGGAAATCCCCCTGAGGTGGCAAGCCATTCCGCGTTAGAAATCCGTGGCGTGTTTCTAGCGCGAACATTTACTTTGTGATGTAAATGCCGCCGGACAAATTTCGTTTGCGGCCCGTTCCTTGACCAGTAGTGTCGCCGCAAAACAAATGATCCGCCTGCTCTTTTCCCTGTTTCTGGCCGTATCAGGCATTTCTGGTGCCATGGCTCAAACCAAGTCCTTGCCCTCAGATATTTACCAATCCGTGCTTCGCATCGAGGTCGCCACGCAGGTGCCGGATTACCAAACTCCTTGGAATTCCGGGCGATTCAGCGGCGGCATCGGCACGGGTTTCTTGATCGGGAAAAACAAAATTCTCACGAATGCTCACGTGGTTTCCAATGGTCGCCGCGTATTAGTGACCGTGCATGGCAGCCCGGTGAAATATCCCGCGAAGGTGGACTTCATCGCGCATGATTGCGATCTCGCACTTCTATCAGTTCAAGATTTCAAAGACTTTGAATCATTTCCAACCTTTGAATTCGGGGAGGTGCCGAGTCTGGAATCCCAAGTTCGCGTCATCGGCTACCCCATCGGCGGCGAGCGGCTTTCTGTCACACGCGGAGTCGTTTCGCGGATCGACTTCCAGCCTTATTCCCACTCGCGGGCAGACTCGCATCTGGTCATCCAGATCGACGCGGCGATCAATCCGGGAAATTCCGGCGGACCTGTGGTGCAGGAAAACAAAGTCGTCGGTGTTGCGTTCCAAGGCCTCGTCCAAGCAGACAACACGGGCTACATCATTCCCACGCCAGTGATTCGCCGCTTCCTCAAAGACATCGACGACGGAAAATACGACCACTACGCAGAGCTGGGCATCAATGAATTTCCACTCTTCAATCCCGCCATGCGTAAGGCCCTCGGCCTGCCTAACGACGGCAAGGGCGTCCTCATCACCAAAGTGATTCCTAGCAGCTCTAGCGATGGCTTTCTCAAATCAGGCGACATCCTCATCTCGCTCGACGGCAAGCCAGTGGACAGCGCGGGGATGATTACTATCGATGGCGAGAACGTGAATCTCAACGAGATCATTGAGCGGAAATTCGCGGGTGATAAAGTCGCTGTCCGCTTCCTGCGTGAAGGTGCTTGGAACGACGTTGATCTCGTCCTCAAGCCGCTCAATGCCTCGCGCATGTATGCCATCGAGTATGAGAAAAAGCCGCGTTACGTCGTCTTCGCCGGACTGGTTTTCCAACCGTTGGATACAAACTTATTCGCGGCATCGAAGTTCGACGACGTGACCGTCCGCCGCCTTTATACCGACTACGTGCCGAAGGGATTGTTTCAGAAACACAAAGACATCGTGGTGCTCACGAGAGTCGAGAGCGATCCCGTCACGAGCTTGTTAGGAAATTTCACGGGCTATGCCTTAAATAAGATCAACGGTGTCGAAGTCAGCGACCTTTCCCATGCCCATCAACTACTTCATCCCGAGAAAACGCCCGAGTTTTTCGTAATCGAACTCTTCGGCGCGGAGCGTCCCATCGTGATCCCTGCCGCCATGGTCGCAGATGCTAACAAACGAATGAAACAAAACGGAATCACTCGTCTGGAGAACCTGAAAGACTAACTCCATGCCTCGCGTCGGCATTGCCCTTGGCTCGAATTTAGGAAATCGCCACGCCAATCTTCAAGCTGCGCGGGATCGTCTGCGAGAAATCGCAGTCGCTGGCGAACCTTTTCTCACCGCGTCCAACTACGAGACTGAGCCGCTGCTTTGCCCACCGGGATCGCCATTGTTCTGCAACTCAGTGGTAGAGATGAGTTTCGATGGTCGCCCTTTTGATTTACTCGAACTCACCCAAGCTATCGAAAAAAAGTTGGGCCGCGTCACCGCTCCCGAGCGGAATGCTCCGCGCATTATAGATATCGATCTACTCTATTTCGGCGACGAAATGATTGATGCTGAGGATCTCGTCCTCCCCCACCCGCGCATTGCCGAACGACTCTTCGTGCTGGAGCCGCTAGCAGAAATCCGACCCGATCTGATCTTGCCCGGACAGACGTTGAGCATCCGAGAAACGTTAGTATCTCTGCAATCAGTGAGCTGAAAAATCTAGCTTCCAAGAAATCTCACCACCGCAGTATTCTCCGCCATGATTGACATGCTCGTCCGGCTCTATGACTTACCCAAGTCCGCTTCTGTTTACGAAAAAGTAGCCGCATCAGGGATCACACTACGCCGGGCGCGTGCCTTTGAGAAACACACCGTCGCCGCCTTCGCTAAAGCAAATTTCTCCGAGAAATGGGTCAGCGAAATCGAGGTCGCCATGAGCCGCCAGCCGATCACTTGCTTCATCGCCACTCGCGACAAGGTCATCCTCGGCTTCGCCTGTTACGAAACGACTCAGCGTGCATTCTTCGGCCCGACTGGCGTGTTAGAAAGTGCGCGTGGCTCGGGCCTCGGCAAAGCACTGCTGCTGAAGTCGCTCGAAGGATTGCGCGATCTCGGCTACGCCTACGGCATCATCGGCGGTGTGGGCCCGAAGGAATTTTATGTTAAAAACTGCGGTGCCATCGAGATCCCCGGAAGTGATCCCGGCACTTATATTGACTTGCTGCCGTAGCGGCGATCACCGCATGAATCCCGATTTGATGCTTCGCGCAAAGTTCCGCAACCCGCTCCTTTTCTAGCAGCAACGTTTTCCCCGCCTCGATGGCGATGCACCGCACTCCAGCAGCCGCGCATGTCTCGATGGTCTGCGGCCCAATGACAGGCACATCGAAACGGAAATCCTGATTCGGTTTGGAAACCTTCACCAACATCACATCCTTACCGCGCCCGAGTTCGCCGCCGCGCTTGATGCACGCATTCGTCCCCTCAAACGCCTCAGCAGCGAGCACCGTGCCGTGACGAACCACCACGCTTTGGCCGATATCTAACGCACTCGTTTGCTTCGCGATTTGAAACCCAAACGCAGCATCTTCCAGTTGCCGCTTTTTAAACTCCGGCCCACAGACTGGCCCCGGCCCCGGCAGATGATCTTCGAGAAACGTCGTCGCGGGCAGCAGCGTGATCCCGTCCTTCGCGATCTCATCCGCCACCGCCCCGAAAATCGTTTCCGCATTCCGCTTCTTCAACCGCGCGAACATCATCAACGCCCGCAAATCCGTCCGTAGCTCAAAGAGATTTTTCGGAGAAACCTGCCCCATCATCACCGCTTCCGTCGCGCCCTCACGGCGGAAAAATTTGATCGGCTTGCTCAACTGACCCACGCGAATCCACTCCGTCGCGTCCACGAGTTTTTCTAACTCCGGTCTTGTCTCACCGGGAAATGCACACATCACCAGCCGAATGCCCGGCACCTGCCGCCGCGCCGCATTGATGAAAACCTCGGGATAAACACCACTTCCAGCGATGATGCCGATGGTGCGGGGACTCGTGGTGGGTGATGCCATGCTGCGTGTGTCGGGAAAAAACCGGCTGTCGCAGTGAGTGAAAAGTAGCGGCTGTGGGACTCGAACCCACACTCGTTAGAACTCGATTTTGAGTCGAGCGCGTCTACCAATTCCGCCAAGCCGCCTTGGTGCACGGCAGATTGGCCAGCCTCGCGGTGGAGGGCAAGAGGATTTCTGGTTTTGAAAGGCGACTTCTCACCATGCTTTCTCCCCCTGCCCATCACACGGCAGCCACAGCAGCGCGACAGTCTGCACTTTCACATCTGTCTTCGCTGGCTTGATTGACTCGGTTTCTAGGGGCAACGAAGCTGCGTCGTAGGACTCGGTGAGGGGGTTAAGTCCGTTTGAGTTGAACAATTTGCCCCTCCAAATCCAAAATTGCTCTGTCTATCGCAACCAATATTTTATCAATTTTCGCGATCTGAAAATCCGTCTGCGCTGTTTTTGAATAGGCAGACCACCGATTCCATGACTGAAACAACTCTGATATCCAACCGCCCCCGATAGATCGCGACATTTCTCGAGTTCCAGAATACAGCGAACGCTCTTCCCTCAATTGAGCCGTTCGTTCCCTACGTTGTAATGAAACAAGCTTTTTTCTGCGCTTCAGTTCTGCAAGTCCGGCCTTTGCACCACCTAAGCTTCGAGTTTGGAACGAAACCAAAGCGTTCACCTCATCAATCGCCAATTCAAATTCGTTGTTGTCCATGGGATTAATTATTCTCGGGGATCCATAGAAGACCAACTTCGATTACCTTAACGTCAGTCTTGGAAGGCTTTATCGGTTGCCTCTCTATTTTGAGTGCATCCGGTTCATACGACGATTGTAGTGCCGCGATTGCCTCGTTCATTTCGGCATTTTTTTTGGCCAGTTCCTGCTCAATCGCAGCAAGTTTGTTCTTGGCAGTTTTGACGTCACCATACTGCTTGTAGGCTTGGGAAGCTTCATTGATTGTTGTGGTAGATGACCCTCGCGATGTTGACTTTCTACCAAGAACAGCCTCAAGAGCCGGAAATTTCCCCTTCAACCAATTGAGCGCGCCGGAACCAACAATTCTCATACCTACTTTGACTGCTGCACCCGTTGATTCGACTTTCTCCTTGGCGATTACGTCTGCCGCCGTTGCCTTCTGCGTCTCCAACTTTTGGATCAGGGATTGCGCTTTCTCTCTTAGACCTTCCATCGCTCTGTCACGTGCTTCTCTCGCCGAATGAGATATTCGTTTGCGGAAATCTTGCTCGGTTTCGTCGATTTTTGACCATGCGTTTACATCGGGAGAAAATAGGATTTCGGCTCTTTGCTTGTCATAGAGTGCCTCTGAGAAATCTTTTTCAACCTGCTTATAGTTCGCTGCATTCATCGCGAACCCTGGCAAATCGGTGAAGCCTAAGTCGTCAACCGGGTCTTCACGAGCATCATCCAAACCCGAAGGTAGCGGAATTTCTTTGTCCCACCCAATTGATTTTTCAAGCACTGGATTCAGTATCCTAACGGTTCGAGTAATCTCTCCGTGCGATTTTGCATGTGAAAAATGCACTGATCCTACGCGCAAAAGGTAGGGCCGATAAACGACTTCAGTAGGATTTCCGCCGAACTCCATGAAACGCTCTTTTATCCCCGCTCCCACGTTAGGCCGAGACGCGGGCGCGGCGGCGGGCTTCGCGGACATGCCCGGCATCGCCATTGGGTTCGCTTCTGCTACCTCACTCGGGGCGGAAATTTTCATGAAATCTCCGCGCTTCGGGTCCATCAGCAGTTTGATTTGGCTGCGAGTCAGCGGGCCAGTGAGGTAGCTCATCACCCAGCGGACGTGGAAGATCACGGGCGCGTCTTCGTGGACGTTGTTCATGAGGAAAACGCGATTTCCGAGGCCAGAGATGAGTCTCTCCATCGAGGCGCGATCAAACTTCGCATTCTGGGAGCCAGCCGCACCTTCAAGGCCGTCGAGCACGCGCAGCTTATCCCGCTCTGTTTGCAGACGACCGAGAAACCACGTCCCAATGTTAGAAAGCGCCTTGTAGTCGAGATCCACAGGATTTTGCGTGGCTAACAAACACCCGAGTCCGAAGGCGCGGCCTTGTTTCAGGATCGTCATCATCGGTCGCTTGGACGGCGGATTTGCGCTCGGCGGCAGGTAGCCGAAAATTTCGTCCATGTAGAGCAGCGCCCGCAGTGAGGTCGTTCCATTCTGCGCCCGCATCCAGCCGAGCATTTGGTTCAGCAGCAGACTGACGAAAAACATCCGCTCCGTATCCCCGAGATGGGCGATGGAAAAAATGGAAATGCGCGGTTTCCCGGCGGGCGTGTGAAGCATCTTTGCGATGTCGAGCGGCGGGCCATCTAGCCATGTCGCAAATCCTGGCGAGGCGAGCAGGTTATTAAATTTCAACGCCAAACTCTGCCGCGATTTCTCTGGCATGAAGGATTCCAGATCAATGACTCCGACTTTATCGAACGCGGGTTTCTGAATGTGGCGGATCAAAGTTTCCAACGTCACGTTCTGCTCCGCTGCCCATGCGTGTTGGAAAATGGCACTCACTAACACCGCCTCAGGACTCTGAATCGCATCCCCATCCACACCCACCAGCGAAAGCAGCGAAGCAACCGTGCTTTCCACCCGCTCGCCTAGCAGCTCCGCGTCATCCATGATTTCAAAGGGCGGCACTTCCAGCGAACTGAGGATGCTTACCGGAATCCCCGCCTTGCTACCGGGCGTGAAAATATTGATGTCCACCTTGTCCCTCAGCGTCGCGATGCGCTCAGGATTTTGCCCCCAATCCGCGAGTCCCGTCTTCCACAGCTCCGCCGTCTTCGCCGCGTGTTCATCGGGAGAAATCCCCTTCTTCGCGGCATCGTCTTCATTTACCCACGGGCGGAAACTCTTCGCATCCAAATCGGGAAACATCAGCAACAGATTTGAAATGTCGCCCTTCGGATCGATGATGATCGCCGGAATGTTATCCATCGCCGCTTCTTCTAATAGCGCGAGGCAAAGCCCGGTTTTCCCCGAGCCAGTCATGCCGAGAACCACGCCGTGGGTGACGAGATCCTTAGAGTCGTAAAGGATCAGATCATCCTCGACCTTTTTCGCCTCGGGATCGTAGCCACGCCCAAGGTAAAACTGGCCAAGTTTTTCGTAGTCGGATGGGGAAATGCTCATGATGCCGGGATGCTGAAAGCGTCTTGGAAAAATTCCAGCAGGAAGATGAGCAAGCGGAACACACAGGGCAAAATATCGCTTCCCCGAAATTTCACACCTTCGTCATTCCCAAGCACCGTCATTTCGTTAGTCTCGCGACGAAATTCATGGAAAACGCCACTGAAACGGAAGTTGCCGATGCCGCCAAACACCTGCGTTCGCTGTCCGCAGGGCTGAACCAAGTCCTCTTCGGCCAGGAGGAACTCATCGACCTCGTCATCACGGGTGTGCTCGCTCGCGGCCACATCTTGCTCGAAGGATTGCCCGGCTTGGGGAAAACGGAGTTAGTCAAAGGACTATCAAAACTCCTGAAACTCGGCACCAAGCGTGTCCAGTTCACGCCCGATTTGCTACCCGGCGACATCACGGGAAATCCGGTGCTTCAGGAAATCGAAGGGCGCCGCGAGTTCGTTTTCCAGCCCGGCCCGCTCTTCACGAACATCGTTCTCGCAGACGAAATCAACCGCGCTTCGCCCAAGACGCAGTCCGCGCTGCTCGAAGCCATGCAAGAACGCCGCGTCACCGTCCTCGGCAAAACTCACGATCTTCCCAAGCCCTTCTTCGTCCTCGCCACCCAAAACCCCATCGAACTCGAAGGCACCTACCCGCTTCCCGAGGCCCAGCTCGACCGTTTCCTCTTCAAGCTTGAAGTCACCCGCAACGACGTCGCCACCCTCCAACGCATCGTTTCCCAACGCGAACTCGGCACCGACCCGACAGTCGATCCGGTAATGAGCGGAGAAACTTTCACCGAGCTGCTCGAACTCGTCCGCCGCATCTATCTGCCAGAAGCCGTGGCCAACTACATCGCCCGCATCGTCGATGCCAGCCACCCCGGCCAATCCGCCGCTTCGCACGGCATTCGCTTCGGTGCCAGCCCGCGCGCCGCCCTCGCTCTGGCATCCGGCGCGAAGGCCCGCGCACTGATCCAAGGCCGACCGAACACCAGCTTCGAGGACGTGAAAGCCATCGCTCCCGCCGTGCTGCGGCACCGCATCGTGCTCGACTACCACGCTCGCGTCGAAGGCCACACCACCAACGATATCGTCCGCGCCCTACTCGAAGAAATTCCGTTCCAAGCCACCGCGACGCCCAAAAACCTC
>JANOQR010000038.1:0-14638 GCA_031414935.1 Luteolibacter sp.
CAAAAACCAAGGAAGGGTGGACTCCGATCCGCCCCGGCCCATGAAAAGCCAGAGAGTCGTGGATCACCGCTGCGCTTTGGCTTTTCATGGGCATCGGCGGATCGGAGTCCGCCGCTCCTTGGTTTCAATCGCCACGTCACCATTCTGCATGAAAACCCGTCCAGATACTCATTTTGAATCCTTAAAGGCATTGGGTTATCGCGCGAAACCACGACTCGGATAATCGATGCCGTATCTCATCCGTGTTGATCCGTGTCCATCCGTGGTTCAAATTTTTCTTATCTCTGGTGTAGGCATCCTCGATTTGAGGCGTCGTTGAATTCCTTGACCTCGCGCAGTGCGCACGGTGCCATCCGCTCCGTGATTCATGCGTGATTTCCTTCCATCAGACCGCCCAGCGCTGGTGCTCGCGCCGATGCAGGACGTGACGGATCTGCCATTCATGCGGATCATCGCGCGGCGTGGTGCGCCGGATTGGTTCGTCACCGAGTATTTCCGCGTCCACCCGGATTCGTGCCTGAACCGCTACATCCTGCGTTCCATCGCGGAAAATCAGACGAGCAAACCGATTTTCGCGCAAATGATTGGCCGCGATTTGCCCAGCCTCGTTCGCACGGCCAAGGAACTCGCGCAGTATCCCATCGCCGGGATCGACCTGAATCTTGGCTGCCCGGCTCCTATCGTTTGTCGCAAAGACGCTGGCGGCGGATTGCTGCGGAACCCGGAAACCGTGAACCAGCTCATCGGCTCCCTGCGCGAGGCGATTCCCGGCAGATTCACCGTGAAAACTCGTGTCGGCTACACGACTGCGGATGAATTTCCTGCGTTGTTGGAAATTTTCCGCAGTCACGCCATCGACGGCCTCACCATCCATGGCCGCACGGTGATCGAACGCTATCAGACACCCGTGCATCCCGAGCGCGTGGGTGCGGCAGTGGCCGCGATGGACTGCCCAGTCATCGCCAACGGCAACGTCGTCGATGTGGAAACGGGCTTGTCGTATCTCTCACAAACCGCTGCGGCTGGCCTGATGATCGGTCGTGGGGCGATTCGCAATCCATGGATTTTTTCCCAGCTCAAAGCGGCATGGACGGCCACGCCCGCGCCCGCTCCGGTCCACCGAGACTTGTGGGAGTATGTGCTAGAACTGTACGACGAGATCGCCCGCGAGACCGCGAAGTTCAACGCTCTCGCGCACGTCCAGCGGATGAAAAAAACGCTCTCATACATCAGCCACGGCCTCGAAGGAGAGTTCGAGTACGACATGCGGCGGATGAAAACGCCGGAGGATTTTCATGAAATCTGCCGCCGCCATCTCGACCATGATTTGCCCCTTCCGGCAAAACCACCGCTGGACTCAAAGTTGTTTTGCGGCTTCGAGGCACTGGCTCCGAGAGGGAGCAGAACGTTTGTTAGTTCACGGGCCGGTGACGCGGAGGCGGGCGAATTTCTTGGGACCGAGCGGTGAGGGGAAGGTGTATTTCACGTTGTTGCCGATGATGCTGAGATTGGCTCCGACTGTTTCCAAAGTCCATGCTCCGGCGATGGTCTCGGAGGTTTCTACGAGGTAGTCGGTGCCATAAACGCCTGCGTAGCTGCTGGATTTCGCCCAGGTGATACTGAGCGTGCCTGCGGTGTTCACGATGGGCGGGAGCGCGGTGAAACCGGTAGTGTTGCTGCTACCACCGAGGAAAAACTCGATGCCGTTTGGCACGCCGTCTTGGTCGTGGTCGGCGTTGAAGGCGGTGGTGGAACCGTTGGTGGCTTGCCATGAGGCATAGGTGGCGGCGGTGCTGGTGATGAGGTAGCCGCTGGGATTGAGCGCGAAGCTGAAGACGCCGGAGCGGCTGATTTTCGCAAGCTGCGTCGGCGTGAGGGCGGACGCGTTAGAGCCAAATCGCAATGAGCTGCCAGAAACGAAGGCACCGGTGAGGGTCAGCGTGCCGCCGGTCCAGTCGATGGCGTTGCTATCGGCGAAACTGAGCGCGGCTCCGCTGCCAAAGTTGATGATCGCGCTTCCGGTGAGATCAAGCGTGCCGACGGTATCGGTGAAGTTGGCGGCTTGGAGCGTGGCGGCATCCAGAGAAATGGCGGTGGCGGGGAGGACGTTGCTGGCACCGAGGGCGAGCGTGCCTGCGCTGACGGTGGTGGAGCCAGTGTAGGTGTTCGCGGTCTGAAACGTGACGGTGCCCGCGCCGGTTTTGGTGAGTGAGAATGCGCCGGTGATGGCCGGGTGGATGGTGATGTTTCCCGAGCCGCCGATACTGGAATCCGCGCCAAGGATGACGGAGGCGAGAGTGGCGGTGGCAGATGTGCCAGTGCCGCTGTTGAAAACCATGTTAGGAGTGCTGGTGTAGCCGCTGCCGTTGGCGGTGAGCAGGATTTCGGCGACGGCGAATTTCGTGGCATTTCCGGTACCGGTGGGGTTGGTACCCGCAGTGGTCACGGTGCCGCCGCTGAAGGCAATGGTCGGAGCGGTGGTGAAACCTGAGCCATCGTTGGTGATGGTGATGCC
Source organism: Luteolibacter sp. (assembly GCA_031414935.1). GTDB lineage: Bacteria > Verrucomicrobiota > Verrucomicrobiia > Verrucomicrobiales > Akkermansiaceae > Luteolibacter. The sequence continues at coordinate 2,516 of JANOQR010000038.1, forward strand.
GGACACGACGCCGCCGGTTAGGATGGCGGTGGCTGCCGCTCCACTGCCGCCGCCACCGCTGATGGTGACGGTGGGCGCGACGGAATAAACCGTGGTGCCGCCCGTGATGGTGAAGCTGGCGGCAGTGAGTCCGAGCGTGGCGGTCGCGGCGGCTCCTGTGCCTCCGCCACCGCTGAAGGTGATCGTCGGGACGGTGCTGTGAACGCCACCTGCGGTGAGGCTGATATTGACCACGCCGCTGGCGATGCTGGCTGGGCTGGCGGAGCTGTTAGTCAAAGCCCCGCCGTTGCTGATCCCCGTGCCGCGCATGGTGATGACCTCATTGATGTTTTGCACGCCATTGAGATTGAGGGCCGCTCCGGCGGTGATGCTGGTGCCACCGTTGCCGCTACCGAAACTGCCGAGGCCGAGTGCATTGGGATGTGAAATGACGAGGGTGCCAGCGACGACATTGGTTCCGCCGCCGTGGGTGTTGTTGCCACTGAGGGTCCAGGTTCCGGCTCCTTCTTTGGTGACGCCCATGCTGGTGGAGGCACTGCTATTGCTGACGATGCCTGTGACGCTGCCGTTTCCTGCACCCATCAGTTTCAAGGCGCGTCCGCTGGTGTTGGCATTGATCGGGCCGCTCAGGGTGAGCGTGCCTGCGTTGACATAGATCTCGGTACCGCCGCCACCGCCAGTGAGGGTGATCGGGCCTGAGATGGTGTTGTTTCCAGCTTCGTTGACGATCGCGCCGTTGGATTCGTTGCTGGTGAGGTAGCTGATGGTTGAGGGGACGACGATGGAGCCGCTGGTGCCATCGAGGCGCAGTTGTGGGTTACCAGCAGCGCCGGTGTTGATTTTCACGGACTTGGTGCCCGTGCCGAGGGCGTTGCTGTTGGTGATGCGGAGGGTGCCGGAATTGATCGTCACGGCGCCGGTGAAACTGTTCGAGCCGCCGAGCGAAATGGTGCCTGCGCCGACGGGGCAGTCGATGGTGAGCGAGCCGGTGCCGCTGATGTTGTTCGGCACATCGAGCGAGCCAGTGCGGTCGAATCGGAGGGCGGCGTTGTTGGTGATATTGCCGGTTCCGAGATTTCCAGTGGCGCCGTCGTTTCCAATCTGGAGCGTGCCGGAGCTGATGGTGGTGCCGCCTGTGTAGGTGTTATTTCCTGCGAGAACTAGCCTGCCTGCGCTGGTTTTCGCGAGCCCGGAGCTGCCTGCGACATCGCAATCGAGCTGGGTGACGATGCCGGATTGCACGTCGATGCCGGGCGTGGTTCCGGCGAGGGTGAGGGTGTTGCCGGAGCTGACGGTCCACGTTTGAGCACCCGTGCTGTCGCCGAATTTCCACACGCTGGCGCTGCGGTTTGCGCCGAGGTTGAGCACGGTATTCGCGAGAATGTCCACGCTGCTGAAATCCATGGTAACACCCGAGGTGGGATTCGGCACGATGCCGTCGGCCCAGTTGACGGCAGTGGTCCAGCTCTGGGCTCCGCCAGCGGTTTGAACCCAAGTGTTAGCAGGAATGACCGCCGCAATCAGCTCTAGGGCGGCGATGTTTAAGCTGTAAGAGCCACCGTTGGAGGTGGAAAAAGTCGGAGTGACGGCACTGGGCGTGGCGACTTGCAGGTAGCCCGAGGAATGGCTGCCCCATTGAGATCCCCAGTTGCCGCTGCTGGCTTGGGTGAGTGGCGAGGTGGCGGTGGGCGTGCCTGCACTGTTGCCGTTACCTGAATTTGCCAGCGCGGCGATGACGAGGGATTTGTTCGCCGAGGTGGTGAGCGGCACAGAGGTGACGGCGTTACCTTTTCTGCTGTTAAATGCGCCGAAGCCGGAGCGGGTGCCGTTCAGCGCGAAGGCCGTGCCGAGTCCGCCGTTCGGGTTGTAGCCAGAAACGGAGATGCCGCTGCCGACCGCGCCGGGATTGTCGAGGTAGTAAATGCCGACCGCGCCGTCCGCGGTGATGCCAGTTTGCTGGACGACTTCGATCATCTGCGCGCCGTTGTAGCGGACGCCCGTGAGGGCGAAGTGGTCGTTGTTGGCATTTTCAGAAGCCACGACCACGACGAGTTTGTCCGTCCCAGCGGGATTGAAAGTGCCGAGACTGGTGACGGTTTTGTAGCCGCTGCCGCTTTGCAGGGAAAACTGTTGGGTGGCATTGACGGCGATGTTGCCAACGGTGCTGGCAGCCGTGGTGGTGGCGGATACAGGCGCGGACGCGTTGGTGGCGAGCGTGCCTGCCCGGATGGAAACGGTATAAGTGTAGGCGGTTCCTTCTTGGAGTCCGGTGTCGGTGTAGGAGCGGCTGGTCTGCCACGCACTGGTAGTCGCACCCGGATTTCCTGAAGTTTCCGTGAACAAATATTCCACGGTGCCGCTGAAACCGAACGCGACCTCGCCGGGCAGCGCGGTCATGGTGATGGCGGACGAGCTATTTGCGGTGGGCGGCAGATCAAATGCGGCGGGTTCCGGCATCAGCGGTGCCCATGTGTAGAGCACGGTGGGATTCACAGGCAGGCCCACGTCCTCCACGTTCGGCGTGGAAAGCAGTTCGATCTTCGTCACCGCGCCACCGGAAGCAGGCAGGTTGATCGCCTCTGTTTCCAGGCTGGCATCGTCCGTCTGGGCGAGTGAGGTCAGCGCCGATGCGGCTAGGATGTAAGTTTTCTGCACGCCGCCCTGCACCACGCGGACACAGTAATCCGAGCCATTGGTGGGGCTAAAAATCGACTGCGCCGCTGTGCGATCCGCCGCGACGGTGGGATCGAACAAACGAATCAACCCGGCGGTGTAGGGGCCGATGGGCGGATAAACCATGTTCACACTCGGGTTCGCGCCCGACATGGAAGCCATGATGCTGATGACCGATGCATCGCGCGTGGTGGGATATTGCACGCCGTTGTTCGTGACCGTGCTCGTGTAGTCCCCGGCAGTCTGGTTCCATTTTGCGTAGCTATTTAATGCCTGATTCCACACCACCACATGGCCGTGCAGGTAGGTCCGCATTTGGGTCACGGAGTAGTCGGAGAAATGGTTCATCAGGTAGGCAGGTTCCTGCCAGCCCTCACCGCCGCCCTGCATCGGATCGACTTTGTAAGTGCCCACCGGCCTGCCGCCGACATTGCCAGCCTGCACGGTGGGTGGGATGAAGGCGCGGGTCGGCAAGTGAAACGCCCATGCGGGACCGGCGTGGGTTTCGTTGTAGTTGCTCGGTGCCTGGATGCCGTGCATGTCGCCTTTGTAAGGATATGCCCCGTTGTCTCCCCAGTGTGGCAGGTTCAGCGCATGACCTAACTCGTGATGCAAAATTCCGACATCCGTGCCGCTGCCGACTCCGGCAAATCCGCCGGCCTGACCTCCCGCGAAGGCATTATAGACATTCAGGTAATAGAGACTCCAGCCGCCAGATCGGCCTGCGGCACGTTTCAACGCGCCATTCCATTCCAGTGCTGCCGCTTGCTCGCCATCGAAGGTGAGGCCAGTCTGCACTTGGTATTCCGCCTTGGATTTGATCCTCGCCGACTTGCTGCCTACGTCCTCGCGCGGCGGGATGACTAGCTCGGGAAAAACGACGTTGCCCAGCCGCCGGACTTCCAGATCCGCCACCGGCCATTTTGCTTCGAGCTCGGCAAAGGTCGCGCTGGGGTAATTTCCCGAGGTGTTTCCGAAATACTGCACATCGGTCATCGTCATGATGATCTTCGTCGGTGCGCCGACTTTCATATCCGTCACGGTGGTGGTGGCAGCACCCGCGTTGACCGTGACTTGCAGCCCCTTTTTCACCCACGCGGCAGGAAGGATGGCGGTGAAACTATTCGCATACGAATGCTGGACGACACCGAGGCCATCGGGGATGGAAACGGGCAGCGTCGCCGGTCCGGTGAGCGGCACGACAAGCGATTGGCCGTTGAGATTCAACGTGGCGGTGACCGCAGGTGATGCAGGTGCAGCCGGATCGGTCACATGCACTTTGATCAAAGCCTCGCGATTTCCCACCAGCCCGAAATACGGATTATCTGGCTTCAAGACGTGGGATTGGCCGAAATAAACGGCGTTGATCGAGACGGCGTGCGCGGTGGTGACGGCGCAGGCAAAGGCCATCAAGGGCACAAGTTTCCGCAGGGAAATCGACATATTCGGGTGGGTTTTGAGGGTTTTGAGAAATGAGAGATTCGCTTTTGGCGGCGGTGCTTCGTCACTCGCTGGCCTTCACGCGGACGAAGCGACTGCCCGTGGTGAGGAGGTTGGCGCTGAGTGTGACGTTCACGGTCTGCACGTTGTTGACGGTGGAAACGACGGTCTGGACGGCGCCGGTGTCCTCAGTCCAAGTGGTGAGATTTGTGGAGGTCAAGATGGCGTAATCGGCGTCGGTCAGGGTGTCGGCGCGGCGGGTGTAGGTGAAATTTCCGGTGGTCTTCAGCGTGGTGGTGGAAGAGACGGCGTTCGATGACGAGGAGTTGACGGGGTTGAGGCCGAAGAGGTGCTCGGACTTGTTGTTCATGCCGTCGGCATCGGCGTCGGCAGTTGGGTTGCTGAGATTGGCGGTCGGCCACTGGGTAGCCCACGATTGGAAATCGCCATTTCTGATGAGGTCCAACATCCCGCGTCCCATGGCGTCGCCGACGAGCATGTAGGTTTCCGCGTTGTGGTAGTAATGGTAGTTTTGTGAGGTATTCGGGCCGGTAGTGCGCCAGTAGCCGCGGCCTTCCATGGTTCTGACGTTGCCGATGAACTCGGGGTATTTCGTCGGGTTCGCAACGGCGAGTTGGGCGTTGACGAGGGTGAGGCGGTTGCCTGCGGCGGCGAAACCATCGAACCCGCAAGTGACGGTGACGAACGGGGCGTTGGCCCTGATTTTTCCGGGATAACGGCCTTCGTAGTAGAGGCGCAGTTGTTTGATGAGGCGCACAAGGTTCACCTCATAACGAGTGGCATACTCGGTGTCGCCGCTTTGGCCGTCATTCCAGCCTTGGAACCAGCCGAAGCCTGCGATTTCAAAACCGCGTGTGGCCCACTGCGGATACTCGGCGGCGAAGTTATCGAGCACATCGACGGTGTTTGAAACCGAGTAAAGCGTCCAGTAGGTGGCCCAGCTCGCCCCGACTCCGGGTGCGGATGCGGCTGCCGAGGTGTGGGCGGATTTGCTCACATAGACTTTTCCAGCGTTTTTCACGTAGCAGGCGGCGACGTAGGCGATGCCGGAGGCCCAGGCTTTCGGCCCCATGTCTTCTTCATCGAGGAAGGAGTCGTCGTATTGTTTCCCGGCATACCAGTCACTGGTGACGGTGGTGCTTCCGGGTTGTTTCACGTAATCGCCGTAGCCCGCGTAAGTCGCGCCGCTGTAGGTGTAGCGCGCGCTGCCGGGTGGCAGGAAATCCCAGCCAAGGGCGCGATTTCCGATGGAGGCCTTGATGATGAGGACCGGCTCGTCGTGAGAATAGCCGAGGACATGACCGAAGCCGAGTTCTGGGCCGAAGGAGTCCACGCTTTCGCCAAATCCGGGTTTCAGAGCAGCATCTCCGAGTGCGGAAATCACGCCGCGATAGAGCACGTCGTTGCGGGTGGTCCAGGCATTGCTGGAGGTGATGAGATTGGGAAACTTCAGCTCCGTGCGGGTGACGGATTGGAGGGTATCGTTTCCAGTGCCAGCCACGCGACCGAAGCCTACCATGTTGGATTGGCCGGAGAGGATGAAGACTTTCACGGGCTTCGTCCCGGTGCCGGTGGAGCTGTCAGGATCGGGCAATGGATAGGGTGTGATCGGCTGGGATGAGGCTTGGGTAGGATTCGTGTATGCTGCGGATGTTTCATACCAGTCCTCCGCGTTGTCGCCGTCGGTATTTCGCTTCAGCGGGTGGGTGCCGGTGTTGGTTTCGCTGACGAAGGTGCCGGTGTTGTTCTCGGCAGTGTCGCTGAGTCCGTCGGCATCGGTGTCGGTTTTGGTCGGGTTGGTGCCCCGGTCGGTGGTGCTGACCCAGATGCCGGTGTTGGTTTCGACGCCGTCGTTGTGGGTATCGGCATCGGTGTCGGCCTTGAGTGGATCGGTGGCCGGGCGGGTGCCGACGCCGGTGAGCTCGGGGCCGTCATTGAGGGTGTCGTTGTCGGTGTCCGCATCGCGAGGCAAGGTGCCGCGTTGGTATTCCTGGAGGTTGGTCAAGCCGTCGGGTTCGAGATCCGCGCCGGGAACCAAAGCCGTAGCAGATGCGGGCGTGGTATGGGCAGTCTCGAAGGCGTCGGGGAGACCGTCGCCATCGGTGTCGGTGACGATGAAGGAAAACCGCGTGCCGGTGGCGGGCGTGCCTGTCGCTACGCCGCCGAGGTAGGAGTCGATCCGCCAGTAGTAAGTCGCACCCGTCGGAGCGGAAACGGTGTGAGTTGTCTGGTTCAGCCCTGCATTTACCACTTTGGTCAGTGCAGTGGCGTTTGTCCCAAACCAGACATCCACCCAGACATTGGTGCCGGTGGTGGGAGGTAGATTGGTCCAACTGAGCACGACATTACCAGCAGGCACGGTGGCTGCGTCTGCCGGGGTGGGACGCATGGGGTCTTCCATATCGAGGTGGAAAACACGGTCACGGGCAGTGGTGAGAGTGATCGTGGCATTCCCCACGCCTTTATCGCCGGAATCATAATAACTGCCGATGCGGGCGTTGGTGATGTTTCCCGTGTAGGAAATGTAGGGAATCCCGGTGCTCCAGGCGTCGGCGGAATCCATGGCGACATCGACGCCGTAGGTGGTGTTCGGCAACAAAGTGAGAGGCGTCGTCAGCGTCCAGGTCATGTAGGCACCGGTCGCGGTGTCGGCGGTTTGCAAACAAGTTTCCTTGGCGACCTGAGTGAAAGTGGTGCCTGAAACGGTGCCGACGCGGACGGTGTAGGTGGTGTTCGCCGCCTTCATGTTTCCGCTGGCGATCTTGTAGGTGACTGCCCGGAGTTGCACGGCGGACGCCCCGGTGATGAAAGTCTGCCCTTTCGCGGCGTCGGAGGGGTTTGCCTCATCCGCAGTTTGGAAAAACCATTTGTCCGAGCCGGTCTGGCTGGCGAGATTGGAAATGTCCGAGGCGTTGACCGCCGGGGCACTGGTGCTGCTGCTGAAGGTGCCCGCGTGAATTGAGCTGGCGAGGCTGATCGATAGCGCGGCCAAGCACGCGGAGGTGTTTTTCGAAATCATCGTGGGTTGTGAAATGGGGTTTTCTGGGCGGGCCGCGCTCTAAATGCACATCGTGCAAGTCTGGGATTTCAACGCGGGGCGCAAAAACATGTACGAACTCGGAGGAAATCGCACTCACTTTTTTAGCAACGGCTCGGGCGCGTCTTCGTGTGTAGTTTAATCCCTTCAGGGTGTCTTCATCGCGTATCTAAGACACCCTGAAGGGATTAAACTACATACGAAGAAGCTCACTCGCGAAAGCCGCTCTTTCTCACCGCAAGCCCTTTTCCTTTGAGGTAAGCAGCCGCAGCTTCGCGGTCGGATTCCTCCCACTTGCGGACGACGTAACTGAGGCAGGATTGGCGCTGGTCGGCATCGGTGATGGTGAGGGTCCAGTCCACGGCGCTGGCTCCGTCGATTTTTGCGGCGACTGGGGCGAAGCCGGAGATGGCGTTATCGCGCTGCGTGCCTGCGGGGAGTGAGCTGATCCATTGTGCCGCACCTTGGTAGTCGGAGTGGGTCCATTGGTCCGCGAATTCTTTGACGGCGCGCGTGTCCTCGCTGCGGAGTGATTCCAACAGCCATTTCGCCTTTGCCGGAGTCTCGGGGCCGATGTTTGTGGCGGCGATGCTGGCGGCTGCGAGGTCGTATTTCTCCGGCGTGAGTGATGCGGAATCGAGAACCTGCCGCGCGGCTTCGTAGCCTTGCTGGTCGGTGAGTTTTTTAACAAAATGGGGGAAGTTCTGAATGTGCAGGGACGCGCTGAATTCTTCCATCGCAAGCCGTTGGGCATCCGGTGTCTGCAAGGTGGCCGCGTAGTCGATTGCGGCTCGTTGTTGATCCAAGTATGGCAGTTTTGAGAGCTGCTGGACCGCAGCGGATTGATTGCCTTGGGCGGTCGCGATCTGAGAGCGGAGTTTTGTGACGAGAGGATTGTTTGCTTCGATTTTTCCATCGGCCTGCGCGGCATCCAGCCACTTCTGCAAGGCACCGGCGTAGGAAAGGCTCATGGATTCACCCTGTTGCGTGGCCCACATTCCGAAGGTGCCGAGCATCGCTTCGACTGGGGCTTTGTTCGGAGCTGCGACTTGCTCGAATTTCGTGATCGCCCATGCGGGATCGGATTTCGAAGCCATTCCCAAGATGCCGAGCCATGCCTGCCGAGCCATCTTGGAATCCTCCTGATCCAGCGGAAAATCTTTCTCAAGGAGTTCACAGATTTCCTTCAGTTTTGAAACCGGGGCGGAGCTGAGTTGTGCCCCGTATTTTTTGGTGAGATCGTTCATGCGTTTCTCGCTTTCCTCGCCTGGGCCTTGTTTGAAAATGGCCGTGAGGTCTGCCATGAGATCTTTCGGGTCAATGACAGGGCGTCGGGTGCTGGAGCTTCTTCCCGCGAGAGTGGTCGCTGTTGCGGGGGATTTTTTCACGGCGTCTTGCAGCATGGTCAGCTCCGCTTGGGTAGTGGATTCCATGCCCTTCAGCTTTCGGGTCTCGTTCAGGAAAAATGCGGCGATGCCCGCGATGAGAAAAACGAGGAGAATGTGATATTTTTTCATGATGTTAAAGGTTTGCTAGGTCTGTTTGCTCTCAACGATTCGTCTCGATACCTTGAATTACATTGTCCCTTTTCTCGCTGGGAGGGAGCTTGTTTAGAAGCTTCAGCGCTGCGGCTTTCGCGCTTTCATCTTGTCCCATGCCAAGGTCGAAGGCGAAGGCGATGGTGAGAGCGGGATCGATTTTCCCCTGACGGGAAACTTCGTTTTCGTAGGCTTCGAGTGACTTCTTGAGGTTGTGGCTGGCGTAAGAAAGACTTCCCAAATAGTCGCCGACCATTTGATCTGCCGCGTCGGCGGACGCTTCCTTGCGCAACCAGTCGATGCGCTCAGCGACGCGATCCCAATACACGCTATTTTCAACGTCGATGACGTGCTCGTTTTTACGCGGAATCAGAGACACGTTGGTGGCTGCGGAGATCAGTAGCTCGGAGCGTCTTTTTGCATCGAGGTTAAGATTCTTCGAACGCTCCGCCACTTCCGGCAGATCGATTTTGCGATTTTGCACAGCGGCCTCGATGCCGGTAGCGAGCAAGGAATCGCGCTCCCGATCTTCCATTCCTAGCGACTTCGCCCAAGCGAACGCGGCGTCCAGATCCTTTGCTGCCATGGCTTTGATCGCTCCTTCAGCGGCGGTGCCTTGCTGTGCTGGAGAGAGCTTGGGTAAAATTTGCCGCAAGGCGTTGGGATCGGTGACAGTCTGTAGCGCGGTGGTGACATCACCGGGCAGCATGGTGGCTAACATCGTTGCCGCTTCGCTTGGGTTGGTGCCGACGAGAGATGCGAAGCAAAGGCGGGCGAAACTCCGGTCGATGGCGTTGTCCTCAAGGCCGTTCGGAGGAATGTTTTTACCGATGAGCCCGCCAGCGGCTGCCGTTTCGAGATACCAAGCATTCGCTGCTGCGGGGTCTTTAGTCAGCCAAGCGCCGAGGGCCTTCGTGGCGGCGGAAGAGAGTAGAAACTGAAATTCAGAACCGCGCCCGATGAGCTGACTGGCGATCTGGGTGGCCACGGCAGGATTTTTTGAAATCAATGCGTGTACGATCATTTCCGCGACTCGTCCGTGGATCGGGTTGCTGATTTTTTCGGCATCGAGCAGGAGGTTTTTCAGGGATTCGGCATCCATGGCGGCGAGTTGTTCCTTGAATGCGCTGTATTGCGCCAACTCATGGCTGAAGATCTTGGAGTCACTCAGGATCGCGGACATTTGCGTGACGCTCACTTGCTTTCGCGAGTTTTCAGTGCCTGCTTTTCTCTGCGTGGAACTCGTCGATTGGATGCCGAGTTGGTCGCTCAGGGATTGGATCTCGGTTTCCATTTTCGCCATGCGATCCCGGCTGGATTCGTTGTTACGATGGATGACGTAGATGCCGGAGCCGCCGAGGACGAGGATGGCGGCAGTGATAGAGGTGACTGTTTTTTTCATGACGATGACGGTGGTGGCTTTCGCGGTGTTGTTGAATAGATGGAACGCGCCGACCCAAGCCGCCGCACGGGCGAGCCAGTTAGGACGCGTGAATGATTTACCTTTGGAAATTGGGATGGGTTGAAACGCCGTGCTGTGCTCGTGGGTCGCGAGGCTTTCCGCGAGTAGTGCGTCGATACTGAGAAACTGGGCGGCGAAGATTCGCGCTTCGGAGTTGTCACGAAGCAGGGCGTTCAATTCCGCGCGCTCGGCCTCGGAGAATGGCTCGCATCCTGAGGAGAAAAGAAGCTCCTCCAACCGTTTGTTAGTTTCGCTCATGCCGCACCTCCATTCATCATGCGGCTCTCGATGCACTCGCGAAGTTTCCCGCGCAAACGCAGCAACATCACCTTCACGGCGCTCGCTCCTTTACCGCAGCTAGCAGAAATTTCCTGAATGGAATGACCGTGGACGTAGTGGGCCGCGAGTGCTTCGCGATTGGTGTCACTGAGTTTTCCGAGACAGGATTCTAACGCCTCTGCTTTCGGAGAAATCGTGTGCGCGGCCTCTTCAGACATCAGCTCCACCACATCGGGATCGAAGACAAATCGCGCGTGCTGGCGGTTCCGATCTCGCACGACTCCCAGCACCTCGAACTTCGCGACGCTGATCGCCCAGCGCATGAAATCGGTGGCTGGATCCCAATCGCCGCATTTTCTCCAAAGCGTGATGCTGGTCCGTTGGAGCGCTTCTTTCGCCTCATCGCTCTGGCCCAGAGAGGCGTGACAATATCCCCGAATCGCCGATTGGCTTTCGGTCAGAGCGCGGATGAATGCTTCGTTGGGTTGGTGGGAGTTCGGTGATTGCATGGCAGCTTTCACACCTTTACTCCACCGGAGCGAACTGCGGTTACATTTCTCTTCGAGAAAAAACAAAATGTCTCAGCGTATGAGAGCGGATGCTCAAAACCCTCGTTGCCTCCCTGCTCGCGCTCGCATCTGCAAACGCAGCGGAAAAACCTAACATCCTCATCATCCTCGCCGACGATCTCGGCTACGGCGACGTGCGCTGCTACAATCCAGAGCGCGGAAAAATCGCCACTCCCCACCTCGACAAACTCGCCTCGCAAGGAATGCGTTTCACCGACGCCCACACCTCCAGCGGCGTTTGCTCGCCCACGCGCTACTCGCTGCTAACAGGCCGCTACCATTGGCGCTCGCGGCTCCAAGCAGGCATCGTGAGCTACCTCGGCGCACCGCTCATCCCGCCGACGCGGCTCACTCTAGCAAGCCTTCTCAAGCAGCACGGCTATCGCACCGCCGCCATCGGGAAATGGCATCTCGGCTGGGACATGCAGCTCACCGAAGACGAAGGAAAACGTCTCTCCAGCTACGGCGGCAAGCCCGGTGGCGGCGGCAAAGTAACGACGGTGGCCACCGACGAAGACCGCGCTGCGTGGCGCACGATTTACTCGCGGCAATTTCGCGGCGGGCCGTTAGACGTGGGCTTCGACTCCTACTTCGGCACCGATGTCCCGAACTGGCCGCCCTACTGTTTCATCGAAAACGACCGCACCGTTGGCATCCCCACCGAGCTGTTAGTGGCTGATGGCTTAAAAAACGGCCAAGCCAGCTTTCAAGGTCCGGCCTTAGCGGACTGGAAGTTAGAAAACATCCTTCCCGCCCTCGAAGCCCGCGCCTGCGCCTACATTCAGGACGCCGCGAAAAAATCCGAACCCTTCTTCCTCTACCTCCCACTCACCTCGCCCCACACTCCCGTTTCCCCGACTGCCGAGTGGAAAGGGAAGAGCGGACTCAGCGACTACGCAGACTTCGTCATGCAGACCGATGCCACCGTCGCTCGCGTCCTCGACGCGTTAGAAAAAAGCGGTGAAGCAGAAAACACCCTCGTCATTTTCACCAGCGACAACGGCTGCGCTCCCTACATCGGCGCGAAGGACATGGAGAAAAAAGGCCATTTCCCCAGCGGCCCGCTGCGTGGTTACAAAGGCGACGCATGGGAAGGCGGTCATC
>JANOQR010000039.1:0-9110 GCA_031414935.1 Luteolibacter sp.
CATCACGCCGTTGGCCATGCGCTCCAGCCGGGCGATTTACTCATCACCCTCGGCGCCGGAAACGTTCACGAAGCTGGCACTCGCCTCGCAGCGGATTTAAAAATCATCGAGGAAATGCGCGGCCTCATGCCACCCGGCGAGATCGATGGAAAACTCTACGAGCCAATGAGTCGTCACACGACTCTGCTAGTCGGCGGCCCCGCGCAATATTGGATGGAGCCGCACAGTTTTTACGGCTTCGCGTTTCTCGTCGATTACTGCCGTGAGCGCGGAATCCCAGTGCGCGTCGTGGGACGCGGATCAAACTTGCTAGTTCGCGATGGCGGCATCCGTGGTGCCGTCATCCGACCGACCGGCGGCGTATTTTCCGAAGTCACCGTCGGCACTCGCAATGAAGTCACCGCCGGGGCAGGCGTGCGTTTGAAAAAGCTCGCCAGCATCGCAGGCGGCAGCGGCATCGGCGGCTTCGAGTGGATGGAAGGCATCCCCGGCAACGTCGGTGGCGCACTCCGCATGAACGCCGGCGCGATGGGGATCGATACCTTTGACCAAGTCGTTAGGGTCACGTTCCTCGACGAAGACGGCGTCATCCGCACTCGCGAGCGCGAGGAAATCGTCACCCAATACCGCAACGTTCCCGAGCTACGCCGCAATTTCGCACTACAAGCCGTCTTCAAAGGTAAAGCAGACACTGCGGAAAATATCAAAGAACGCTGGGACGCCTCGCGCGAAAAACGCAAATCCAGTCAGCCCATCGCCGCCTCTGCTGGCTGCACCTTCAAGAATCCCGAAGAAGTTCCCGCTGGCCGAGTCATCGATTCGTTAGGACTCAAAGGCAGCATCTGTGGCCAAGCTGCTATCTCCGAGGTCCACGCGAATTTCGTGGTCAATCAAGGCGGTGCAACCGCGCTAGAAATCATCACCCTCATCGAGTTCATCCAAGAAAAAGCCCGCGATGAACGCAACGTCGAGCTCGAAACCGAAATCAAAATCCTCGGCGAGGAAGAAGCCTCATTTTAATTTTTACCCACCAAGATGCTGAACGGAAAAAAAATCGCAGTCCTCATGGGTGGCCCCGGCTCCGAGCGCGAAGTCTCACTCGCATCGGGTCGCGCGGTGCTCAATGCTTTGTTAGGGCTTGGAGTCGATGCCGTCGCCGTGGATGTGACCACCACGGAAATCCATCTTCCACCCGGCACGGATCTCGGTTTCAACGTGATCCACGGCACCTTCGGCGAGGACGGCCAGCTTCAAGACGCCATGGAAAAACTCGGCGTCCCCTACACCGGCGCGGGTTCCGTGAGTAGCAAGCTCGCCATCCACAAATCACTCGCGAAAGAGAAATTTCTCGCTACCGGAGTTCCCACCGCTCGCTCAGAAACGGTTTCACTCAGCCAAGGCGCAATCCCGACACTCACCATACAAGCCCCGCTCGTAATCAAGCCACCGCTCGAAGGCTCCAGCGTCGGCATCCAGATCGTAAAGACACAGGACGAAGTTTCCTCCGCGCTGTCGAAAGCCGCTGAAAAATACAGCGAAGTCCTCATCGAAGAATACATCGCAGGTAAAGAACTCACCGTCGCCATCCTCGATGGCAAAGCCCTGCCCATCGTCCAGATAACGCCGCCCGATGGCGTCTATGACATGGCGAGCAAATACCCGTGGCTCAGTGGCGCGAAAGGCAGCGAATACCAATGCCCAGCCGATCTCGACCTAGAAACGACCATGGCCGTGCAAGCCGCCGCCACTGCCGCGCATCGCGCACTCGGAGTAGAAATTTACTCACGAGTCGATGTCTTACTAGACGCGGAAAATCGCCCGTTCGTCCTCGAAGCCAACACCATTCCCGGCATGACGGAAACCAGCCTACTACCCAAAGCCGCCGCCGCTGTTGGAATCACTTTCCCTGAGTTATGTAAAACCATCGCCGAGCTATCACTCAAACTTCGTTCCTAAAATGTCGAAAACCCGGACCAGCAAACCCCGCAGTCGCCCGCGCTCCAAAGTGCTGGAAGTGCGCGTCATGTCTCCACGCATTGCATGGCTGAGATTTCTCAACATCCTCGGCGGCCTAACTAAACTCGCCTGCGTCCTCGCTGTGATCGGTGGAGTGGGTTACGGAATCTGGCAAGGCGTCCAACATGCGTTTTTCAAAAACCCGGATTTCAGCCTGCAAGTCATCGATTTAAATTCAAACCCAGTCATCGACGAAGCCGGACTCGTGAAAGCCGCTGGCATCGACCTAACCGCCAATCTCTTCGACATCGATTCAGATCAACTGGCAGATAAACTCACCAAGCTGCCCGGCATTTCAGAGGCGAGAGTCGAGCGTCACCTACCTGGCACCTTGTTCGTTCGCGTCATGACTCGGACGCCACGAGCGTGGATCTCTTGCCCAGCCGCTGGCCTCACTCAAATCCGCGTGGCGGGTGGGATGTTAGTCGATCACGCAGGCATCGCTTACCCATGTCCCGAGCGTCAGCTCAACGAGGCGATCAAGCTACCGCTCGTTCATTTGCCAGCTTCAGAAAAATTTCCCATCAGCTCTGGCAAAACCATCGGCCAACGCGAACTTAAGCACTGTTTTCAACTGCTCGACTCCGCCTGTGATCTCGATCCCAAAGCGATTCACTGGATCGAGTCCGTGAAGCAAATCAACGATTGGTCGCTGCTGCTAGTCACTCGCGACGGCACGGAAGCCACCTTCGGCACTGGCGATCACGCACGGCAGATCCATCGCCTTCGCGCCGCCATGGAACACGCTGACCAAAAAAACTACGCCATCGGCACCATCAATCTCATTCCCAAGCACAATGTCCCTGTCACCCTGCGTGATGAAAAAGCGGCTCCGCGAGCCATCCCCATTCCAGAGCCGAGTGCCGAGGAAATCCGCGAAGACCGCCGCAGTCAGGATTTAAAAAACCTTCTCAATCGTAACTGATCGAACCATGGCACGTCGCACGAAAATTCACGTCGGACTCGAGATCGGCACCAGTAAGACCTGCATGGTCGTCGGCGAGGTGAAGGCGGACAGCGCAGTCAAAATTCTCGGCATCGGCGTCACAAAAACCGCAGGTGTGAGAAAAGGTGAAATTTGTGATTTCTCCCAAGCCCGCGCTTGTCTCAAAGACGCCCTCGCCAAAGCAGAAGACGCCAGCGATGTGGAAATCGGCAGCGTTTTCCTCGCCGTCACCGGAGCACACATTCAGGGCATCAATCATCGCGGCACTCATCGGCTGCCCGATGGCGAGCCGACGGTCACGCCCGAGCACGTCGAGGAAGCCCGCACCATCGCCCGTGAAGTTCACATCCCACAAGACCACGTCTATCTGCATCCCATCATCCGCAGTTATTGGTTAGACGGACTGGAACACTCCACCACTCCGGTCGGACTTTTCGGGAAAACCATCGAAGCAGATTTTCACGTCGTTCACGGCATCGGCACCCGCATTCAGAACAGCATCAAGCTCGTTAGAGAAATGCCGCTGGAAGTGGATGACATCGTCTTTTCACCCATCGCTACCGCACAAATGGCGCTGGACCGCGAACAACGCGAGCGCGGCGCACTCGTCATCGACATCGGCGGCGGCACCACGGATTACGCGCTCTATCTGAATGGTGCCATCGCCGCTTCCGGCTGCATTCCTGTCGGCGGCGATCATGTCACCAATGACATCCATCTCGTCACTGGCCTGCCATTTTCTAAAGCAGACCGCCTGAAAATCTTAGAGGGCGATGCCTCAGCAGACCCTGCTCGTTCCGTCGGAATCGCTAAACTAACCGATGATCGAGGCTACGCAGAAGTGGAAGTCGGACGCAGCATTCTCAACGAAGTCATTCGCCAGCGACTTGAGGAAACTCTCAAGCTCGTCCGCGCCCGCCTACCCGCCGGGGCCGTCGAAGCCATCGGCGCGGGCGTATTCCTAACTGGAGGAACGAGCTTAATGAAAGGCTTCGATGGTCTCGCCTTCGATGTCTTCGGGCGCGACATCTATCGCCCTGAGCCGCCGGAAATCAGCGGGGTGCAAGCGAGTTTCAAAGACCCGCACTACGCCACCGCCATCGGCCTGATTCGCTACGCCCAAATTCTCGAAACCGAGCGGGAACGCCCACCCGGTATGCTAGGAAAAATTGGCCGGATGTTCTGGCCGTTTGGAAAATAAATCACGTTAGAAGTTATGAGTTATTTGTTATTAGGAACACACCAAACAACGAACGCTCATCTCTTCTTCCTCATAACTTTTAACCAATAACATTTAACATTTCTACCGCCATGATCCCCTACCTCCGAGAAGCCCAACAAACCATTCCCACTTCCTCAGTGAAAATCATCGGCCTCGGTGGTGCCGGGGCTAACATGCTGGAGCGAATCGCGCTCGATGGCATGGAGGGGGCCGAGCTGCTCGCACTCAATACCGACGTCCGCACGCTTGCCTCCTGCGTCGCTCGCGAGAAAATCCAACTCGGCGTGAACCTCACCAAAGGCCTCGGCGCTGGCGGCGATCCCGAGCTAGGCCACCAAGCCATGCTCGAGTCCGAGGAACAAATCCGCGCCGCCATCGCAGGTCGGCGCATCGTTTTCCTGTGCACGGGACTCGGCGGTGGCACTGGCTCCGGCGCGGCTCCCATCGTCACGCGCATCGCTCGCGAAGAGGGAGCATTCGTCGTTGTTTTCGCCACCATGCCCTTTGCCTTCGAGGGTAAACGCCGCCGCGAACAGGCGGAAACTGCGCTGAACGAACTCGCGGTTCTATCAAACGCGCTCGTCACCTTCGACAACAACCGCATGGGCGAACTCGTCCTCGCCAAGCAAGGCATCCACGAAGCGTTTGCCGCCGCAGACCACATGATTTGTGAGTCGATCAAAGCCGTCATCCGCCTCGTCATCCGCCCCGGTCTCATCAACGTCGGCCTCGACGATCTGATGAGTGCATTGCGGACGAATCGCTCACGTTGCCTCTTCGGATCCGGCATCGCCGACGGAAAAGACCGTGCGAGCAAAGCACTCAAAAACGCGCTTAACAGCCCGCTGCTTGACCAAGGCGCGCTTCTCAAAGACGCGCAAACCGTGCTCGTCCATCTATCAGGCGGTGAGGATCTCACACTGTTTGAAATCGAACTCCTGATGCAGCGTTTGCAAAAATTTGTCCCAGACAAAGCGCACGTCCTCTTCGGTGCGGCCATCGATCCAGCAATGGGCGACTCGCTTTCGATCACCCTGATCAGCGCACTCCCCGAGGACTCGCTGGCCATGGCTCCGCGCGAATCACTCAGTCATCGCTCCACTGAGGCCCCAGGTCTCGATCCCAGCCAAGGCTTCACCAGCCCGCCCGTTAGGGTGCCAGAACCCATTGCCACAGAGGAAGAAAAACCTGTGACAACGACGGTCGTGCCTACACCCCCAGAGCGCGTGCCGCTTCATCAGATCGAGCCAGATCCTGAGCCAATTTCGCCGTTGTTGAAATTCCGCAAAACCACGACGCAACCCGTGGCTCCGTCGCTTTTCGAAGACGAACGACCTTTCGCCGAGCCTGAGATCAAGGCCACGAAGTCCCCCGTAGAAACTCCCGAGTCCGAGATGGACGCATTCACCTTCACCGAGGAAATTACTCCTGTTAGTGAGCCAGAAGAAGTCATCGCTGAACCCGAGCCAATCGTCGAAGAAGAAGTTTTTTACAACGCAGCAGATGAGCCAGTTCCAGAGCCGAGCGAAGAGATCGAATCCGACGACACCTCTAACCCGACTGGCACCTTCAGTCCCGCGCCGAAAAAGAGACCACCTCTCACCGTGCCATGGGGCAAGCCTAACAAGCCTGAATCTCCAGACACGGCAGCACCGGAAGAAACTCCGGCCTTCATCGAACAGGAAGTTGACGCCAAGCCATTCGTCGCGGAACAACCTAAACTCAAGCTCGGCGTAAAATCACCAAGCGCACAAAACGAACTCTCGCTCGACTCCACACCGCGTGGCCGCTTCGAAGGCGAGACACCCAATGTTTTCGACGGTGAAGATCTCGATCTACCGCCATTCCTCAGAAAGAAAAAGTAAGCTCCCCATGACTGATCCCCTCGATATGGAAAGCTCCGGCCAAGTCACTTTTTCCCAAGGAAACGGCGATCTACCCAAGATCAACATCACCACGCCTCGCTGCACGGCTGAAATCTATCTGCACGGCGCACACGTCACTCACTTCCAGAAAACGGGAGAGGCACCATTACTCTTCATGAGCGCGGAGAGCGAGTTCCATCCCAAGCGATCCATCCGCGGTGGAATCCCGGTGATTTTCCCGTGGTTCGGCGGGCGCGAAGGGTTTCCTTCCCATGGTTTCGCCCGCACGGTGGAGTGGGAACTCCACTCCCAACATGGGAATCCCGATGGCTCGGTTAGCCTACGTTTCCAAATGCCCGCCATCGCCTCGTTCGAGGTAAACTACAACGTCACCGTGGGTGAAACATTGGTGCTGGAAATGGCGGTCCGTAACATCAGCTCGAAGACCGCGTCCTTCGAAAACTGCCTCCACACCTATTTCCACATCGGTGCCATCACCACCGTCTCGATCGCTGGCTTAAAGGATTGTGCATACATCGATAAACTCCAGCCCGGCGACTTCCGCGAAACTGCCGAGACCTTCAGCATCGCCAGCGAAGTGGACCGCGTCTTCATCGACACCACTGCCACCGTTGAGATCACCGACCCCACGCTCGCTCGCATCATCCGCGTGGAAAAATCCGGCTCGCACTCGACGGTCGTCTGGAATCCATGGATCGAAAAATCCCGCGCCATGCCAGATTTCGGCGACGAGGAATATCTACAAATGCTCTGCGTAGAATCCGGCAACGTCGCCACTAACAAGATCACCCTCCAGCCCGGCGCAGTTTCCACAATGAAGGTGGAGTTGAGCAGTGAGGCGTTATGCTAAGGAGCTAGTCGATCTTACGTTGAAGTTGTTGTTACAGGATTTTTTTAAGTTTTCAAATGTCCGCAAACGCCACTTGGAAAGTCAGTGCCGCCGTGATGGCGAGCCGGGTGCTGGGCCTCGTCCGCGACCAAATCTTCGCGGTGATGTTCGGCTACGGCAGGCTGACGGACTGTTTCAACATCGCCTTCCGCATTCCGAATTTGCTCCGCGATCTCTTTGCCGAGGGCGCGATGTCGCAGGCATTCGTCACCACTTTTTCCAAGCGCACCAAAGAATCCGGCCCGGAGAGCTCGTGGCCGCTGGCCTCGCGAATGATCACGCTCGTCACCGTGATGATGGCGGCAATCACGCTGCTAGGAATCGTCTTCTCACCTCAGCTCGTCCATTTACTAACTTCGTATGGCAAAAACACTTTCGGTCCCGACGAAGTGGCACTGACGGTGAAAATGACGCGCATCATGTGGCCGTTCATGCTGCTCGTCAGCCTCGCTGCGCTGGTCATGGGCATCCTGAACTCGCGGAAAATTTTCGGCATCCCCGCGCTTTCATCCTGCTTTTTCAACCTCGGCTCCATCATCGCTGGGTGCGGTATCGGCTTGTGGTTAGATCCGAATTGCGGCCCGCAGACGATGATCGGCATGTCCATCGGCGTGCTCGTCGGCGGCCTCGGCCAACTGCTCTTTCAGCTTCCTGCGCTGCGTGGACTCGGTTTCCACTTCCGACCGAATTGGCAATGGAACGACCCGGATGTTCGGAAAATTTTCTCACTCATGGGGCCAGCCGTGATCTCCGCCTCAGTGGTGCAAATCAACGTCATCATCAATTCCCAGTTCGCCACTTCCATTGGCCCGTCGGCTGTTAGCGCGTTGAACGGAGCCTTTCGGCTGATGCAGCTTCCCATCGGCGTCTTCGGCGTGGCCGTAGCGACGGTCACGCTGCCCGCGATGTCTCTCGCCGCCACAGGAAAACTCGGCGACGAATTCCGGGGGGTGCTCGCACGCGGCTTGCGGCTCGTCACTTTTCTCGTATTGCCCTCTGCGCTCGGCCTGTGTTTCCTAGCAGAGCCGATCATCAGCGCTCTATTTGAACACGGAAAATTCACCGCAGAAAACCGCACCGTCACCGCCGCCGCACTGCGTGGCTACGGCGTCGGATTGCTCGCTTACTCATGGCTGAAGGTGCTGCAACCCGCATTCTACGCCGCAGATCGCCGCTGGGTGCCGATGCTTGTTAGCTTTCTCGCCATTGCTATGAGTGTTGCTTCTAATTGGTACCTCGTCGTCGTCGTCAAAATGGGCGTCGAGTCGTTGGCGCTGACCACCAGCTTCGTCGCCATCGTCAATTTCATCATCCTCTACGCCGTGATGTCGCGCGTGGCATCCGGGTTAGAAACCCGCGCCCTGCTCATCACCATCGGTAAACTTACCGCTGCTGGCCTGTGCATGGCGAGCGTCTGTTATGCCGCGAATCGCTGGATTTTCCATGATCTCACCTCCATGCACGCCCTCGTCCGCGTCGCCTGGCTCGCCGTCGTGATTCCCGCTGCGGGCGGGATTTACTTCGCACTCGCACGCTTACTTCGCGTCGAGGAAGCAGAAGATTTCATCGAAATCATCCGCCGCCGTCTCAAGAGGAGCGTTCGTTGAGCTGGTCTTGCGGGGAAATCTGTGTCCGTCTGCGGTTCGGGTTTTCTTTTTGAGTCACCTGACTTCTCTAAATCACAAGCAAGGTTCAATTGTTTCAATTTCCCCCTTGCCAACCCGATAGATTTTTCAGCAGTGTGTTTTTGCCGTTCGTAACGGCGTCTATTCAAATTTCCTAAATCACACACATCTGCTTTTGCGACCAAACAAAAGCTACTGGGCTACCAACGAAACCAGCAAGTTTTACCACGCCCACAGAAGAGACAGAGCTGTCGTGCCAATCGGCGCGGCTTGTCGCGTCTTTTCTGTGAGGCGCTTGCTGGTGCCTGTTGGTAGGGCGCACAAGTTCGCGCTCTTTGTTTTCAGTAGCCCGGTTCAAAACCTCTCCATCCCATGAAAACAAAATACCTCGCCATCCTCACGGGCCTCACACTCGTTCCCGCGCTCCACGGGGAACCGATAGCCGCCACCCCCACCTACATCCCCGCCGCGCTGGAAGTCCCCATCTTCACCCCGCCCGCGCCGCCCGTCGAGACACCCGTTCCCG
>JANOQR010000040.1:0-11094 GCA_031414935.1 Luteolibacter sp.
GACTGCTCCATCTGTCACTGCAAAGTCTGGCCAAAAAGCGACTATCGAGATCATCCGTGAATTCATTTACCCGACCGAATACGAACCCCCAGAACTCCCGCAGAGCACGGGCGGCAACGGTGGTGGTTTCTTCGGTGGAACCGGCGGTGGCTTCGGGGGTGGCGGTGGCAACAGCTTCCCAGTGACTCCGGCCACTCCTACTGCGTTCGACACCCGCAATACCGGGGTGACTCTGGAAATCGAGCCGATCATTGGCGAAAATGATTTCGTGATCGACCTGCGCTTCGTTCCAGAAATCGTCGAGTTCGAAGGCTTCATCAACTACGGCAGCCCGATCCAGTCGCCCTCCACGGATGCACTTGGCAACCCGGTCACTTCCGTCATCACCGAAAACCGGATCGAAATGCCGGTCTTCTCTGCCCGCCGCGTGACTTCCGCGCTGACCATCTATGACGGCTATACCGTCGCCGTCGGTGGTTTGATCCGCGAAGATGTGCAGAACGTCGAAGACAAGGTGCCAATTCTGGGTGACATCCCGATCATCGGGCGTCTCTTCCAGTCCAAGTCAGAAAACCACATCAAGAGTAACCTAATCATCTTCGTCACTGCGCAGATCATCGACGCGACGGGTCGTCCGTTGCGTGGAGCAGACTCGGTGCAAGTTCCTGTCGCCGCTGGTGGCGGCGGTGTGGGAGATGTCGGCCTTCTTCCACCACTGCCGGAGTAAGCTCTACAGCTCGGTCTAATCAAACAAACGGGCGAGGGAAGCGATTCCTTCGCCTGTTTTTTGTATCATAGTTGCGGCGTTTCGCCGAGATCACACCATCCGTGCGAGACGCAGTAAAATCGTCTTATTTTCCGCCGCGACCGTCGGGTTTGTTCGGATTGTAACGCGGATTCGGGGTTGGAAACTTGGCTCCGACTTGTTTTTGCCAGACGGCGAGTTCGGCTTGTAGTTCGGCGACACGTTGCGGCTCGGTAGCCGCGAGATTTTTCTGCTCGCTGAGATCGGTGGTCAGGTTGAAGAGTTCAATGTGCTGGTCTTCGTGCCACTCGATGAGTTTCCAGTCACCTCGGCGGATGGCGGCACTCGGTGCTCCACCCTGATTTCCGTAATGTGGGTAATGCCAGAACAGGGCGCGGTCTGGGAGGCTGCCGCCTTTGAGCAAAGGTAAAAGGCTGGCTCCGTCGAGCACTTGTCCGGCTGCGGGTGTGGCTCCGGCCACTTCAAGCAGGGTGGGGAAAATGTCGGGGCTGCTCACTGGCGTGTTGAGGGTAATTCCGGCCTTGATGGTGCCCGGCCAGCGGACTAGGAGTGGCTCGCGAATGCCGCCTTCATACATCCAGCCCTTGCCGCCGCGTAGTGGAAGGTTCGAGGTGGGCGAACCTTCACTGGTGGAGAGGCCGCCGTTGTCACTGGTGAAAATGACGATGGTATTTTTGCGCAGGCCGAGTTCATCGAGCTTTGCTAACACTTTGCCGACGGCGAGGTCCATCGTCTCGACCATGGCAGCATAGACAGCATGGTTTTGCGTGAGGCGTAATTTGCGCGGTCCTTCGTCACCCCACTTTTCTGTGAGGCCGAGCTTGTCGCTCTTTGCTTGGTATTTCTGGCGCAAGTCCTCGCGCGCCATGAGTGGCGTGTGAACATCGTAAAATGAATAGTAGGCGAAAAAAGGGCGGTCTTTGTTTGCCTCGATAAACTTTGCCGTCTCAGTCGCGAGGCGGTCGGCGAGATGTTCGCCAACCGGGCCGTCGGTTAGGCGAGGATTATTGTAGGGAGAGAAGTAGCCTTTTGGGCCGTAGGGACCGCCGCGATCACAGCCGCCCAAGTTGATGTCGAAGCCCTGATTTTCTGGCCAGTATCCTTCGGGGCCGAGGTGCCATTTTCCGGCGAAAAATGTCGCGTAACCCGCGCTTTTCATGGCTTTCGCAAGAGTCGGAGCATCGAGCGCGAGGCGATCCGCGTAAGTCGCGGGGATGAGTTTGGTGTTACGCTTCCAGTCTTTTGCAGTGCGTGGCGCGCCGATGTAATCGGTGATGCCAGTGCGCTGGGGCCACTGACCCGTGAGCAAGCTGGCGCGGGTGGGCGAGCACACCGGGCAGGCGGCGTAGGCGGCGGTAAATTTTGCGCCGTCTTTGGCCAGGCCGTCGAGATTGGGCGTTTCGTAAAAAGTGCTGCCGTAGCACACGAGGTCGCGCTGTCCGAGATCATCCGCGAGGAAAACGAGAACGTTCGGCTTTTTCTCCGCTGCGACATGGAGAATGGTTAAACCAAATAGGATGGGGGCGAGCCATCGTTTCATGGCAATGAGCGGGCTGGAGATGGGTTTCATTTAAAAAAGTTCTACGTGGAAATTCAGTCACAGGCTATGAGCCGGGTTCCAATCTGCAATCCCGAAACGGATGCGAGCCACAGAACGATCAATGAACGCAGATGGGCGGAAAGGAAGAACGAGCTCTCACCGTTATCCTCGTCTGGAGGTATCGCTGGTTAGAATTTATCCGATGTTGAAACGCTTGCTGCTGTTCGTGATTTTGCTGGCCGTGATCGGTGGCGCAGGATGGTGGTTTCGCGGGCCAGTGAGTGACTGGATTCACCCTTATTTCAATGACGCAAAGGCGGTCTTTCAGGACAAACCAAAGCCAGACCCGAAGACTTATGCCACGCTCACGAAGGATCTGGAGCGCTGGCGTGGCGAGCTGGCGAAACGCTACTCTAAGGCTAAGTCTGCTAGTGAAAAGACGGCGGTGGTGGGTGAGGCACGTATTTTGCTAGAAACCGCTCTGCCCGCGATGATGCGTTGTTGGCTCGGCACGCCATGGGATTTTAACGGCACGGCCAGAAGTCCGGGCGCGGGCAAGATCGCTTGCGGGTATTTCGTGGCAACCGTGCTGAAGGACGCTGGCTTTCAGGTGGATCGCTATCAGCTAGCACAGCAGGCTTCGCAAAACATTTTGCGCTCATTCCTGCCGCGCGAGTCCTGCGGATTGAGCGTGGGTGAGGATTACGCTTCGTTTGTGGCAAGTGTGGCGAAATGCGAGCCGGGAGTCTATCTGGTGGGGCTGGATACGCATGTGGCGTTCATGGTGGTGAGAGATAGAAATTTTCGTTTCATCCACTCATCTGGCTCGCGGCCGTGGTGTGTGGTGGATGAGGAACCGCCCGATGCCAGTGTGTTGCAACGCTCGAAATGGCGAATGCTAGGGAATCTAACGGCGAGCAAGGATGTAATCCGACAATGGCTGATGGCGAAGAAGATCGTCGTCCGTAGCACATGAGCAAATTCGCTTTGGGAATCGCGCTCGCTCTCCCTAAGCTCCCGCTGTGGCCACTGGCGACTCACACTTAGCATGGCAGACGGATGGGAAATTTTTTCGTGCCGGCAGTCAGCGCGTCTTCATGCAGGCCGTCACTTACGGGCCATTTCCGGGCGGTTGGCCGGAGTCCTTCGATGAAGATTTTTCACGAATCACCGCTGCTGGATTTAACGCTCTCCGGCTCTATGAAATGCCGAGCACCACGCTTCTAACGGCGGCGGCGACCCACGAGCTAAAAGTTTTCGGCGGACTGAAATGGAGCCTCAGTGCTGACTTTTTTCGCCAGCCCGGCCTCTACACTGCGGCCTGCGTAGAACTCGCCGAGAGCTTGCGGGAAATTAAAGATCATCCCGCACTCGCCGGAATTTATGTCGGAAACGAAGTCCCCGCCGATCTCGCCCGCTGGATGGGGCCGCTCAAAGTACGCCGCGCGATCGAGCATCTCATCACGCTGGGGCGTGAGATCGCGCCGAGGTTGCTCTTTGCCTACGCGAACTACCCGAGCACCGAATACCTGGAGCCAGAAAACGCGGACTTCACCGCCTCTAACATCTACTTGGAATCCGAGGAAATTTTCCGAAACTACTTGCGGCGTTTTCAGCACATCGCCGGCGATAGGCCGCTCGTCATTTCCGAGTTCGGCCTCGACTCCCGCCGCCATGGTCTCCACCGCCAAGCCGATGTCCTCCGCTGGGGCCAGCGTGCCGCGCTCGATTTGGAAACGGCAGGCATTACCATCTACGCCTGGAGCGACCGCTGGTGGAACGCTGGTGCCGAGGTGCTGGATTGGGACTTCGGGCTAACGGATCGTGCGGGTAGGGCGAAGCCAGCATTGCTAGATTTTCGAAGTGAAATCACCGCTCAGAGGACTCCGGGCATCTCGGTCATTGTGTGTACTCGGAACGGCAGAGAGCGGATAGCACCGTGTCTGGAATCACTTCATCAGTCGGATCCGACCGATGAAGTCCTCGTGATAGATGACGGCTCTACCGACGGCACGGCTGATTTTGTTAGGGGAAATTTTCCTTGGGTCCGCCTCATCGTCCTCGCGCCTTGTGGCTTGAGTGCAGCGCGGAATGCCGGGGCGGCGGCAGCTCGCCATGAAATTTTCGCCTTCACGGATGACGATTGCGTGCCGGACCGCGAGTGGCTCACCCGGCTCCGGCCTCTGTTCCAGCAGGGAAAATATGCGGCTGCTGGTGGTCCTAACCTCCCGCCACCGCCACGGACGTGGGAGGAAGCCGTCGTCTGTGCTGCACCGGGTGCGCCCAGCCACGTCATGCTGGACGACGTGGATGCCGAGCACTTGCCGGGCTGCAATCTCGCCGTCACTCGCGCCGCGTTCGAGGCTATCGGCGGGTTTGATCCGCAGTTCCATACGGCAGGTGACGATGTCGATTTCTGTTGGAGACTTCATGATGCGGGCTTCCGTCTCGGCTTCGTGCCGGGTGCCTTCGTTTGGCATCGGCGGCGTCCATCCGTCCGTGCATTTCTCCGCCAACAACTCGGCTATGGCCGCGCGGAAAAAATTCTCCTAACAAAACACCCGAGTCGTTTTTACCACAAGGGAGGCCCACGCTGGCAAGGCTTTGTTTATGGCGGCGGCCCCGTCCGGGTCATGTCAGACTCGGTCATCTATCACGGGGCCATGGGTGAGGCTGGCTATCAGGCCATCGTCAACCGGATGTTGCCGCTGCGAGGGCTGGTGAAAAATTTCTCCACGTGGAAATCCCGACTCGCTCTTGAGTTCGTTCGCTTTCTCCAGCCATGCATTCGTTCTTGGGCGAGAAATCGCATTCTTTTCCTGCCGTTTGGGCGCACGAAAAAAACAGCACCTCACTTTCAAACGGATGAGTTTTTCATCGAATCTCCGGCCGGAAAAGAGCGTGAGCATTTCCTCGGCATCCTCATCGCGGCGGGTTGGAAACCCTGCGGCAGCACCGAGCTTTGGGATCTGGAAAAAAATGATGCTCGCATTCTCATGGCCACTGAGCGCGGCGACGGGATCGGCAAACGCATTCTGGTCCGTATCTCTGGTACTGGCGTGGAGGCTATCCGTGTGCTGCTAGAGTCGGAGTGACTCATCCAATTAGATGCTGACCATCACGGGATGATATTCACGCGGTCACCGGATTGAGTCATGGTGAAAAGTTTGTGAGCGTTTCCGGCGGGGACGCGGATGCAGCCGTGAGATGCGGGATAGTTCGGAACGTTGCCTTGGTGGAGGCCGAAGTCCCCGCAGCTGAGACGCTGAAAATACGGCATGCTCGCGTGATAGATCGTGGATCGCCAATCGCGATACTTGTTGGTGATGACGAACTCGCCAGTCGGTGTGTCGAAGCCTTTTTTTCCGGTAGAAACTTTGGTGGTGAAAATTTCATTCCCTGCGGCATCGAAGACGCGGGCGCGTTGCTCGGATAGACGGATCTCGATGCGGCGTTCCTCTTGCAGTGGATCGCGACCGAGGAACAGGCGCATCATTCTTACGTCGCTGCGACGCGACGCGAAGTTGATAGGCCAGATGCTGGTGCCACGAGTGCGGACGTTGCCTTTCGCACCAGCATTCAGGAGGTGGCGTGCGGACTGGACCACGCCGGAGTCTGCGGCCATCATCAATGGCGTGACGTTTTGGTCGTATTTCAGCACCCAACGCATCACGCCGGGGCGGACGGCTTTGAGAAACTCTGATGAAACTGGCAAATTGAATGGGCTGTTAGAATCTGCACCAGCGTCGAGGAGTTCCTTCACGGTGAGATGACAGCCCGTGGCGATGGCGAGGTGGAGGGCGGGTTGGCCTTCGGGTAAACGGAGTGTGATGTCGGCACCGTTTCTAACGAGAAATGCAGCGAGCGCGTCATGCTTGCGGCGAATCGCGACGGACAACGGAGTGTCGAGCGACGGGATGTGAGTGACGTTGACGGACGCACCACAAGCGACCAGCAGCCCAGCCATGTGAAGATCGCCACGCGAGACGGCTTGATCGAGCGCGGAGCCGAGCGGGCTACCGTAATCTGCTAGTAATTTTACGAAGGTCCCGTTGCCTTCGCGTGCGGCGGCTTCGATCATCTTTAGCCCACGTGCATCGCGGCCAATCGGCCTCGCTCCTTGAGCTAACAGAATTTGTGATGCTTCGAGATCGCGACGGTGAAATGCTTTCCAGAGCCAAGCGTCCCACACGCCCTCGGATGGTTTGGTTCCGTGATGCAGGAACATTTTGAAAATTTCTAGCTTGCCGGGAGAGAATGATCGTTCGAGCGGCGTGGGAAAATTTTCTGATGCAGCGCGATGGTTCGGGTCCGCGCCGATTTTGAGAAGCAAGGAAAGATGGGCGGTGTTTCCCGAGGATACCGCACGGTCTAACAACGGCAGCCCATCTGTGCCGGGTGCGTTGGGATCGGCACCGGCGGCGGCTAGCTTCGGCACGGCATCGAGCCAGCCGTTGCGGAAAGCCATTTGAATCGTCGTCTCACCAGCCGCGTTGGTGGCACCGGGATCGGCACCCAGCTCGATGAGCGCGTCCATTAGATCACGGCGTTTCGCTTCCATCGCGACGTGGAGCAGTGAATTTCCGAGGCGGTCTTTCAGGTGTGGATCGGCACCGGACTTCATCATGGCGCGGACAAAGGTGAGGCGTCCCTCACGGATGGACCATGGCAGGATTTTTTCGCCATCCGGCATGAGACCGTCGGTGCGTGCTCCAGCGGTTAGGAGTTTCTCGACGACGGCGGTTTCCCCGAGACCGACGGCGATGCCGAGCACGCTGACCTTGTCTGCGGTGTGGGCGTTGACGTTGGCTTTGGCCTCTAGCAGTTTGAAAACTGCGCTCAGATCGCGGTTCTCAAGCGCGATGCGGATGGGCGTTTTGCCGGTGGCGTCGCATTGCTCAGTGTGAACGCCGACATCCACCAGCCAGGCGGTGCGCTGTGGGTCGCGCTCGATGACGGCCTGGAGCAAGGCCTGGCCAGAGGGCTGGATACCGCGTTTTGACAACTCGCGCAGCCCACGTTTCTGCGGCGTGTCACAAGACACTAACAGCCCGGCCAGTAGCAGCGGACAGAACTTGTGGAGCGATGGCCGCAGGATGGAAATCACGTTGTCATCATGTAGCGACGTGTGTCTGAAAATGCAAGATCCGGGAGAGTGGAATGAAAGAAGGAAGTCGTGAGAATGGGAAATTTGTGATCAGATTTTCGTAATCCTCAATGAACGGCGAGCTGGGCGGTGATGGCGCGGTAAAGGCGGAGTTTTCCGTAGCTGATCCGGCCGCCGAGGTGTTCGAAAACGGGCTTGAGTGCTGGCTCGGTGTAGCCGTGGAGGGCGGCTTGCATTTCTTGTTCTTCCTCGGCGGTGTAGAGGGCGCGGGGATCGAGAGCGGTGCCGTTTTCGATGGCTTGGGCGAGGTGGCCTTCGATGGTGGTCTCGGTGAAACCTCGGGATTTGGCGATTTCCGAAATACTTTGGCCGGATTGGAAAAGGCCCAGACTGAGGGCGACGCTGTCGTTGAGTCCGCTGGGTGCGCGTTGCTCGGGGGCGGAAATTCCTTCGAGTGGCGCGAATTCCAGCCGCTCATTTTCTGATAGCCAGTCGCGGATGGATTCGATGAAAGCCGCTCCAAAGTCGGCGAGTTTCTTTTCGCCGACGCCGGGGATGCGGAGGAGGGCGTCGGCGTCTTGTGGATAGTCGCGGCTGAAATGGCGGAGCGTGACATCGGAAAAAACCACGTAAGACGGGATGCTTTTTGCGTCGGCGAGTTCTTTGCGGAGGGCGCGGAGTTGCTCGAATAATCCGGGATCGCAGGGGATGTCGCCAGTGCGGATGGTTTTGGGTTTCGGCTCGGTGAGCGAGCGGGTGAGCAGGATGGGTTCGCGCTTTTTTAAGACGTCGATGCCTTGCTGGCTGACGGCGACGGTGGGGAATTTGTCTTCGCTGGCGGCGAGCAGGCCGAGGCGGAGAAGTTGGCGTCCGAGATCGACCCAGTAGGCGCGGGGCTGGTCTTTGCCGATGCCGTAGGTGGTGAGTTGGTCGTGCCGCCAACGGAGGATTTTCTCGGATTGGCCGGCGGTGAGGACTTCCGAAAGGTGGTTCAGGCCGACGTTGAAGTTTCCTGCCTGACGGATGCGGAGGACGCAACTGAGCAGCTTTTGGGCATCTGTGGTGGCGTCCCATTTTTCGCGTGGGCTGAGGCAATGGTCGCAGCCGCCGCAGTTTTCCTGAGTCCAGGTTTCCCCGAAATACCCGAGAAGTCCGACGCGGCGGCAGGCGTCGTTTTCAGCGAAATGCGCCATCTGGTCGAGCTGTCTGTGGGCGACGGCGCGGGCTTGAGCGTCGGGAATGTCGTCGAGAAATTTCAGGTATTTCGTGACATCGCCACGGGAGAAAAGCAGCAAGCAATCGGCAGGAAGTCCGTCGCGCCCGGCCCGGCCCGTTTCCTGATAGTAGCCCTCAATGTTTTTCGGCATGTCCGCGTGGATGACGTAGCGGACGTTTGGTTTGTTGATGCCCATGCCGAAGGCGATGGTGGCGCAGACGATTTTCGCTTCGTCGCGGAGGAAGGCGTCTTGGTTTTTCGCGCGCTCGGCGGGATCGAGTCCGGCGTGATAGGGGACGGCGGAAAATCCTTGGAGGCGGAGCGAGGCGGCGAGCGTTTCGGTATTTTTCCGGGACTGGCAATAGACGATGCCGGATTCGCCGGGCCTGGCACTGGCGAAGTTGCAAATTTGCGCGGCGGCACCGGCCTTGCCGATGACTTGGTATTTGAGATTTGGGCGGTTGAAACTGGCGAGAAAAACGGCGGGTTCGCGGAGTTCGAGCTGTTTCACGATGTCCTCGCGGACGCGCTGCGTGGCGGTGGCGGTGAGCGCGAGAATGGGGATGCGCGGGAGGTGCTGGCGGACTTCTTTGAGGCGGCGGTATTCGGGCCGGAAATCATGACCCCACTCGCTGATGCAGTGCGCCTCGTCCACGGCCAGCGCAGCGATTTTCCAGCCTTCCAGACGCGACAGGAAATCCGGCAGCATCAAGCGTTCTGGGGCGACGTAGAGGAGTTGGTAAGTTCCGGCATCAAGTCCGGCAATGCGGCGGCGGGCTTCATTTCCATCGAGTGTGGAGTTGAGAAATGTCGCTGCCACCCCGCTGGCTTCGAGCTGGTCCACTTGGTCTTTCATCAGCGCGATGAGTGGAGAAACGACGAGCGTCAACCCCTCACGGACGAGCGCCGGGAGCTGGTAGCAAAGGCTTTTCCCCGCGCCAGTCGGTAAGATGGCCACCGCATCGCGACCCGCCAGCGAGGCTTCCATGATTTCCCGCTGCAACGGGCGGAATTCGTCGTAGCCGAAGGTCTGCTTGAGGCGACTGGTGAGGAGTGACACACTCATGGAAGCATGAAAAAGCGTGATCCTTTGAACAGATCAAGTGGAAATTTAGAAATACTCTGAGAATTCATATTTTTGTTCGAGCGAACATCTTTTTTCTTGCCAACTTAAAATCCACTCGTCACAGCTTCCGCAACTCAACACACCATTATGGCCGCCAAACAAACCTCCGAAGAATCCGCCGCTGAGAAGCTCAACGAAGCCCGTAAACGCAACCTGGATCTCGCGATCTCACACATCCAGAAGGAGTTCGGTGAGTCCGCGATCATGCGGCTTGGCGACGACCGCTGTGTGGATGTCGATGTCATCCCGACGGGAAATTTACTCATCGACCGCGCACTTGGAGTCGGTGGATTTCCTTGTGGGCGCATCGTCGAGGTGTTCGGCCCGGAATCTTCGGGTAAGACGACTTTGACGCTCACCGTCATCGCGCAAGCGCAGAAGCGTGGTGGTCTCGCGGCGTTCATCGACGTGGAGCACGCGCTCGATCCTCAATACGCCCGCAAGCTCGGGGTAAATATGGACGATCTATTGGTTTCCCAGCCCTCATCCGGTGAAGAAGCCCTGCAAATTTGCGAAGCTCTCGTGCGCTCCAATGCCATCGCGGTCATCGTGCTCGATTCCGTCGCGGCCTTGGTCACGAAGCAGGAGCTGGACGGAGAAATCGGCGATTCCACCGTCGGTGCCCAAGCGCGATTGATGAGTGCCGCCATGCGGAAACTCACAGCGCTGATATCCAAGGCGCAAACAGTCTGCATTTTCACCAACCAGATCCGCGAAAAAATCGGCGTCATGTTCGGCAACCCCGAAACCACTCCCGGCGGACGCGCGCTCAAGTTCTTCTCTTCTGTCCGGGTGGATATCCGCCGCATCGGCGCGATCAAGGCCACCGATGGCACAGTCACGGGCAACCGCACGAAGGTGAAAATCGTCAAAAACAAAGTCGCCGCGCCGTTCACCGAGGCGGAGTTCGACATCATGTATAACGAAGGGATTTCCTCGACGGGCTCCTTGCTCGATCTCGCGCTGGAAATGGAAATCGTTCAAAAACGCGGATCATGGTTCAGCTACAACGGCACCCAACTCGCCCAAGGCCGAGACGCCGCCAAAGAACTCCTGAAAGGCGACGCCGTGATCTACGCCGACATCGAAACCAAGGTCAAAGAAGGGCTTGAGGCGAAGAAGAAGAAGTAGGTAAGCCGCCGGGCCATGGACTGCTCCGACATGTCCTGCCCATTACCCACAAAGGTGGAAGAGTCTCAGACTTCGAGATGCCAGAAAACGCCTGAATCTTCAGCCCCAAGGGGGCGCAAGACGATAGCCCAGGGCATCGCCCTGGGTCTAATTGATAGGCAAAACCTAGCGCTGAAGGGGCGAAACATGAGTGCCGCCGCCTTTGTTC
>JANOQR010000041.1:0-2677 GCA_031414935.1 Luteolibacter sp.
TTTCCCGGATTCACCTGCACGTCTGCTTGGTCGGCTAACAATTTTTGCACGCCTTTGCCGTAACCGCCGCGAATCGAATCGCCGATGAGGAGGACGCGGGGCAATGGCTTAGTTTCCGCATGGGAATTGCCAAGGCTTGCGACGGCGGCTGCTTCATCAACGCCCGTGACGCCCGGATAGAAATTTTCACCTACATCGACTCCTACTACAACACCCACCGCAAACACTCCTCCCTCGACTACCAAACCCCGGCCCAATTCGAAACCGCAATCCTCACCCAACACTAGACAAATAACGCTCCAGAAATCTAGCTCTCCTCAAAACTCCAAGTAGGCCCAAGTCAAAACTACTTTCAAACCCTTTCATCTCGATTTTCCATCTCTTCAACTTGGCACGCTTGGCGTCTTGGCGGTTCAAATTGATCCGATTCGTGCATGCCTGCTCATGCATCCGCATCAAGGCCGAGAAACCATTCCCGAAAAGTCGTCAGATCGCTCCGGGAAAGCTTTTGTACAGCCCGCTCAATTCGGTGCATCGCTCATAAGGGTAAAAATATCGTCTGCAAATTGTCAGGCCGGCTTGGAAAAAGGCGGGATTACCTCACCCTCTGCCAGACAACATCTGTTATTTGGAACCAGCCGATGCGGATTTTCGGTGCGAGAGAGTTAAGAATCCAGAGTCCAGAGATTCCACCGCTTGTTTCTTGTCTCTGGTCTCTGGCCTCTCTTAGTCTGCCGCCCCATGGCTGGCTTTTTCAAATCTCTCTTTAACAAGATCACGAATCGCGCCGAGATTGATTGGGACGATCTGGAGGCGGATCTTATTAGCTCGGATCTGGGGATTGGTCTAACGACTTCGATCATCGATGAACTGCGTGCTCTGGGTCGCGAGGTTTCTGGAGACGATGTGGTGAATGTCACCCGCCGTCAGTTAGCAAAACGGCTGCCTGACAATTTCCTGCCGCCCACTCCTCGCGCCGATGGGAAGCCGTTTGTCATCCTCGTCGTCGGCGTGAACGGCACGGGAAAAACCACTTCATCCGCCAAGCTCGGGCTGTGGCTGAAGAAGCGCAACCGTACGGTCATCATGGCGGCGGCTGATACTTTCCGCGCCGCCGCCGTCGAGCAACTCAAGCGTTGGGGCGAGCGTCTCGACTTGCCTGTCGTCACGGGAAATACCAATGCCGATCCCTCGTCCGTTTGCTTTCACGCCCACCAGAAAGCCATCGCGGAGAAAGCACAATTTCTCATCTGCGACACCGCTGGCCGTATCCACACACGCCACAACTTGATGGAAGAGTTAGGTAAAATCCGTCGCACCATCGCCAAGCAAGATGAAACTGCGCCGCATCTCACGCTGTTAGTCGTCGATGCCACCACGGGGTCGAACGCGCTCCAGCAAGCGAAGGAATTTCACAAAGCCAGCCCGCTCGATGGCCTCATCGTCACCAAGCTGGACGGCTCAGGAAAAGGCGGCATCGCCGTGACGATTCACGATCAGCTCAACATTCCGCCGCGTTTCCTCGGCACGGGAGAAGAGCCTGAGGCGTTTGCGATTTTTGAGAAAGAGAGCTTTGTGGCGGAGGTGCTTTAGGGATTCTGATTTTTCCCTCACTCTGGCAAATGCTCCACGCAGTAGTCTTCGCCGTCGGGGCCGATGCGGAACTCGAGATAGGGATCAGAAATATCAGTGCGCTTGCAGACGGTGCAGGTGTGAAATGCTGCCGACGCAGGGAGCTTGGAGTGATTGAAGAGCTTCTTGCGTTTCGAAGCATCAAGGACGAGTGCCTTGCCTTTCAAGGCGGGGATGGCGGCCCAGACGAAGTAGTTCACCAGAGTCGCCAGATAGAACGGCAGCAGGATGGGTAGCGAGATGACTGTCATCAAAATGACGAAGGCTAAAAACATTCCGATGAAGCGGATCTGCACGGGAATGATGAGAAACAGCAGGATTTCCACCTTGGGAAAGAGCGTGGCAAAGGCTAACAGCGCACTGGAAAATAACATCGCGCCTCCGAATGGCACCGCCACCGGGTAGAGAAAACTCGCGGCAAGAGTTAGCAGGATTCCCGTGTAACAAAACAAGCTCGTCTTAAAGCTGCCCCATGCTTCCTCCAGTCCGTCGTTGACCATGAAGATGAAGTTCACAGCAAAAATCAGCAGCAGGATGTTGATGATGCTGGGTTTTCCGAACTGCGCTTCGGCGAAGAACATGGTGGCGACGCGCCAGATTTCTCCGGCAAAAATCTTGTCGCGATCAAATGCTAACAGACCCGAGAGATCGGGTCGGAAAATTTGTAAAACAAACACCATCACCTGAAACAAAGCGAAGTAACGGAGGAATCCGGGAAACGAGAGCCAGCCCCAACGCCTTTCCAAGCGGTCAAAAACATTCATAGCGGCGGGAGCATCGCGGCTTGTCGCGGTTTGACAAGCCCTAGAGGCAGTGCGCGGGATAACTGCTATCAGGATGGTGGTTGGGAGTTGCGGATGGTGTGTTTTATCGTTTGTGGGCTGATTTGATCCAATCTCGTTAAATCTGGGCATGGCTCACGCTGCGAGGTTCAGGTTCAGGCGTTTGATTTGCTCAAAGCGTGGCAGGTGATGGACGAGGTTCGTCAATTGGAGGCTGGCGGTGTTGCATTTCATGCCGATACTCCGCTGATAGAGAACTCTCA
>JANOQR010000042.1:0-55771 GCA_031414935.1 Luteolibacter sp.
TTCGGCTGGTTGATCCAGTCACGGCGACTCATCCGGGACTATGAAGTTACAATCGCACATTCAGAAGCGATGATCTACCTATCGATGAGCAAGCGCATGCTGGCTCGAATCGCAAGTTAGGTATTTTTAAGACAGTCTCTGAGGAAACGCTGATTTAATCCGACTCGCCTCCAAGCAAAAATCCGATAGCGTTTGTCATGGAGCACCAACAGGGATTTTCTGAATTCGAATTCGCAGGAAAACGCAAGGTCACACGGCGCGAGAAGTTCCTCGCGTCCATGGAGGAAGTCGTCCCGTGGGATGATCTTCTCGCTGCGATCAAGCCCGCTTATCCCGATGGCAAACGAGGCCGCCCACCTATCGGACTCGAACGCATGCTGCGTCTCTATTTCCTCCAGCAATGGTATGGGCTGGCCGACGAAGCCCTCGAAGACGCGGTTTACGACAGCCAGGCCATGCGCTCCTTCCTCGGCATCAACCTCTCGGCCGATCCCGTTCCCGATGCCACCACCCTGCTCAAGTTCCGGCGGCTGTTGGAGGAGAACGACCTGTGCGCCGCCATTTTCAAAGCCATCAACGCGCACCTCGAACCACGCGGCCTGCTCATGCGCGAAGGCACGCTCGTCGACGCCACCATCATCAACGCCCCTTCCTCCACGAAGAACAAGGACAAGGCGCGCGACCCCGGGATGCACCAGACGAAGAAAGGCAAGCAGTGGTATTTCGGGATGAAAGCGCACATCGGGGTCGACCGCCAAAGCGGCCTGGTCCACACCGTCGTATCCACGGCAGCCAACGTTTCGGACATCTCCCAGACCGCCGTGCTGCTTCACGGAAGCGAAACGCAGGTCTACGCCGACGCGGGCTACGTGGGCATCGACAAACGTGATGAGGTCAAGGCCGCCGACCCGGAAAGAAAGATCGACTGGCAGATCGCGAAACGCCGCCAGCCGATCCGGAAGATGGAGGACGGGCCAGAAAAGGATGGCCTACTGGCTGTGGAAAAGGCGAAAGCCTCGGTGCGAGCATTCGTCGAACACCCGTTCCACATCCTCAAGAACCTGTTCAGACACCGGAAGACACGCTACCGAGGCTTGGAGAAAAACCACCACCAACTCCAAGTCCTCTTCGGACTGGGCAACCTCGTGGTCGCTGCCCGGCAAGCCGTGTGAAAAACGCACAGGGAAGGGCGCAGACGATGAAACCCGTCAACACAAGCATCGGATGCGGCCATTCGGACCAAGAAAGATCATCTTGGAACCAGCTTCCGACCATCCCGGAAGCCTCCGAAATCTCAATGAAGAATCTTTGAGCGGACTTGTGCCTTTAATCAGTGCTTCCTTAATGTAAAGTGGCAGGCCGTAGGTCATTGGCTTTCCATTGGCCCAGCGATTCGGAGATCGTGGCTTCTTGAATTTGCGCCTCAGATGAATCTCACGGCGTGCTTTTTCGAGAGCTTGAGGACATCGCTGGCGGCAGGGGAAATCGCGGCGTTCGGGTCGGTGAGCTTTTCACCGTTGAGCTGGACGGAGCCTGTGGTGATGAATTGTTTCTTCAGCTCGCCGTTGGATTTTTCTAGGGCGTAGGCGGCTTGGAAGGCGTGGGCGGTGAGGCTGAGGACGGTGAGATCGGCAGGGAGATCGGCGAGGGAAATCTCTGGCAACTCGGCGGCGGCGAGGTCTTTTTTCGAGAAGCGGGTGTCCCAATCGGCGCGGGCGGCGGGGCCTGCTTCGGGGCCGTGGTAGCGAGTGGTGATCTTCTCAGCGAGGGACTTCTTGGCATCCATCGGGTGGCCGTTGGGATCGCGGGCCTCGCCTAGCAGGAGGAGGTAGTAGCGATCCATCAGTTCGTCAGAGACGCTCATCAGCTTGCCGAACATTTCCTGCGGCGCGTCGCTGACGCCGACGTAGTTGCCGTAGGATTTGGACATTTTCCGCACGCCATCGAGCCCTTCGAGCAGCGGCATGACCATGACGACTTGTTGGGGCTGGCCTTCTTCTTTTTGGAGGTCGCGGCCGACGAGGATGTTGAAGAGCTGGTCGGTGCCGCCGATCTCGACATCGGCGCGGATTTCCACGGAGTCCCAGCCTTGCATGATGGGGTATTGGAGTTCGTGGAGGCGGATTTCTTGGCCGGCATCCTGGCGAGTGCGGAAGTCCTCGCGCTGGAGCATCTGTTGGAGAGTGACGCGGGAGTTGAGCTTGAGGATTTCCTCGTAGGTCATTTTCCGGAACCAGTCGCCGTTATAGACGATCTCGGTTTTCGAGCGGTCAAGGATCTTGAAGGCTTGGTCGGTGTAGGTGGCGGCGTTGACTAACACCTCGTCGCGGGTCAGCGGCGGGCGGGTGGACGAGCGTCCGGTAGGATCGCCGACGGTGGCGGTGAAGTCGCCGATGAGCAGGACGGCTTGATGTCCGAGGAGCTGAAATTGGCGGAGTTTTTCAAGCGCGACGGTGTGGCCGAGATGGATGTCCGGGGCGGTGGGATCGACGCCGAGCTTGATGCGGAGTGGGCGGCCAAGACGGAGTTTTTCTAGGAGTTCTTTTTCAGAGAGAACTTTAGCGGTGCCAGCGGTGAGCTGGGCGAGTTGTTGATCGGGAGACATTTTTGGGATAAAGCTGAGAGGCTGAAAACTGGAAACCTGAAATGAGAATGCTGGAAGGTCGGCGGGGAGAATGCCTTGGAGAACGGTCCTGCCAAGTCTGGAAAAGGCGGCAAATTATACCAAGTGATCCGATGGCGATTAGATCAGGGCAAGTTAAGCGTTGTCAGCCTTGGGGAGAAAAGGCATTTTGCCGATATGGTTCGTTATCGACCTAACGTTGCGGCATTGATTGTGAATTCGGTGGGAAACCTGCTGATTTGCGAGCGGATGACCATCCCTGGTGCGTGGCAATTTCCGCAAGGCGGAGTCGATTCTGGTGAGTCGTTAGAAGAGGCACTTTACCGAGAGGTCCGTGAAGAAGTCGGATTGGAATCAAGGCACTACGATGTGGTGGAGCGTCGCGATGGCTACCGCTACCTCTATCCCGAGCACGCGCGGGGGAAAAAACTTCGGAAGCACGGCAGTCACGGCCAAGAGCAAACGTATTTTCTCTGCCGGCTGAGGCAGGACGCGCCGCAGGTGAATGTGAATCAAAAGCAGCGCGAGTTCCGCGCTTACCGCTGGATTTTGCCTGTCGAGTTCGATCTCGATTGGCTGCCCGGATTCAAGCGCGATGTCTATCGGGAAGTGATGCGGGATTTTTTTAAGATCGAGCTTTGACGGGATGTGTCAGGCAGGGAACTTTCGATTGAAAATCCTATTTCCTGTTTTAGGTCGATGTTTAATAAATTGTGATTTTCCCCAGAAATACTACGGCATGACGCGTGCTTCTGGGGGACAAACTGGCTTGACACGATGAATGAGCTGGCCCTCCCTTTTCCACCCCGACTGTATGCTGCGTAAAACCCACCCCATTTCAGCACTTCTCGCCTGCTCGCTTGTTGGGCTTTTCCCTGTCGTCCGCGTGGCAGCTCAAGCCCCCGCCGCACCAGCAGCACCTGCCGTGCCTGTGGCTCCGGCGACGTTGAATCGGCTGTTTAACGAAGCGGAGAAAGCGTTTATCGATAAAAGCTACGACGTGGCTGTGGCGAAGCTCAAAGAGCTGCTCGTGGCCCTGGGGCCGAAGAAAGATGTGCCGCTGGAGCTACTTTATTTCAACATCGGACTTGGCTACTTGTTAGGGGAAAAACCTGCGGAGGCCGAGGCGGCGTTTGAGGATTGTTTGAAGAGATTTCCGAAAGGCGAATACGCCAGCCGCTGCCAGCTTGGGATTGGTCGCGCAGCCGTTCTTCAAGCTACGCCAGATAAAGAGGAGCAAGCTGTGACGGTGCTCAGAGAGCGGGCCGTGACCGCGCTGAAAATCGCAGCCGCAGACCCGCAATACCGCTCGGAGGCGGGCTTGTGGCTCGGTCAGGTCTATAATGATTTGGGAAAAAACGGGGAAGCACTCCAAGTTTTCCGCAGCCTGATGGGATCTGACATCCGCTCACCGCAGCAAACGACGGCGGCGGTGGAAGTCATCGGCCTCCTCGCGGAAACAGGCAAACTGGAAGATCTCGTGCTCTATCTGGACCGCCTCATCAACCAAGCCGGCGTGCGTGACGCGATGGCCTGGTACACGAACCAAGTCATCGTCCGCGGCGACGAGCTGGTCGGCGCGGAGGACTACAATTCCGCGCTCGCCATTTACCGCTCCATCCCGTCGCGCAACGATATTTTAGAAACTCAGAAAACTGCGTTAGAATCCCAGCGCAAGGAGTTGGCCCTGCTCGAAAGACGCGCCGCCGCAGACGCGGACAAGCCGCTCAACCAACGCTCCAAGGCATCCGAGCTAGTCGCGAGCCTCAAGCCCGCCGTCGAGCTGGCCGAAACCGCGCTCAAGGCCATCGAAGAAAAACCGAGTCTCGACGCCGCTTTGCTGATGCGCCGTGGCCGTTGCCTTTACTACCTCGAACGCCACGAGGAAGCTCTCGTCTGTTTCCGCACGATCCGCACGAAATACGAAACCTCAGAGGACGCCATGCCCGCCGCGTTCGCGGAAATCATCATCTACAACAAGCTCAAAAACATCCCGAAGCTCAAGGAACTCTGCCTCGAATACCTGCGGAAATACCCGACAGCCGACAACGCGGAACAAGTCGGCACGCTCTCTGGCGAAGTGCTCGTGCAAATGGGCGACTGGAAGGAAGTCGGCAATTTCTACCGGGATTTAGAGAAAAATTTCCCCAAGTCCGAGAATTTGGACCGCTTCACGTTTTTCCAAGCCGTCGCGCATTTCCAAGATGCGAACTTCAAGGAATCCACGCCGCTGTTTGACAAGTTTCTGAAAAATTTCCCGAACAGCGGACTGATGGAAAACGCGCTCTACTACGTGGCGATGTCGAATTTCCTCCAAGGCAAGGAACGCTACAAAGAAACCCTCTCATCCATTAAGGAATACCTCAGCAAGTTCCCGGACGGCAAATTTGCCGGCGACATGCGCTACCGGCTCGCGTTCATCGACTTTAACGACAAAGGCTCTGACCCCGATGATTTAAAGGCGGTGGCCATCTACGAGAACAAGATGTCGGACAAGGTGGTCAAAGACCTCAACTCATTCATCGCCCAACATCCCGATGATCTTTCGCTCGGCTCGATGCTCTGCCTCGTGGCCGATGCGTGGAAGCGAAAGACTTCGGACAAAGCAGATGAGTTGGTGAAATTCCAGCGCAACGCCCTCGACGCCTACAAAAAAGCCGTGTGGTCAGATAGCCCGGACGACGTGATCCAATACGCGCTGGACGCCGCCACCACGATTCTCCAAGCCAACAAGGACTGGGCTGGAATCGCTGCGCTTCACGACGAGTTTCTCCAGAAAAAGCCTGAAAACCCGCTCGCGCTGCTGTCCGTCTCCTGGATCATCAAGTCGCTGGCCCGTGAAGGAAAGAGCGACAAAGCTGCGGAAATCGTCGCAAACGCGCTCAAGCCAAAAATCGGCAATCCCGCCAACGAGCAAGTCGAGTTCCTGCTCGACGAACTCGTGAAAACCCTGCTTCCCAAGAAAAAACCCAAGGACATCAACATCGAAGAACTCGATAAAAAGCTCATTGATATCCTCAACAAAGCCATCGGCGATCAGGAAAACGCCACCACCAGTGCCCGCGTCTTTTACGCCCGCGCTCGCCTTGCCGAACTGCTACGCCGGCGAGATCTTTCAGATCAATACCTCAAAGGCGTCGCGACGTTTAACGCCAAAGATCCCTCCAAACTCAGTCCTGCCCTGCTCGCCGTGAGTGGCGATATTTTGCTTAAGCTCGGCCAGCTCGACGATGCGGAAGGCATGTATCGCCGCCTCGTGGATCGCTACAAAACCGGCCTTTACGCCGATGCTGGCCCGGTCGGACTCGGCTACATCGCTCTCGCCCGCAAGAAGCCGGATGAAGCACTCGCGATTTTTGAAAACGCGCTGACGAACAATCCCGGCATGTCCCGCTTCAAGGAAACGACGCTGGGAAAAATCGAGGCACTGTACGATTTAGGACGACTTGAAGATGCGGAGAAATTCGCGCAACAGACCGTCGGCGACAAAATGTTCCGCGGTGAAGCCTCCGGAAAAGCCAATCTTTTACTGGGCAAGATTTACCGTAAACAAGCGGATAAAGATGCAGACCCGACCAAAAGCGGTGATCTTTTAAAGAAGGCTTACGCCACTTACCAGCGGACATATATCACCACCCAAAGCGTGCCAGAGATTGCCGCCGAAGCCGCATGGCAAGCTCATGAAACCGCTACCGAAATGGGCGAAAGAGAGCTGGCTGATGAAAATCTCAAATACCTCAAAGAAAATCCTAAGCTCAAGGACACCATCCGCGCCAAACAAGTCATCAAGGAAGGTAAATGAAATTTAAACCCATGATTTTACCATCCTTCACCTTCCGCTCCGTCCTGATTGGCAGCCTAGCCGCGCTTGCTTCCTCGGCGATTGCCCAAGTCGCGCCGCGCATTGTTTTTCAAAATGGCCGCTCCGTCCCAGTCGCCGCTGCCGCGCTGCAAGGCAACCTCATCGCCCTCAAAGCACCTGTCGAAGGATTCAACCCAGGCCAAACTTTCCCGATGGATTCCGCAGATCACATCTACGGCGACAAGCCGCTGGAGACTAATCGCGCCATCGCCCTGCTGTTGATGGATAAGCCTGCGGACGCGATTAAATTGCTAGAACCCGTCCTCGCTTCGCAGCAAATCACGGCGAAAATTCCGGGAAATTTCTGGCTAGAAGCCGCCGAAGCTGCGCTCGTCGCCTACTCGCTGAATCGCGACACCGCGAAGAGTGCCGCTATCGGCAAGGAAATTTCCGACGCCACGCCAGCGCAGGGGATTGACCCATTCGTCTCGCTCGGGAGGGCACTCGCTTTACCGCCCTCCACCACCCATGAGGAGCGCGAATCCGCCTTCCGTGATCTCACTACTGACAACTTGCCGACAGCCGTCCGCGCATACGCCTCATTTTTCCGCGCCAAGGCACTCAAACAAGCCGAGGACGCCGCCGGGGCGTTAGAAGCGTTTTTACACGTACCCTGCCTCTACCCTTCTGGTGGGATGATTCTCAATGCCGTCGCAGAATTTCACGCGGCCGAGGCACTTTCCGCCCTCGACCGCCGCGAGGAAGCCGTGGCTTTGCTTCAGTCCTGTGTGCGACAAGCAGGCGACACCATCATCGCTGGCGAGGCGAACAAGCGACTTGAAAGCAGCAAATAATCCTCCATTCTCATCCTCACTACCCGTCCAACTATTAAATCTATGAAAAAGACCATCCAGCTAGCTGTCTATGCGGCACTCCTTCTCCTCCCCGTGGCCGCCGAAGCAGCCACAGGCGGAAATGTTAAAAAAGAGAGCATTCTCGACATCTACAAAGAAGGCGGCTGGGTCATGCACATTCTACTCGTCTGCTCAATCGCGATGGTTTGGCTCATCATCGACATCTGGATGCGGACTGCTGGCAAAAAAATGACCCCGACAGAAGACGTTTCGATTTCTCAAGAGCTTTTCCGTGCGGGTGACTACGTTGCAGCCTATCAAGCGATGAAAGGCAGCTTCAGCCCCTTTGCTGAAGTGATGCGCGCCGGACTTGGCTCCGTGGGATACGGCAAAGACGCCACCGAGGAAGCGATTTACAACACCGTGGAAAAAATCAGTTCCACCCTCCAAACTCGGATCAACTACCTCTCCGTCATCGGGGTTTGCGCGCCGATGATCGGACTGCTCGGAACCGTCTTTGGTATGAAAGGTGCCTTCGGTAGCCTCGGATCGGGCGGGCTTTCCAGTGGCGTCGGCGAGTTGGCGGGTCACATCGGTGAGGTGCTTGTCGCCACGGCGTCAGGACTACTCGTCGCCATTCCGGCGTTCATGGCGTTCTATTTCCTCCGCAACAAACTCCAAGGCGCCATCCATCACCTCCACGAGGTGACAGAGCATCTTTTCCGCAACGCGCCTTACGAATACCTCAAGGACGCAGACGTCGGCCAAGAAGAAACTTACGCCGCTTTGCCAAACTGGCTGGAGGCACCTCAAGGTTGAGCCGTCGCCAACTTTATTAACCCACCCATTTACTCACTGATTTTATGGCCAGCACCGGCGGAGGAGACGGAGAACCGGATTTCCAGATTGCACCGATGATCGACGTGCTGCTGGTGCTGCTCGTGTTCTTCGTGATGATTACCTCAGCCGAGGTGCTCAAGGTGGATAAGAACTTAACACTGCCGATCTCACCCAACGCGAAGCCACGCGAGAAGGAGATGACCAAGCACGAGATGGCCGTGAACGTCCGCTTCAACAAGGAAACGAATAAAGGCCTATTGGTCCTCGATGATCGCGAAATCACGAATTGGGAAGAAATCGTCCCCATCCTCAAAGACAGGTATGAAAAAGACAAACTCCTCCGCATCGTCGTCCGGGGAGACTCGCTCGTCCCCGCAGGCGAGATTCAGCGCGTCATGAATCTCATCGGTGAAGCTGGCATCTCAGATATGGCCTTCGCATCCTCCAACAAATGACCACGACCAAAAAACGCCGCCGTCGCAGGAAACACAGCGCGGAAGTCAATCTTGGCTTCCAGATCGCGCCGATGATCGACGTGGTATTCGTCATCTTGCTCTTTTTCATCGTCCAAGCCAGTGACATCCAAGTGGAAAACGCCCACGTCACCAAGCTCCCCGGCACGGTGGTATTAAACGACAACGAGGCGATTCCGCCCGAAGAAGTCGCCATCCGCATCGAGGACGATGGCCAAGTTTACCTCAATGACGACCCACTCGACGCGACGGAAGGCAGCGCCCTCCCCGAGCTGACCGGAACACTTGCTGACATCAAAAAAACCAGTGATGCCGCGAATTCCAAGATTCTCGTGACCATTTACGCCAACGAACTTGCGAAATA
Source organism: Luteolibacter sp. (assembly GCA_031414935.1). Lineage (GTDB taxonomy): Bacteria > Verrucomicrobiota > Verrucomicrobiia > Verrucomicrobiales > Akkermansiaceae > Luteolibacter. Next base: position 8,957 of record JANOQR010000042.1, read on the forward strand.
CCAGAGAGTCGTCGATGTTCTCGATGCTTTGAGCCAAGTCAAAATCTCGGACGTTTCCTTCCAAGCCGGAGCACCCGAGTAAGCTCAGATTTTTCCTAATCCAACCACCAGCCCACTACCGCCATGGAACTTTACGACGAAGAAGGAAACCTCATCCGCGTGGAAGAGCGTAAACCCGGGATGTGGGAACAAATCGGTGGCGGCTCGCTGATGTTTGCCGCGCTCTTTCACGTCATCCTGCTCATCATCGGTGCGTTCTGGGTGTTTCAAATCATCACTGAGCCAGAGAAAAAGGTAGATTTCATGCCACCCGGCGGCGGTGGTGGCCAGCGTTCTGCAGATAACGTCGCGGTGAAAAAGCGCGCGCAAATCACCCCGACCACCAACGTCAAGCGCGTCTTCGCCGAGGGAGCGACCTCCAGCTACGCGATTCCCGAGCAGGGCGATAATTTCGGCGAAATGTCCACCCTCAGCTCACTCAGCGGCGGCGGCATGTCCGGCGGCCTGGGTGGCTCCGGAAGTGGAAATGGCTTCGGCTCCGGCTCTGGGGCAGGCAGCGGTTTCGGTAACGGTGCTGGCGTCGGCAAACTCTTCGGCCTCATCCCCGAGTCCATGCGCAAGCGTTGTTCCAAAGAAGATCGCCTCTCTCGCCTCAAGGAAAACGGTGGCAACGAAGCCTGTGAAGATGCCGTCGTAAAATCCCTCCGTTGGATGAAAAACACCCAGAAATCTGACGGCTCATGGGGCGATGCCAACTCCCCAGCGATGACCGGGCTGGTTCTCCTCGCCTACTTCGGTCACTGCGAAACTCCGGCCTCAGATGAGTTTGGCGAATCCTGCATGAGAGGCATCGTTTACCTCGTCGATGTCGGGATGAAGAACAAAGGCAAACTTGCCAGCAATTTCACCGCGAACGGCTGGGTTTACGAGCACGGAATCGCCACCTACGCTCTCGGGGAAGCTGCCACTTTCTGCAAAGAACTCAAAATTGACGTTCCCAACCTCATGGAAGTCACCGAAAAAGCCGGCCAGTTCATCATTGATAATCAGGCGAAAAACGGCGGCTGGGCTTATCAGTTCAAGACCCCCACCGGCCACACTGACACCTCCATCGTCGGTTGGCAGATCCAAGCACTCAAAGCCTGTAAGCACACAGGTATCAAATTCAAGCAACTCGATTCCAGTGTGAAAAGGGGACTCGAATACCTCGCCACCATGCAAAACGAGAACGGCGGATTTGGCTACACCGGTCCGGGTGCCAGTGCGGGCGGTGATACCTATTTCAAACTCACCGGCGTCGGTGTTCTCTGTCACCAAATGTGGGGTAAGGCGAATTCCTCCGAAGTCCGAAAGGGCCTGAAATACATCAAAGACAACACCAAGTTCAAATGGAGTTCGGAGAACTCGAACCTCTACTGCCACTATTACGAGTCCCAAGCCATGATGCAGGCAGGAGGCGAATACTGGGAATTCTACAATGAGCTTTTCCGCGACGAGCTTCTCAACAACCAGAATCCAGACGGCACTTGGAAAGCCAAAGGTAAACACGAACACGGCGAAAATCAGCTTTACCGCAACTGTCTCGCCACCCTGATGCTGGAAGTTTACTACCGCTTCCTCAACACCGATTCCGGCGGCAGGAAGTCCGGGCCGAAGATCTAACGCGATCTGTTTTTGCAGAAAAGATACGACGTCCTCCGGCGTAGAAGCAGACCTCAGCCGTCCCTGAGCTTGCGTTAAACATTTACGTCCCTAGAATCCTGCCACCTTCATGAAGTGCTGCTCCCTCTCCGTCGTCGTTTATTGGACCACCGCGCTTCTCGCTTCCGCCGCTGAATCCGCTGCCCCAGCCATCACGGAGACGAACTTCCTCGAAATTCTCCTCAAAGGCGGACTGATGATGTATCCACTGGGGCTGATGTCCGTGCTGACGGTGCTGCTGATTCTCGTTTTCCTGCTGACCATCCGCCGCAACGCCGTCGTCAGCGATCGCTTCATGAACACTGCCGAGTCCATGATTCGCAAACGCGACCTCCTCGGCCTCATCGGCTACTGTCACCGCCGTAACGAGTGCATGGCTCGCATCACCCAGAAAACCCTCGATTTCGTCGCCGCTAACCCTGGAACCTCGTTTGAAAACATCCGGGATGTCGCCCAAGTCGAAGGTTCACACCAAGCCGGACTGCTGACTTCTCGCATCACCTACCTCGCCGACATCGGGGGCATCGCTCCCATGGTCGGCCTCCTCGGCACCGTCATCGGCATGATCAAAGCCTTCATCGAAATTTCCGCTGGCGAGGTCCAAGGCGTCCGCCAAATGGGCCTTGCGGAAGGCGTCTCAGAAGCCCTCATCGCTACTGCGGGCGGTCTTGCCATCAGCATTCCGGCCCTCGCGTTCTACTCATTTTTCCGAGGCCGCGTGCAGAAATACGTCAGCGAACTCGAAGCCGCCGCCACTCATTTCATCGCCCTGCTGCAAACTCAGCTCGAACGCCAACCCGTCGTCCAACAATTCCCGCAGCAACCCCAACGGCCTCGCGAAGACTACGCGATGCCAGTTCCGTCCCCGCTCGCTGGCGACCGCCCGGACCTCCACGGCATTTAACTGCTACTCGGCATGAAATTCGCCACCCGCCAGATGCCGCCGGTCTCCATTCAGTTGGCGCCGATGATCGACATTCTCCTGCTGCTGCTGAGTTTCTTCATCATCAGCTACCAGTTCAGCAAATCTGAAACCGAGCTGAACGTCTCCGTCCCCACCGCCCAAGAAGGCGCAGAACCCCAGCGGATGCGCGGAGAAATCACCATCAACATCTTTACCGACGGTGCCATCCGCATCGAAGGCACCACCCTCAATGAAGCTCAGTTGTTCGAGAAACTCTCGAAAATCGCGAAGCAATACGAGAACCAGCCGATCCGCCTCCGAGGTGACGGAAACGTCGCATACCAACGCATCGTCGAGATCATCGACATCTGCCAAAAAGCGGGCGTCTGGAACATTTCCTTCGCCACTCAGCGACCCACCACACCCACCGAGTGATCGGCTTGGCATTTTATCTTCCTTCCATCACGCTGCCCGCACTTTGAAATCCGTCATCGCCATCCTCATCCTCGCCACCGGACCCGGCATCGCCCAGATCCAGCGCGCAGAACCTGTGGACCCAGCCCTAGCTCCAGACGCCTCGAACGACTACTTTCTCCGGGGAAAAAACCTCTACGACTCTGCCCAAGCCAGCACCGTCCCCGCAAACAAGCTAGAATACTACCAGCGCGCTTCGCAAATTTTCGCCGACTACCTCAGCTCCTTCCCGAATCACGCGAACGCCGAGATGGCATGGTGGTATCTCGGTAATAGCTACTATCAGTCCGGCCAGTTCGATGACGGCAAACGCTGCTTCAGCACCCTGCTCAACCGCTACGGTAAAGGCAAATGGGCCGCCGCCGCCGCTTACACCCTCGCCGCAGACTACTACAATAACGGCCAATACGCATTCGCCGCGCCGCTTTTCGAACGCTTCTCCGAAAACGCCGCGAAACCCGAAGAACGCCCACGCGGCCAGTATCTCGCAGGAAATTGCTACCGCCTGCTAGGCCGTGATCGCGAGGCCATCACCGCGTTTAAAAAAGTCATCGCAGACCCCGCTGGCGGACTTTTTATCGGCCAAGCAAAAGTCGCCATCGGCCACCTGAGTCTCAAGACCGGGAAACTCCAAGACGCCCTCGCCATCTTCGAGGAAATCATCCCCGGCCCCTACGCCACCAAGGTCCGTGGCGAAGCCGCACTCCACGCCGCGCTCACCGCTGGAAAGCTCGATAAAACCGACCTCGCAGAAAAATACCTCAAGCTCATCCTCACCACTCCCGGCATGGATGAGTTCCGCCCAGACGCCCAGACCGCGCTGATGGAAAACGCCTTCGCGAAGAAACAATACCGCGAAGTCATCGAAATTTTCCGCCGCAGCTCCATCAAAAGCGGCGGCGAAATCGAAGCCAGCCGCCTGATGATCGCAGGCCGCGCCCACATGCGGCTCAACCAACACAGCGAAGCCCTCCAGCTTTTCCGCGATGTCGAAAAACTCGTAAAATCCGACACCGACCTCGCCTTCCACGCCGCCTACAACCGCCTGCTCTGCTTTTTTCAAATCGAAGGCCGCAACGTCCCCGAGCAAGTGGACGCCTTCCTCCAGCTCTATCGGAAATCCCGCCCCGAAGACACCCGCATCCACACCGCCATGATGATGAAGGCGGAATCCCTCTTCGCAGAAAACAAAATCCCCGAAGCCGCCAAAGTTTACAGCCAGATCAACGCCGTCGCCGTCAGTGAGAAAAACCGCCCCGGTCTCCTCTATCAACGCGGCTGGTGCCTCTCCGAAGCGGGCGACGCCCAGGGTGCCATCCGTTCGCTCACCGACTTCATTGCCAAGCACCCCGACGACCCGCGCATCCCCTCGGCCTACGCCAAACGCGCCAAATCCTACGTCGAGAGCGCCGAGCCAGCCAAAGCCATCGCCGATTTCGACAAACTCACCGTCCCCGGCATCCCCGAAGACCTCGCCTCATACGCATGGTTAGAGTCCGCTAAACTCCGCCGCACTGAAGGAAATTTCGCCGACATGATCGTCCGCTACCAGGGGCTTTTGAAATCTATCAAAACCCTCGAACCCACCCTCCAAGCCGAGGCCAACTACTTCATCGGCTGGGGTCTCGTAAAAACCAACGCCGCCAAAGACTCCGTTTCCTACCTCGAAAAAGCCCGCGCCCTCCGCCCTGAGAGCTACGCCAAACACGCCGGCCTGCTCCTCGCCCTCGGCTATTTTGCCTCCCAAGATCCGCAGAAACTCGCCGCAGAAATCAACCTCGCCATCGCCGGAAAATACGACTCAGACATCCCGGAGCAAGCCATCCAATGGTCCGGAATGCAGTCCTATAACGCGGGCGACTACACCTCCGCCGCCAAGTCACTCGCCCTCGTCGCCAACCCCGAAGAACCTCGCGAAACCGCCAAAGAAATCTGGCGCTACCTCGCCAAAGCCCGCCTCGAGACAGGCGATGCCGAGGCCGCGCTCACCGCCGTCAACAACGTCCTCGCCGTGGAAGACAACCCCGGCTGGAAAGCCGACGGACTCCTCGACCGTGGCCGCGCGCTCTTGATGCTCAAGCGTTACGAAGAAGCCCGCAAGTCCGCCGACGAAGCAGACGACCTCCACCCCGCAGGCCGCACCAGTGCCGGACTCCTCATTTTATCTGGCGATCTCAATTTCCGCGCCGATCAACTCGGACCCGCCGCCGCCGACTACCTGAAAGTCATTTCCTTCCACGAGGACAAAGACCTCAAGCCCCTCGCCATCTGGAAATATATCCTCGTCCTCGAAAAACAGGGCAACGCCGACGAAGCCGCAAAATACCGCCAGCAACTCACCACCGACTTTCCCGACTGGAAACAACCGACCCGCTAACTGATTTTCTCTCTCCGCATTCATGACACCTCCTGCCACCGCCACCGCTCCCGCGAAATCTCCCAAGCGCAAATCCGACAACGTCTGGACTCCTCAAAAATCCGCCGAACTCTACGGCGTAGAAACTTGGGGCCACGGCTTCTTCGGCGTGAACAAAAACGGCCACGTCACCGTCCGCCTTGAAGACGACGAAGCCCAAGCCGAAGTCTCGCTCTTTGAAGTCATCGACGGCCTTCGCGACCGCGGCACCCATCTCCCCGTGCTCCTTCGTTTTCGCGATCTCCTCCATTCTCGCATCGCCGAGATCAACGAGTCCTTCCGCAAAGCGATCAAGGAAACCAAATACCGTGGCGAATATCGCGGCGTCTATCCGATCAAGGTCAATCAACAGCGCCAAGTCATTGAGGAAATCGCCGAGTTCGGAAAACGCTACCACTACGGCCTCGAAGCCGGTTCTAAGCCGGAACTCATCGCCGCCCTCGCCCACATGCACGATCCCGAGGCCTATCTGATTTGCAACGGCTACAAAGACGAAGAGTTCATCGACCTCGCCCTCCAAGCCCAGAAAATGGGCCTGCGCGTCATGCTCGTGTTAGAAATGCCCAGCGAACTCGACCTCATCCTCGAACGCTCCCGCAAGCTCGGTATTTTGCCCAATCTCGGCGTCCGCGTCCGCCTCTCCACCAAAGGCTCCGGCCACTGGCAAGACAGCGCGGGTGACAAATCGGTCTTCGGCCTCAACGCCTCACAAGTCATCGCCGTCGTCGATCAACTCAAAGATTCAGGCTACATCGGCTGCCTGAAAATGCTCCACTACCACCAAGGCTCACAGATTCCTAACATCGCTGCCATCCGCGAAGGTGCGACCGAGGCCGTTAGAATGTATTGCGACCTAGTCAAAGAAGGCGCACCCATGGGCGTTCTCGATATCGGCGGCGGCATGGCCGTGGACTACGACGGCTCTCACACGAATTTCCACTCATCCTGCAACTATTCCGTCGCCGAATACTGCACCGACATCGTCGAAGTCATTTCTCAAATTTGCGATAAAGCCGGCGTCCAACACCCGAATCTCATCTCCGAGTCTGGCCGCGCCGTCGTCGCCTACTACTCCGTCCTCGTCTTCAACATCCTCGACGCCACCAGCGCCCAGACCAGTGAGGAAGCCCCGCCGATCCCGGAAAACGCGCCGCAAAACCTCATGAACATCATCGAGGTGAACAAGGTCATCAATAAGAAGAACCTCCAAGAGTGCTTCAACGATGCCATGTACTACCGCGACCAAATGCGTGCCCAGTTTTTCTACGGCGCGGCCACCCTCCGCGAGCGGGGCCTCGCAGAAGCGTGGTTCTGGCATATCCTCACCCGCATTTCTAACATTATCGCTGAGCTGGACGACGACATCCCCGAAGACCTCCGCGAGCTTTCCTCCACCCTCGTCGATTTCTATTACGGAAATTTCTCCCTTTTCCAATCCCTCCCCGACTCCTGGGCCATCGACCAAGTTTTCCCCGTCATGCCCATCCATCGGCTCGGAGAAAAACCCCGCCACCGCGCCGTCCTCGCCGACATCACTTGCGACTGCGACGGCAAGATCGACCGCTTCATCGACAAAGAAGATGTCGCCAAAGTCCTCCCGCTGCATGATTTCAAACCGGACGAACCCTACTACCTCGCCGTCTTCCTCGTCGGGGCCTATCAGGAAACCCTCGGCGATCTCCACAACCTGCTAGGCGACACCAACGTCGTCGGCGTCCACCTCGAAAAAGGCAAGCCGGTCTATACCCACGAAGTCGAAGGCGACACCGTGGCCGATGTCCTGACCTACGTCGAGTTTGACCCGAAGGAACTCGTCACTCGCTTCCGCACCTTTGCCGAAAAAGCCGTCACCGAAGGCCGCATTTCCCCCAAAGAACGCCGCGAAATCCTCGACCTTTTCCGCGAAGGACTCTCCGGCTACACCTACTTCGAGAGCTAAAGGGTTAGACTACCTACGAAGAAGCCCACCACGCATTTCCACAAACCTTGATGCGGCCAGCCATGGCTTCAATACCTCGCCATCGCAGGATCGACCAGCTCTGCCCATGCCTCGATACCGCCTGCCATGGAGAACGCATTTTCCACGCCGATGGAGCGCAGGAAATGCGTCGCCCGCAGTGATCGGACGCCGTGATGGCAATACACCACGACTCCGCGCTCATTGCCGCTGAGGAGTTTTTCTCGGACGCCGGAAAACAAGCCTAGCGGGATCCAGTCGTTGCCGGGGATTTGGCAAATCGCGAGTTCGTCTTCCTCACGGCAGTCGATCAAGCGGGGCCGTTCGGTGCGCGGAAGTTTGACCCATTCCGCCACGGCTTGCGGGCGGACTTCCATCGTGACTGAGGCATCCGGCAGAGGTGCGTTCACTCGACGATGACGGGCGTGCCGACTTGGACGTTTTCGAAGAAATGCGTGGACATATGGTGCGGCATACGGATGCAGCCGTGGGACGCAGCGTAGCCGGGAAGGAAACCCGTGTGCATCCCGATCCCGCCGTTGAAGCGCATGAAATTCGGCATCGGCGCGCTGTAGTAAATTTCGCTAGATTTCGGCTTGTCCACGCGGATGTCCACATTGTCGTTGGTGGTCATCCCCGTCGTGCGGTCTTTGAAAACCCCGTAGATTGAGGATTTATGATCCTTACTCTTCTGGGTGATTTTGTATTTCCCCGCAGGAGTTCCGTGGTCTTCGGTGCCACTGGAAATGCGGGAAATGCCAACCAGAGTCCCACCTTTGTAGAAAAATGCCTTCTGCTGGCTACGGTTGATTTTGATGAGCGGGCTGCCTTGCGCGCTGTCACCGTCCCAATAGGAAACGTCATCTGGAATGGCCGGAGCCGGATGATGCGGGCCGCCGGAGGTAGGTTGGTGAACGGAACCGCCGACCCCCGTGAGGTAATCGGACTTTCCAGGACCGCCCGTAAAACATGACGACAGCGTGAGCGTCAGCAGCCCTAGCAGCGAAAGATGGTTAAGAGAAATTGACTTCATAGGCGGCGGACCATGCACGCTGAAGGATCGCCGGTCAAGCCGTGGGGGCGGGTACAGCAGTGACACTCAAGGGTAAGACTGCTGCGAGGTTTATCAATGTGTTTGAGCATTTGGAAGTTAGAAGACCGTGGCAGACATCGTTTTATTTACCGTTCCATGCGTGTCTAACTTCGCTTTTTCCGTAAAGAGCAAAACGCGGTCATCTTTCGGGGGTTGCTCTGCCTGCCACTTCGGAAATGCTGTTCAGCATTTCAATGACTTCCTCGGGAATTTCATCCACCGGGATCGCATCGGCGAGTCCGTGGTAATCCCGCTTGTAGGTCTGCTGCGGGATACCGAGCCGTTGATAGAAATTGGCGAAGAGAGGATCGAGAAAATCGTCGGTTACTTTAATCTCAGGCCCCCAAGGGTCGGGTTCACGCTTGATGCGCATAGCGTTCACCAGTTCTTCAATACATGTTTCGAGAGTGGTCAACCGGGTCTTACGCTCTGCCTCGTCAACCAGATCGTTTCCACGCAAGCCCTGCTGCACGTAGGCTCGAAGACTGGCCGGGGTGGTGATGTAGTTTTCGATTTCACGCCTGCTCCACATGCGCTCCGTGAGTGCTGACCCAGTGTGAAGCTCCTTGTCGAGACGATCAAACAGGGCAATGCCGGCGAGATTGGATTTGGCCTCGCGCAAGCCTTGGAAGTGGTCGCGAGCCTCTTGCGGCTTATTGTTCCCCAGATAGAAAACGGGAACCGAATCGCTCAGGAATTCCTTGGCAGGATGCTCTAGGCGCAAGGCAAGGCGGCGGAGAATCGCGAGGTCAGTAGAACCTTCTAGGTAGAGCATCCAGCCCTTTTGTTCCGCCAAGTAGTAATCCGCCATGTGGATGCTTTCGAGAGCTTTCCTAACTTGTGCTCGTGAGCGAGTGTCGATGCGATGGGGACGACCCACAAACGCGATGACAACGTCCCGCTCCGCAGCCTCTTGTAAAATCACCTCCGAGTGACTCGCCGCGATGATTTGAGAATCCTGCTCGGCAGCGATTTCGGTGATGAGGTTATAGACATCCCGTTGGCGCAGGATCTCCAAATGGGCATCTGGCTCATCGAGAAGCAAGACCGCGCCGGGATTGGCCAGCATGTAACTCAACAGTAGCAGCACCTGTTGGCAACCGCGCCCAGATGATGACAGATCCAACTCCACGCCCGAGGCCTCCTTGTATCCTAGGGAAAGTTCACTGCGTTCCTTGATGTATTGCGGCTCAAGAAGTGAGATATGGAAAAGGCGCTGAATGTGACTCACCAGTAGTTTCCAAGCGGACTTGTCTTCACGCGAGAAGAGTTGCCAACAAAGATTGCGCAATACCTGAGCGGTTTGCCCTTCCCCGATGAGCACGGCAATCTCGCCAGCTTCCTTGCGGTGCTCACGCTCAGATAGACCGGACATGGGAGGAAGGAAAACTACGTTATGCTTTCGTACACCTTCGGGAACGCGGCCATCCTTGCCATCCTTCAACCGACAGTAAAAAGACTCTTCATTGGCGTAGTAAAACTCCAAGGCGCAGGACCAGGGCTTGTCATCGTGAATTCCCTCTGCGGTTAAGGTGATGCAGACTTTTTCCGTGCTTTGTTTTCCCTCCACGCGAGCGGTTTCCATCGTGTGCAAGTCATTCCAGAGAAGACGAGCACTGGGAACGGGAATGGAGTAAAGATCACGGCGGTTGATGGTGACGCCTTTGCGTTCACTGGCCGCGCTGTTGTCGCGCTTTTCCGCCCACCTGCGCCAGCCAATGTCCCAAAGGGCGAGAGCTTGCAAGGCGGTGGTCTTGCCGGAGTTGTTGGGGCCGATGAAAACAGCGGCATTGCCAAGTTGCAGCTCCGCCGTTCCGAGACGCTTGAAGTTGGAAATCTCAAAACGAGTGATCATAATTTGTTTTCGGTGAAGCGTATGGCGAGGCGGGAAATTCGGGGTGGAGAGCCATGGTTGATGCAATTATGAGCCAATCTGCCTTGCCGCTTGCAGCGTGTTCTTCATCAACATCGCGATGGTCATCGGGCCGACGCCGCCGGGGACGGGGGTGATGGCGGCGCAGAGCGGGGCGACTTCTTCGTAGGAGACATCGCCGGTGAGGCGGTGGCCGGATTTTTTGGAGGCGTCTGGTACGCGGTTGATTCCCACGTCGATGACGACGGCACCGGGTTTCACCCAGTCTGCTTTGACCATTTCTGGGCGACCGACGGCGGCGATGAGGATGTCGGCACGGCGGCAGATGGCGGGTAAATCTTTGGACCGCGAGTGGGCGATGGTGACGGTGGCGTTCGAGGTTTTTGAAACTAGGAGTGACGCAACGGATTTGCCCACCAGCATGCTCCGTCCGAGAACGACAGCTTCAGCCCCGTTGGTGTCGATCCCTGAGATTTCCAATAGCTTCATGCACCCGGCGGGCGTGCAGGGGACAAAGCCGGAGGGGTCTTCGAGCACGAGCTTGGCGACGTTTTCTGGATGGAAACCGTCGACATCTTTGCGCGGGTCAAGCCCCCGAATAATTGATTCCTCGTTGATGTGCTTGGGTAGAGGAAACTGGATCAAGATGCCGTGAACCTTGGGATCAGTGTTCAAATCACGAACGACTTGGAGGAGTTCTTCCTGCGTGGTCTCGGCGGGGAGTTCGATTTTTACGGAGTGGAAACCTAGCTCGCTGCAAGTGCGGGCTTTGGAGCCGACATAGACTTGGGATGCGGGATCGCTGCCGACGAGGACGACGGCGAGTCCGGGCTGGATGCCTTTGGCTAACAGGGCGGCGGTTTCGGTGCGGCATTCGTCGAGCACGGCGGCGGCGACGGCTTTTCCATCAAGGATTTTTGGAGTGGTCATGGTAGAAAAATTTTAGGCATCGTCGGTTCCGGCGAGGAGGATTTCGCGGATGCGGTCGCTGTGTTGCTGGAAAGAAGTTTCATCAAGCCGTGGCGGGACGGCAAGGGTGGCGTCGAAAATGACGGTGACGCGGCTGAAAGGTTTGGGGATGACGAGACGGTCCCAAGTTTTCAATCGCCACGCGGAGCTGAACGTCGCGTGGATGGGTAAAATGGGCGCGCCGGAGGACTCGGCGAGTTTCACCATCCCGGCATGAAATCCGTAGCGCGGGCCGCGTGGTCCATCGGGCGTGATGCAGACATCGACGCCTTCCTTGAGCTCGCGTTTCATGCCGATGAGGGCGGCGACGGCGCGACGTGACGATGAGCCACGCACGGCCCCGATGCCGAAGACGGCCATCGCGTTAGAGAGGATGGCTCCGTCTTTGCTCGCGCTGGTGAGGACGACGGACTTGCGATGATGGCCGCAGTGTTTCCGCCAGATGGATGGGATGACGAAAATGCGGCTGTGCCACATCGCGTAGATCACGGGTGGGAGATTGTTCTCGGTGCGGGTGATGCCGCAGCGGTCTTGGACTTCGTAGCGGAGCGTCGCGGTCCACAGCCGCATGAGCCAGCCCGCGAGGGTTCCGAGGATTTCTGCCTTGCGGCTGCCGCGGATCTCGGTGCTTTTCGGTTTCATTAGTTAGAGGAAACCCGCCGGATGCAAAGTATCGACGAGGTATTGCTGGCGGGACATCAGTTCTTGATAGAGCTCGTGCGCCTGCGGGTCTGGTTCGCAGCGGGACTCGGCATCGCCCGCGACGAGGTAGCTGGCGATTTCCTCGAAGCCGAGTGATTCGCCGCTCTGGTGGAAGAAGGCGACGGCGGCTTGCATCGCTGCGCCGACGGCTGCGCCTTGCCTGCTAGAAACGGGAACGACGGGTGCGCCGAAGACGTCAGCCAGAAGTTGGCGGGTGACTGGGCTGGCGACTCCCGGGCCTAGCAAACGGATTTCTGGTGGATCGAAACCGAGATCGCGCAGGCGACTCATCGCGTAACCGAGTCCGAGTGCGACGCCCTCCGCCGCAGCGCGGGCCATGTGCGCTGGGGTGAAATTTTCCGGCGTGATGCCGTGGAGGACACCCGTGCCTTCGGGCAGGCGCGGGATAGATTCGCCATTGAAATACGGCAGCAGCAGTAGTCCGTCCGCGCCGGGTGAAACGCTGGCGACCATTGCCTCGAATTGTTCTGCGGACCATCCGTAGTGACGCCGCAAAACCTCTGGAGCGACTGCGGCATTGGTCGTCGTCGCGAGGCCGAGCCAACTGCCAGTCGCATTGCAAAGTGGGGTGATTTCGCCGCGAAGGTCGATGACTGGCGAGCTGCCGACGCCGACGAGCACGCCCGTCGAGCCGAGTTCCACCGCGACAGTTCCGTTCGCGACGCAACCCGCCGCCAGCGCGGCTAACATGGGCGACGCGCTGCCTGCTCCGATTTGCACGAGTTCGGAGATTCCCCACTCGCGAGCCAACGCCGGGCGCAGTAATCCGCGCGGTTGATCGGACACGCCGATGGGCGCTAACAGGCCAGCCAATGCGGGATCAATGAAGTCGATCAACTCCGCCGACCATTTCCGCGTGCGGATGTCTAGCAGGCCCGTGCCGGACGCGCTGCCCGCCTCGGTCATGCGCTCGCCGGTGAGCCAGTAGGCGATGAAATCTTGCGCCGTTAGAAGACTGGCGGCTCTTTGAAAATGATACGGCTCGTGTTGTTTCAGCCAGAGACATTCCGCCGCCGCAGACTCGACTCCGGGTGCTTGGCCAGCGACTTCGATCAAACCGGGTGCGCCGCCGAACGCGCGTGCGATCTCGTCTGCTTGGCGTTTCACCGAGACATCGCCCGCGAGCTTGGCTGGGCGGATGATGCGGTTCGCCTCGTCTAGCAGGACAAGCCCGCGTTGCGGACCGGCCACGCCGATGGCGGCGACGCGGTCTTTCTGGCCTTCGAGTGCGGCGAGGCATTGGCGCACGGCGCGATCCACGGCGTCGATCCATTGCGCGGGATTTTGCTCACGATAGCCAGTCGGCAAGCCCTCGATCCAGTCGTGCGGCACCCATGCTTCGGCGCGGATCACCGCAGATTCCAGATCTAGGGCGATGGCGCGGGTGCCGCCGTGGCCGATTTCGATTCCGAGAAAGTGCATGATGAGTGGCTGAAGACGCGAGAAAACCGGAGTTTCGACACGATGGCGGATTTGACAAGTCTGGCGGTGGGCGAAATCCGATGGCGGGTCATGCTTTCACCTGACCACCGATTGACAGGCGAGGCCGGGGAGCGTTTGCTGACGGCGAAATGATCCTGTCATCTTGTATCAATCCACCATGAGTTTTGGGAAAACCAGCAACCCACGCTCCGTGGGATCGGTGACAGTTCCGGCGACGGCGATCGGCTCGTTGTCGGTGGTTTTGGTGGTGGGACTGAGTGTGTTAGGAATTCTGGATCACTTGAACCGACTGATTTCCAAACTCGTCTCACCGGGTGGTGCAGCGAATTTTTCCAAGAGCTTGCCTGAGTGGTTCGTTTGGCTGGGGGTGATGGTTTTCGCCTTCGGGATTTCATTCGCGCTGCTCAACATCGCGGGTGGCGGACGGCGAGTCATCGTCTGGCTGAGTACGATCATCGTCGTGGCGGGATGGGCACTGGTGTTGAGTCTAGCAGCGCACGCACCACACATCGGGGGGCCGTGGATTGCCACTTTTTGGTCTGGGGTTTGTGCGCTGATCTATGCGGGAAATCATCGGATACCGTGTGATGAAATTTCCGAAAAACTAACTGCCGACACTCCCGATGAAGCCCGTTGAATTTCCGCAACCCGTGAAGTCGCTCGTCGCCGAGCTCAAGCGGCTGCCCGGCGTCGGGCCACGCAGTGCCGAGCGCATCGCGGTGTGGTTGCTGCAAAGCACGAAAGCAAATCCGACCCCGCTGGCCGAGTCATTGTTAGAGGCGAAGGCCGCCATCCGCCCTTGCCCGACATGCGGCTTCTTCGCCACGGAAACGGGCTGTGATGTTTGCGATGATCCCTCGCGCGATGACCGCCTGCTGTGTGTCGTCGAGCAAGCGACGGATGTGCTCCCGCTGGAGCGCTCCGGGGTATTTCGTGGCCGCTACCACTGCCTCGGCGGCAAGCTCTCGCCACTCGACCGCGTCTCGCCGGAAGACCTGCGGATTCCATCACTCCTCCGGCGGTTAGACACGGCCAGCGAGGAAATCGAAGTGATCCTCGCGCTCGGTTCCGACGTAGAAGGCGAGGCGACCGCGAACTACCTCGCCGATCTCCTGCGCGGGCGAAATTGCAGGCTCACCCGCATCGCCCAAGGGCTACCCGCAGGCGGCGGACTGGAGCACGCGGACGAGCTGACGTTGATGCGCGCGATGCAAGGAAGACGCAGTTTGTGAGCTAGGCTCACACCGACAAACAGGGTTGTCATCCGGTTTTTACAAGTTACAAATCCTCGAAAACCGTGGTGTCTGCATTTCCCAAGAAACTTCCAATTTTCCCCGCTGCTAGACTGCGGAGCGCGGTGGCGTTTCTCGTGTGCATCACCGTTTCTATCGTATCCGTGAGCTCTGCTGCGCCAGTCGCTGGCTGGGACACCACGAAGATCGAGGGCCGCGAATACGTCTCCATCGCCAGCATCAAAAACTTTTACAATTTCGCAGAGATGGCTCGCTCGGGAAACTCGATCATCCTCAAGCGCGGCGTTCGACTCGCTGACCCAGAAAGGGAAAAGGCCAATAAAAATAAGTTAGTCGAGGTGAAGTTCAAGATCGGCGGCTACGACTGCCTGATGAATAACGTGAAGTTCGTGTTCAGCCATCCCATCGAAGCGCAGGGTGAAAAAACCTACGTTTCCCGAGTGGATCTCGGCAAATTGATCGATCCGGTGTTGCGCCCGAACTTCATCCCCAATGCCGGGGATTTCCGCACGGTCATCATTGATCCCGGACACGGTGGCAAAGATCCGGGCGCGACGAATCCCTTCGGCACTGAGGCGCGATACAACCTCAAGGTGTCTGGGATGATTAAGAAAAAGTTAGAGGAAAAGGGCTACAAGGTCGTGATGACTCGGAACTCGGATGTGTTTCTATCACTTCAGGAGCGAGTCGAGTTTGCGAACGCGATCAAAGAGGAGGCCGTCTATATCAGCGTGCATTTCAACTCTGGCGGTCCCTCGGCACGTGGCATCGAGACTTTCACGCTGTCTCCGCCCGGCGTCTCGCACTACGGCAGCGATTTCAAAGCGTCTGATAACCAAGCACGCAACGGCAACGAGCACGACTCCGCAAACATCGCTCTCGCCACCTCCGTCCACGGCTCGCTCCTGTGGGAATTGGGTAAAAATACGTTGGACCGCGGGATCAAGCGGGCGCGTTTCAGCGTGCTCTCTGGCGTCCGCCATCCGGCCATCTTGCTAGAAGGCGGCTTCCTCAGCCATCCGTATGAAGCGAGGCTGATCGAGAAGGAAGCCTATCAGATGGCGATCGTGAATGCCGTGGTCAAGGCCGTTGGCAAATACCGTTTCGCCGTCACCAGCAAGCCGGGAGTGCCGCAGAAAAATTGACGTGCATCACTGACGAGACGAGCCGCGAATCGCCTCGATCATTCGCAGGGCTTGGACGTTGGATTTCACCTCATGCACGCGGTGAAGCATCACGCCGAGTTCGCGGGCGTGAGCAGTGATCGCGACTGTGGGCCAATCCCGCGCTTGCGGATCTGGAGTTCCTAGCAGTCGGGCAATGAAGGATTTCCGAGAAACTCCTAGCAAGATTGGACGGCCTTCGGTGGAAATTTCTGCCAACGCTCGAAGCAGCGAGAGATTGTGCTCAAGGTCTTTTCCGAAGCCGATGCCGGGATCGAAGCAGATCGCCTCCGCCGTGATGCCAGCACGGGTGAGCGTGGTAAATCGCTCTTGGAAAAACGCTCTCACCTCGGCGACCACGTTCTGATAGGCAGGCGCGAGCTGCATCGTCCTCGGGCTGCCCTGCATGTGCATGACCACGACGCCGACGCCGCTTTCCGCGCACACTTCGATCATCGCTGGATCTTCGGTTAGGCCGCTCACGTCGTTCACCACATCCGCTCCGGCGGCGATGGCGGCGCGTGCGACGGCGGCTTTGGAGGTATCGATCGAGATCACTCCGTCCCACTCATTTCGCAGGGCGGAAATGACGGGGACGGTGCGAGCGATTTCCTCCTCCGGCGAGACGGGAGCTGCGCCTGGGCGAGTGGATTCCCCGCCGATGTCGATGATCGCCGCGCCTTCTGCGATCATGCGGCGGGCGTGAGTTAGAGCTGCTTGGATTTCAAAATGCACGCCGCCATCCGAGAACGAATCCGGCGTCACGTTGAGGATTCCCATCACTTGGGCGTGGCGGGTGAGGTCGATGGTGCCTCGTCGGTTTCTCCAAATCATCGTCAAAAATGGCGGCTTGCAGCGTCCGCACTGGAGTCGTAGTTTGCCCACCGTGAACTTCCTGACAACTTGGAAAAACCTGTGGATCGTCGCATTTCTGCTTTTCGCTCCTGCGTGCGATGCGAGTGAAATGGAAGGCGTGGATGGCCCGAACGTCCGCTACATGCGCCACGAAGACGGCTCGAAATCGGTCTTCATTCGCAGCCCCGACAACAAGACGCTCACGAAGAAAACCTTCTCGGCAAATGGCGTCCGCACGATGACCACCACTTACAAGATGGATTCCAACGGCAACCCGTTAGGCTGCAAAATTCGCGACGGCCTCAACCAAGAACTCTTCAAAGTCAGCTACGGCTATCACCGCGTCACTGGCCTACTCGTCGAAGAACTGATGTTCGACTCCCGCGTCAAACGCATTGATCCTAACAGCGGCAAAGAAATGCCCGTGCAAAGGTTGGCTTACATTTACGATGCAGAAGGCAAGCGCAGTGCTCCCATCGCCTACAACTACCTGCCCGGGAAGACCTTCGAGCAAGTCTTCGGTGTGAAATCTTCCGCCTTGGAAACGAATCCCTTCAAAAATGGCGAGCAGTGATTTCCCGAGAATCGCCAAGCGCGTGATCTTCGAGGGCCGCGTGCAGGGCGTGGGATTTCGCTACACGGTGAAGGATCTCGCACGCGGTTTCGAGGTCTGCGGCTGGGTGAAAAATTTACCGGACGGCAGCGTCGAACTGCAAGTCATGGGCGAGAAGGATGAGGTGCAATCGTTCATCAACGAAATCGCCGAGGAGTCGAACGTCGCCCATCACGTCAAGAATCAAACGGTGGAAAAAATCCCGCTGCTAGAAAACTGCATGGGATTTTCCATCGAGCGGTGACTCATCAAGTGGAGCGCGGAATTGATTCCAATGCCTTTAAGGATTCAAAGTGAGTATCTGGACGGATTGTCATGCAGAATGAATTCGTGGTGACTGTGAACAAGGAACGGCGATCTCCGAATCGCCGATGCCCATGAGATGCCAAAAGGGAGCGGTTATCCTCTATTCTTTGGCTTTTCGTGGGCTGGGGCGGATCGGAGTCCGCCCCTCCTTGGGTTTTAAATCCTTAAAAAGCATTGGAATTTATTCCGCATGAAGTCTCAACACCAGCTCGGGCGAAATAAATTTCGCGGTCCAGATTTGGTGTGACTCACACCTGCTCCGTCTCAGGAGTCATGTCCGGCAGAGCTGCTTTTTCCTGCTTTTCCACGCTGCGGATGATCCCGAGGTAAGATGATGTGCCGAGAAGATAGAGGGCCGCCGTCATCAGGAAAATTTGCCAATACGGGACATCGTGGGTGCGTAGAATTTCGAAAACGCGAGCTGCCAGCCACCATGCGCCGCTCCAGATCGCGCCGCTGCACGCACTCATCAACTCGCGGTTACGCTCGCCGACGTAGATCATCGAAAGCTCGCTGGTGGACGGGCCAGCCATGTTCATCAAGGGCTGACGGAAGATTAAGCAAACGAGAGCGACGGGCAGCGCCCATGCGGTGTGTTTCCACAGCTCCGTTAGACCCATCACCGCGAGGATCACCACTGCGACCGTCTGCACGCCGATGATCGCGCCGCGCCAGCCGAGCCGACGTTTCACTTCTGGCACGATGAGGCCGAAGATAAACACCAACACGTAGCTCACCGAGCCATAGGCCGAGTAAGCTGCCGAGCTGATTTGATAGACGTTGCTGAAAAACAGATTGAGAAACTGGATGCTCAATCCCGCGCCCGTGGCGATGCAGAGGCAGGGTAGAATGTTGCGAGCCAGAATCGGCAAGTCTTCACGATGCACATGCAGCCAGTGGCGTTTCCCTGTCGCGGCAGGCACCGGATCTGGGATGCGATAATAGAGAAATGGCGCGCCGAGTCCCGCGAGTGTTAGGAGCAGCAGCGTGGAGTATTCGTCGAAGATGAAACTATGATTTCCGATCTCAAAATGGCCGATGCCCTGCAACACGCTCGACAGCACACCGCCGCAGATGCTCGCCGCGCCCCACATCGCGAACAGCAGGCTCAAGGCTTCGCTCGCCTGCTTCGGTGGAGCCATCCGCATCATCAGCGGCATACTGACGACGCTGAGAATTAAGTTAGCAAATCCCATCGCCATGAAACACGCGGATGCCGCCGTCATGTGGCCTTGGCGCACGGCTTCTAACGCCGCCAAAGCCGTCAGCGGAAACAGGATGGAGCCGATGAGCAACGGTTTCCGCAGTGGCTTCCCACGCAGCCACAGCCCTGCCGGGATCGCCAAGAAAAACGTCGCGAGAAAGCGGTGGGACGACAGCGCGGCGATGGTCGGATCGTCCAGCCCGCGTGATTGCAGGAACAAATTCAGCAGCAGAAATTGCGACGAATGAATCAGGTTGATGAGAAACTGCCCGGCGACGAAAAACAGAACGCATTTCGGCAGGGAGCGGTATCTTTCAAGCCATGCAGGAAGTCGCGGCATTGTGGGTGATTTCCACCATCAGTGGGCGGAGTGACTGGGCAAAGCAAGAGTTTCCCAGTAAGTGAAGCCGTAGAATTGGTCACACTCAAAGCCTTGCGGGATTGAGAAAATGCGCCACCTTCGCGACGGTCGATTTTTCTGCCCCGGAGAATTTCGACTTCATGACTCACCGTTCCTATTTCCCCATGAAATTTCAGTGTTACTCGGCCATTTGTTTGATTTTTCTCACCATCACCGCTCCAGCACATGACGAACAGACTCCGCAAGAACTCGCGGAGATGGTTGTCACGGGCAAGGCAGAGAATCTCATCGGTATCGCGAACACCGCTTCCCAAGGGGAGGCGAGTGCTGAGGAGTTTTCAAAACGTCCCATCTTGCGGCGAGGCGAACTGCTAGAAGTTATTCCGGGCGTGGTCATTACCCAGCATTCCGGCGATGGGAAAGCGAACCAGTATTTCGTCCGTGGCTATAACTTGGACCACGGCACGGATTTTAATATGTCGATGGATGGGCAGCCGCTCAACCATGTGACTCATGCCCACGGTCAAGGTTATGCTGACTTGAATCCGATCATCCCGGAGACGGTGGAAGGACTGGACTATTGGAAAGGTCCGTTTTTCGCGCAGCTTGGTGACCTGAGCACAGCGGGTGCTGCGAAGTTTAATTTTTTCCATGAACTACCCAAAGGCATCGCTAGCATTGAGGTGGGACAACATCATTACTTCCGAGGTTTGCTTGCGGATTCGATCACGCTTCAAGCTCCTTCTGGTAAACAAGCCGCGCAGACGAATGATCGCTCTGTGCTGACTTATGCGGCAGAGTATAACTATTACGATGGGCCGTGGGTTCAGGAAGGAAACGCCCAGCGGATCAATGGATTTCTCAGATGGTTTAAGCAAGCTGGCGAGGATGACTATAGTTTAACTGCGATGGCTTATGATGCAGAATGGGATTCGACAGACCAGATTCCACAACGTCTTATCAGTGGCGGTTTTGATCGTCTGGGAAATATCGATGACAGCGCGGGCGGTGAGTCCAGCCGCTACAGTCTGATGGGTGAGTGGAACCGTGCTTTGCCGGATGGAAAGCTGCATGTCGATTTCTATGTCGGAAGATATGAAATGGATTTATTCTCTAATTTTACTTATTTCCTAAATGATCCGGTGAATGGAGATCAATTCGAGCAACAGGACGGACGCTGGTTTTTCGGCGGCGAGGTGAATCGTCAGTGGGATTTTGGAACGAAGGATTCGTTCACTGTAGGGATACAGACTCAGCATAATTTCATCGACGACATCGGGCTGTATAATACCACAAAGACGGTGCGAACGAGCGCGGTGCGTGTGGATGATGTATATGAAGGCAGCGTCGGGATTTATGGGACCGCGAAGTATTATGTAAATGATTGGTTGCGCGTCGAGCCAAGTCTGCGAGCCGATGGATTTGCCTTTGATGTCGATAGCGATAACTCTGCGAACTCGGGAGATGATACGGATGGAATTATCAGCCCTAAGCTGAACCTCGTCTTCGGCCCGTGGGCGGATACGGAGTATTATGTTAGTGTTGGCACTGGATTCCATAGTAACGACGCGCGCGGCGTGACCATCACGCAAGATCCGGTGACGGGAAAGGCAGTGGATTCAGTCGATCCACTGGTGCGGACTTATGGATATGAAATCGGTGCGCGGACGGATGCAGTGAAAAACGTGACGAGCTCGCTGGCGGTCTTCTATTTGCATAGTGACTCAGAGTTACTCTACGTCGGCGATGCGGGAACAGCGGAAGCGGGACCGGCGACGGAGCGTTATGGCATCGAGTGGTCCACGTATTGGAATCTGCTCGATTGGCTCGCACTCGACAATGAAATTACATGGAGTGAAGGGAAATTGTTAGGCGTGGGAAATGATGATGAGATTCCCGGCTCGGTGCCGCTGACCTTGACGACAGGCATCACAGCGGGAGGCGAGGAAGGTTTTTTCGGCACGCTGCGTTCGCGCTTTTTCAGCCCGCGACCGCTGATCGAGGATGGCAGCATCGACTCCCGCCAAAGCTGGCAAGTCAACGCCCGCGTCGGCTACCGGAAGAACGATTGGGAAGTCGCGCTGGATTGCCTGAACGTCCTAGGTCGCGATGATAACGACATCGAGTATTACTACGCCTCGCGGCTCAAGGGCGAGCCCGCCGTCGGTGTGGAAGACGTGCATTTGCACCCTGCGGAGCCACGCACGTTCCGACTCTCGCTCACACGGCGGTTTTAGGTTAAAATTTGTTCTTGCATCTAATTTGCATTAAGAGTGGTTTTGGCGTGTGTCTGCACTCGCTCTGAATCCAACCGTAAAACTGAACGACGCCGCCCGAGGTCTCGCGCAGCAGATGGTTTTCTGGGGCAGGGATGTGCGGTATTCCGGTGGAAATGCCTTGGTGCGCTTTGGCTTGGAGCGTGCGCCTTCAGCTGGCCTCACGGGCACGAGCTGCTACTCGATGGCTTGGAGAAACGGGCTGATCGAGCTCCACGGAGCGGTGGCCACCTATGTGACCGCTGACGAAATGCCGGGCTGCACCTTCTCGCGGGCAACCGGGCGGATTGACCTCTGGCACGCAAATCGCGCCCCGATTCCTGGCCGAGAATCAGGTGTGCCAGGTGCTGCTGTCGAGCGTTGGCAGGCGACGCGGCCGTTGATCGAGTGGCTCGTCGTTTATGAAAAATGGATTGTCTGCGAACTCGGCGCGGCGTGGCGGACGGACTGCTGGCGCACTCTCAAGAAACTGCCCAAGGGCAAACCCTGGCTGCCACCCGAGTTGGCCCTGAAATGGTGGGAACTCGCTGCCGCCGGAGATCCACCGTGCCCGAAAGATTTACTCAAATCCTAACAATCATGCTACCTGTTACCGTCCTTTCCGGCTTCCTTGGAGCTGGGAAAACCACTCTCCTCAACCACATCCTTCGCAATCGTGCGGGCCTCAAAGTCGCCGTGATCGTCAACGACATGAGCGAGGTCAACGTCGATGCCGAGACGCTCCGCCGGGGCGATGCCGCGCTTTCCCACACCGAGGAAAAAATGGTGGAAATGTCCAATGGCTGCATTTGTTGCACGCTGCGTGAGGACCTCATGTTAGAGGTGACGCGCCTCGCGAAGGAAGGCCGCTTCGATGCGTTGCTCATCGAGTCCACCGGCGTTTCCGAGCCGATGCCCGTCGCGGAAACCTTCACTTTTGAGGATGAAAATGGATTTTCCCTTTCCAGCCTCGCCCAGATCGACTGCATGGTCACAGTGGTAGATGCGCCAAATTTTTTACGCGACTATGCCAGCCCTGAGCGACTGCAAGACCGCAAACAAGCAGTGGGGGAGGGGGACGAGCGCACCTTGGTGGATCTGCTCACCGATCAGATCGAGTTTGCCAATGTCATCATCGTCAACAAGGCGGACTGCGTGAGCGCAGCCGACCTCGCGACAGTGACGGGCATGGTCCGTTCCCTCAATCCCAAGGCTCGCGTCATCGAGACCACCCATGGCGAAGTCGCTCCTGCGGCGATTCTGAACACCGGTCTCTACTCTCAAGCGGAGGCGGGAAAATCCCCCGGCTGGCTCGATTCGCTCGTCCACCACACACCTGAGACGGAAGAGTATGGAATTTCTAACTTTATCTATCAGCGACGAAGACCGTTTCACCCGGCTCGTTTTCACGAGTTGATTTCCTGCGAATGGCCGGGTGTCATCCGCTCCAAGGGCGTGTTCTGGCTCGCTTCGCGCCCGGACCATGCTGGGTTCTGGTCGCAGGCTGGAGTCATTGCCCGGAACAGTTGTGCGGGACATTTCTGGGCGGCCATCCCCGAAGATCGCCGACCCGCCGATGAAAATTCCCTCGCAGCGTTAAAAAAATCTTGGGAAGAGCCATGGGGCGACCGTCGCCAAGAAATCGTGCTCATCGGGCAGGGCTTGGATCGCGAAGTCTTGGAAGGTCTGCTGGATGATGCACTGCTCACCGATGACGAATACCGCCGTGGGCCTTCCGGCTGGGCGCAGATGACCGATCCCTTTCAAAAATGGTCGTGAACCCGATGGACGAACCTAACATCCCAGCCCTGCCGAAGCGGCGCGTGCTCATTTCCGAAATCGGCAGCCATTCGCCAGTCTCGCCGGGCGGCATTTCTCCACTGCCGGAACTGGAGCCAGTCAAGCCGCCGCAGGAAATCGAAGACCGCAAGGGTGAGACCCGCCGGATCGTGAAACGCCTGCTGGCCATCATCGAGGAGCACCGGGTTTCCGCACTGAGAATGGGCTTCACGCTGGATGCTGCCGCGCTGGAGCGAGTGGTATGCGCCCTCGAAACGGAACTGCGGCGCGAAGATCCCAGCGCCATCCTCGCCGACGCAGATGAGGTCCGTCACTACGTCCTTAGCTCGCTTTACGAAGACTTGCTAGACGAGCCAAGCAACATCCTTCACACCACTCACATCGCCGCAGATGTCGTCCGCTACGAGGCGATGGAAGCCGCCTTCTGGCAGGAATGCGTGGCCGCCTTGCGGAAATCTCTCATCCCCTAATCCCATGCACACCTTTAGCGATTTTACCGAATGGCGACATGCCATCACCGTCCGCTGTGGCCTCGAACTCACTGCCACTTACTGCCGCGAGCGGCTGTTGGCGCTGGCAGATTCCTCGATCCTCTCGACCCGGAGTTTCCGCGAAACTTACGGCGAAGAATACCTCACCCAAGTCATCGCATGGTTCCGTCGGGCCGAGGAAGAAGCCATCCACCGCACTTCCTGAATGTTGCCTGCCACCACTTTTCCCGAAACTACAGTCGCCAATCGGCTAGACGCGGACCGCTTCGGCGTGCTCGCCTCCGTTCTCTGTGCCATCCACTGCGCGGTCACCCCGTTGCTGCTTCTCATCCTTCCGAGCTTTGGCCGCGTCTGGGCGCACCCGGCCTCGCATTGGGGAATGGCTCTGTTAGTGATTCCCGTCGCCGCCATCATGGTCGTGCGCGGTTTCCGCCGCCATCGCAGGAAATGGATCGTCGGCTGCGGCTTGCTTGGCATTCTGCTCGTGCTCGCTGGAGCTGCGTTGCCTTACTTACCGAGCGGGAAGAATTTAGCGAACGTCATTTCCTTTGCCCTACCCGTTTCCGCCACCAGTGAAACTGCAAGCTGTGAGGATTCCTGCTGTCCCTCCACCTCCAGTGCATCTGGCGAGTCTCGCCTGCACATTCCGCCCGCCGCCATCGTCACCACCCTCGGCGGCATTGCGCTCATCATCACCCACCTTGGAAATCTCTGCGCCTGTCGCAGCTGCCGTCACGCACCATGATCGCGCGGCCTAAGGATGTCTTCCGGGCGAAAGCTCTCGCCACCATCCGGGGCGGGCTGGGCGCAACGTGTAGCCTCCTTGCGTCATGCTCGACGATTTCATGAATGCCGAGGTGGAGAACCCTCTTTCCTAACATGCGTATCACCCTCATCACCGGATTTCTCGGCGCAGGAAAAACGACCTTTCTCCGACGCTTCATCTCGGATCATGGCAATACCTCTCGCATCGGCGTCATCATCAACGATCTCAGTCAGTTAGAAGTCGATGGTGAGCTGGTGCGGATGGGCGATCTCGTTTCGGAAAAAGACGGCACGCTCGTCAGCATCCGCGCGGGCTCCATCTCGGGCGAGCAGCGGGAAGAATTTCTAGCCGCACTCAAGGCGATGCAGGCATCCGGCATCGCGCATCCCATCATCGAGACCTCCGGCAGCACCGAGCCGCGCGTGGTCATCGGAGAAATTCTCGCCAGTGAAGTCGGCACCTTACACGCCGTCGCGACCCTGGTGGATGCGCGGATGCTGCTGCACGACTACGATGGTGGCCAAGGGCTGTTAGCCCATCTCGCCCACACGTCGGAAACAATCACTGCCGAGAGCGTGTTGATCGGGCAGCTCCGCGTCGCCAGCGTCATCGTCATCACCAAGTTAGACATCATCCGCGAGGACCAGCTCGCTCCACTGCTGCGCTCCATCCAAGCCATCAACCCGGATGCGACCCTCGTCGGCTGCGCGCATGGTCACATCGAGCCATCTGTCATTTTGCAAGCCTCGCCCTACCAGAAGGAAATGAAACCTAGCAGTGGGGAAACTCGCCCAAGCGACATCGGCAGCATCGTCATCCGCGATCCGCGCCCGCTTCATCCGCAGCGTTTTTCCGATCTCTATCAGCAACGGCTGGGCGTCGGACTTTTCCGCAGCAAGGGTTTCATCTGGTTCGTCAGTAGGCCCGGCCAATGCCTGCTTTGGAACCAAGCTGGCGGGGCGATGGGGCTTGAATTTCTCTCCTCGTGGCGGGCACAGATTTTAGAAACCGACCTGCGGCTGCTGGCCGAGGAAAAGGAGTTCCTACGGTCACAAGTCGCCAGCCTGCATCCGCTCTTCGGCGACCGCTCTTGCGAGCTAACTCTCATCGGCCACGCCCGCGATTTGGAAATTTTCGGCAGTGAGCTGCTGGACTGCTTTTGCACTGAGGAGGAAATCGAACACTGGCAGCAAGGCAGTGTTTTCCCCGATCCGTGGCCTGCGAATCTGAAGGTGATGAGATGATTGGGTGATACGGAGCCACGCACGTTTCGGCTCTCGCTGACGCGGCGGTTTTAGGCACTTTAGTCCATGGTTTGCAGCATGACGCGCCCGAAGCTGCGGGCTGGGGAGTTAGGGCCGAAGGCGCGGCGGGCGGTGATTTTTTGCCAGACGGGATTGAGGTTGTTCATCGCGGGCGGGAAGTCGCTGGCGGTGGTGGTGATGGTTTCTGGGAGCCAGTTCAGATTTGCGGAAAACTGCGGGAAATACTGGAGCGGTGCGACCTGCACACCTGCGCGGCGGGCTGGGTAATCGAGGATTTCATAAAAGATGCCGCTTTCTTGGATCAGAGAAATTTGCGGCAGGCTGAGGCCGGGAAACTGTGGGATATTTGCGCCGTTTCGCGGATCGTAGCCGAAGCCGAATTCGACGAGATTTTTCATGCCGTCGCCGTCTGGATCGGCAGCGGGTCCGCTGGTGGCGAGGTCGTCTAACTCTGAGGCGGAAAAATGGGTGGCTTGCCATTGGGCGAAGGGTCCGATGGCGAGGGTGAAGGTGTGAGTCGCGCTGAAGCCGGTGGGGTTGGTTTCGCCCGGACCGGCGAAGGCGAAGGCTTTGAGGCGGACGCGGTGGATGCCTAGCTGGCTGAAGCCCCAGTTCGCGTGGGTGTGTGAGCCTGCGGCGTAGTAGTAGTCGTTCACGGTGTTAGTTTCGAACGTGGACATCCAAATTTTCGGGACGGAGCCGGAAGTGGTCCAGAGGGAGAAATGCGAATCAGTCCCCGGTGGCGGGGTGTAGCTGACTAACGAGATTTTCAACCACGGTCGTGCAAGAGTTTGGGAAACCCGCAGATCGCTAGGGATGTAGCTGCCGAAGGTGGTGGTGTCTTGGTTGTTTTCCAGCCCCGGCCATGCCTCGCCGATGCCGGGGGTGCCTTGGACGGCGACCCATAGTGGCTGGCCCGGCGCGACGCCGGTGAAGGCAAATGCGGCGGACGCGGGCTGGGTGAAACGTGCGCCGGAGTTCGCTGGATTTCCCGCGGCGTAGGGCTTGTCGGAAAACGCGAAAAAGATGTTCTGCGGCTCGTAAGCGACCTCTCCGTTGCTGTCGGTGATGGCTTGGCAGGTCCAGCCGTCAAGGGCCGTCCACTTCCAGCGGATATCGACGTGCTCGGCGATGGGAGTGAGTCCGGCATGGAGCGTTCCGGCGGCGGCGATGAGGGCTGATAGGCTTAATTTCATGGAGTTTGATCGAGTCCGGGTGGGTAGGCGATGTTGATGCCAGCGTTGATTTTGCGCTTCACTTCGGCAGCGCGGTTGGATTCCACGCGGCCATCGACATAGAGGTAGTTTGAGCGGCCCTGGCTGCTGTCCGCCTCTGAGCCACCGAAGCGTCCAGGGGAAATATCTGCGAGCACGGCGGACCATGATGCCCATTGCTCCGAGTGGGTGTGATCGTTACCGGGGCCGACTCCGGTGGTGTCGGAACAGGTGAAGGCGATGAGGGTGCGCGACGGTTCGGGGATGGCGGAAAGGCGGTTTAAGGCCGGGCCGATTGGCTCGCCGAAGGGGTCGGATTGCGGGACGAAGATGAAGCTGTTCAAGATGTAGCTGGTGCCACGGGCTGCGACGCGTTGGACCTTTTTCGGGTCTGCGGGACAGACGCGGATGTTGTCGAAATCGCCGAGGTAGGCTTCGAGTTGATAGACCCATGCTTGATCGAGATCGGTGGTGTGGGTGGTTTCAGGAAATTTTCCATGGTGATCGTCTGCGTAAAGGTGGAGTGCGGTCCCGATGTTGCGGAGATTTCCCATACAGACGGACTGCCGGGACGAGGTGAGTGCCAGACTCGCGCCAAACGTCGCCAAGGTGGCAAGCGTGGCGATGATGGTGACGACGACGAGCAGCTCAACGAGGGTGAATCCGCCAGCAGCTCGCGAAGGCAAGTCGGGGGAAGATGGAGAGGCTGACGAATTCACAGCGGTAAATTGAAATAACGCAAAATAAGTGCAACAAAAATGATTATTTAATTGCAACCGAGATGCGTTTGTTTCTGAGTTGCGTCGAAATTTCCACCAACACCATGAAACTAAGATCCCTATTTCTATTCAGCCTCGTTCTTCCCATCACCAGCCAAGCGGCATCGCTGCTGACCGGTGGCCACATCGACGGCCCAGCATTTGGCTACGTTTCAAATGCCGATGTCGCGCTCGATCCTTTGCTGACGCAGGGTTTCGAGCCTCACTACCACAACGAGGGCGGCCCGGACGGAGCGGTCGTGGACGGCGTGGCTCAGGTCGTGGAATCCGAGTATGAGCCGGGCGATTTGATCGTGGCGGTTCCCGAGTCATCCGTCGCGACGGTCGGACTGACGAGCTATTACTGGCTACCGGAGACCGAGCTGGATGCGGCTGCGAACGGCACACCGTTTCTCGGAATCGGGCTGGAAGAACTTTCCGGCGGCGACTGGGTGGGTGCGACGGTGCAGTTGAAATTACTCAGCATCACGGGTCCGGGCAATTTCCTGCTGTGGCAGGATGATGGCTTCGGCGGACAGACGATTTTCTTCGACGGCGCGGGCGACACGATGACCCTCGCGGCGGGCAGTCACACCCATTTCAACTGGGGATTTACCGCGCTGGGGTTCTACGATTTGGAGTTTGAAATCACCGGAAATCACGTCACCGACGGCCTTCAAAGCGCCTCGGGAACATACACTTTCCAGGTCCCGGAACCCTCCGCCGCGCTGCTCGGTGCGTTAGGCGGATTGGCAATGCTTCGCCGCCGTCGCAACTGATTTCACCGCTGCCTAGAAACCGCCTGTCACATCGAATCACTTCGCGCTTGTGGCGGGCGGGTGGGGCTTCCAAGCTGCCGCCGCATGAGCGAAATGATACCGTCCATACAGGTTTGCATCGCGGGGACCGGTAGTTATTTGCCGGAGAAAATTTTGACCAACGCCGAGCTCGCCGAGAGGGTGGAAACCAGCGATGAGTGGATCGTCACCCGCACCGGTATCCGCGAACGCCGGATCGCGGCGGACGATGAATTTACCTCCCACATGGCGACTAAGGCGGCGCAACGTGCGCTGGAACAAGCGGGTCTCGCCGCAGAAGACATCGAGCTCATCATCGTGGCGACCATCACGCCGGACACGCTCACGCCAGCGACGGCTTGCTACGTGCAGAAAAATCTCGGTGCATCGCGGGCGGTGGCGTTCGACATCTCAGCGGCCTGCTCGGGATTTCTCTATGCGATGAAAATCTCCAAGCGGCTCATCGCCGACGGAGCATTCAAGAACGCCCTCATCATCGGTGCAGAGAAATTATCCGCCGTGACGAATTGGGACGACCGCGCGACGTGCGTGCTCTTTGGCGATGGCGCGGGAGCCGCCGTGCTACGCGCCGCCGCTCCCGAGGAAGGCTCCGTCCTCGCCACCGAGATGGGAACCGACGGAAATCTCACTCATTTACTCTACATCCCCGGCGGCGGCTCGGCTTGCCCGATCACGACCGATAATGCGGGCGACCATCTTTTCGCCCTCACGATGATGGGCAAGGAAGTCTTCAAACACGCCGTGAACCGCATGAAAGAAGCGGCGGAAAAAGTCATCGAACGCGCGGGTCTCAAGGCGGAAGACATCGCTTGCGTCATCCCGCATCAGGCGAATTTACGGATCATCGACGCCATTGCCGACCGCCTCGCCGTGCCGAATGACCGGATTTTCGTGAATCTGGATAAATACGGTAATACGTCCGCCGCCGCCGTCGCCATCGCGCTGGATGAGGCGCACCGCACGGGAGCTTTCAAACGCGGCGACCATATCGTGTTGGTCGTCTTCGGTGCCGGCCTGACGTGGGCAGCGGCGGCGATTCGGTGGTAGGGCGGGGGATCTTGGCGGGAAAAAATTTCCGTGTCATCGCCTACGCGAAGTGATTCCTATCTCGCCCGTGATTCCTAAAAATTTCAGAGACCGGGTGATCGCGCCGTCGTTGTTGGCGGCGGATTTTTCCTGCATCGGGGCCGAGGTGAGCCGGGCGATTCATGCCGGGGCAGACTGGATGCACATGGATGTGATGGACGGAAACTTCGTCGATAACATTTCCTTCGGTCCGGCGGTGATTCAGGCGGTGCATGAGGCGAACGATATTTTCCTGGATGTGCATCTGATGATTTCGCGGCCAGATCATTATTTGCAGCGGTTCATCGCGGCGGGATCGGATCTCATCACGGTCCATGTAGAAGCACAGCACGATGTGGCGGAAACGCTGCGGCGCATCCGCGAGGCGGGCTGTCTAGCAGGACTCGCGCTCAATCCGGCGACGCCTCTCAGCGCGGTGGAGCCATTTCTCGGGCAGATCGACCTTCTGCTGTGCATGACGGTGGTGCCGGGCTTCGGCGGGCAGGCGTTCATGGCAGAGGTGCTGGAAAAAATCGCGGCGGCTGTGAAGTTTCGGGAGACAAATGGCCTGAGTTACCACGTTGAAGTGGACGGAGGCATCGACGCCGTCACGGCAGCCCGCTGTTTCACCGCTGGGGCAAACGTGATGGTCGCTGGCTCCTCCACCTTTCGCGCACCAGACATGGCCGCCGCCATCCACTCGATCCGCCACTCATGAAACCCAATTTCCTCATCCCCACCGCCACTGCTCTCGTCGGGTTCTCGCTGGCATGGCTGGTCAAACCGGGCGGGACGACGGTCGCTTCGGCCATTTCAGAAAACCAGCCCGCCGCTTCCGAAACATCTCCCCGCACCCGAGCGAATGATCGGCCCACGACCACCGCTGGTCCGCGCCCGACGGAGGTGAAAGCTGGCGATTTTCCCCTAGCAGATCAGGCCGAGCGCGGACCAAAGACCACCGAGGAGGCGAAAATGCTCCGCCTCACCGAAGCCCTCGCGCTCTCGGTGGATCAGCAAGGCTCCATCATCCAGCTCGTCGGCGACGTCCAAGCGACGACGAATCTCGAGGTGTCAGCCATCGAAGATCTAGCAGCTCGCGGCAACGCCATCGAAGAAGGTCTGAAGAAAATTCTCACCCCGGAGCAATTTACGAAACTCCAAGAAATCCAAGCACGCGAGCGAGAGAACCGCCACGAACTCCGCGCCCAGCGGATGCTCGCTGACACCATCGAGTTCATCGACCTCTCGCCTCAGCAGCGCGAGGAAGTCGCCGACCGCCTGCGCCAAAAAGCCAAGGCCGATCTCCAGACCATTCCTGCTGCCGCCACACTGCTTTACGACAAATCCATCCTACCCACCGGCAGGAAAGAGATGACCCCAGAAGGCTTACTCCTGCTCGCCCAGATGGGCGAAAAAATCACCACGGGCAATCCCACCGAAGTCGCGAACGCTCTGATGAATCGCCATAAACAGGAGTTAGAAAATTTACTCCAATGCTTCGACGGCATTCTCACGCCCGGGCAAATGGGCCAATACCAAGCCTCCCTCGCCGAGAAAAAGCAAACCATCGAGCGCGCCCACCGCGCCATGGAAGAGCATCGCGAGAAAATGATTCCTCCGCCTGACGAGCAGCAAGAGCCTGAACCGGCTGAGAAATAATCGTGTCGCGAGCTTTCTTCTCTGGCCTGCTCCACGCTTGCAGCCGAGGCGGCCTTGGATTTCACTCCATCCATGACACGTCCCGACGGCCGCCAGAACGACCAACTCCGCCCCATTTCCTTCGTCCCAAACGTGGCTCCGCACGCGCATGGCTCCGTGCTGGTTTCCTTCGGCGATACGCGGGTGATCTGCTCCGCTTCCATCGAGGAAGATGTGCCGCGCTGGATGCGCGCCCAGCGTGTCGAAGGCGGCTGGCTAACCGCAGAATACTCGATGCTGCCTTACTCGACGTTAGAGCGTAAGCCGCGCGACATCTCTCGCGGAAAACTCGATGGTCGCTCGTCCGAGATCCAACGCCTCATCGGTCGCTCACTGCGCGCTTGTATCGACCTGAAAAAAATCGGCCAACGCACGATCTGGATCGACTGCGATGTGCTGCAAGCGGACGGCGGCACTCGCACTGCTTCCATCACGGGCGGCTGCGTCGCCATGGCCATCGCTTTCAACAAGCTCTTCGCCGAGGGGAAAATCAAACATTTCCCGATCAAGAAACTCGTCGCCGCCGTGTCTGCCGGAGTCTATCAGGGAGTGCCAGTTCTCGATTTGAACTACCCAGAAGACAAAGACGCCGCTGTGGATTTCAACGTGGTGATGACGGAAGCCTGTGAGTTCGTCGAAGTCCAAGGCAGCGGTGAAGAAGCCGTTTTCTCTGCCGCAGAAATGACTGCGATGTTAGAGCTTTCGCGCAAAGGGATTACGGAAATCATCTCAATGCAAAAAGCCGCTATTCTCACCGCAGATCGCGCGGCTCCTGCAGATCTCGCGTCGCTGGCAGCGGCGTTCGGGCGGTGAAGAAATTTACTTCCCGCTTGCTTTGATTTTCTTTGATCGTTCTGTGGCGTAGAGGAAACTCGGGTTTGCTACCTCAGCCGCTGGGCGACGGGCGCTAGGATTTTCACCGGCGATTTCTGCGGCTTTCTTGGCCGCTAGCTCGGTTAGTTTAGCGACGATTTCAGGATGCGCGTCCGCGATGTTGGTTCTCTCGCCGATTTCTTTTTCGAGGTTGTAGAGCCGTGGGACATTCGTGCTGGCGTCCGCCGGAGTTTGTTTCCCCATGCTTTCGGTTTGTGGCACGATGGCGAGTTTCCACGGTCCTTGGCGCACGGCTTGGAGGCCGTAACCGTGGAAATAATAGTGAACGTCCCGAGGCGCAGTTTTGGTTTTACCCAGAAGTAGCGGCGAGATGTCCCGGCCATCAATGACGGGTTGCTCTGGCAGCGTGCCACCTGCGAGGGCGACGGCAGTGGGCAAAAGATCAATCGTTCCTGCGATGGCGTCCACAGTGCTGTTAGGCGCGATTTTCCCCGGCCACCATGCCAGCGTCGGCACTCTCACGCCACCTTCCCAAGTGCTGCCTTTACCACCGCGCAAGGGGCCCGCGCTGCCGCTGTCAGATCCTTGGACCAGCCACGGGCCGTTGTCGCTGGTGAAAATGACCAGAGTGTTCTCGGCAATTTTTAAATCACGTAACGTATCGAGCAGCCGACCCGTGGACCAATCGACTTCCTCGATCCAGTCACCGACCGCGCCGTTGTTAGACTTTCCGCGAAAATCTTTCCCTGCATAAATCGGCGTGTGGATGGCGGTGTGCGGCAGGTAGAGCAGGAATGGCTTTTCCTTGTTTGCCGTGATGAACTCAATGGCCTCCTCCGTGTAGCGGGCGACGATGCTGCTTTGCATTTCATCGACTAACAACTCCGACACTTTTTCATCCCGCATCAGTGGCACGACGCGCTGACCGGACTCCGTGGACTTCATCTGCATGTCGTTAGAATAGGGAATGCCAAAGTAGCGATCGAAGCCTTGGCGCGTGGGTAAAAACTCAGGTTGATCGCCGACATGCCATTTTCCGATGCACATCGTCGCATAGCCACGCTCCTTGAGACGCTCCGCGATGGTGTGTTCTTGTGGATTCAAGCCCTTCGGGCTGCCCGGCATATAGACCCACGGCACATCGACGCGGACACCATAGCAGCCAGTGAGTAACTGCGCCCGAGACACGGAGCAGACCGGGGCAGCGTAGAACGAGGTGAGTTTCATCCCTTCGCTGGCCATCCGGTCGAGGTTGGGAGTCTTTTGTTTCGTCGCTCCGTAAGCACCGAGGTCGCCGTAGCCCATGTCGTCCATGAAAATGATGACGATGTTAGGCGGCGCGGCGGCGGCGACGAGAGCAGAGATGAATAGGAAAAAGTGGAGCAAGAGTTTCATCGGGGTGGCAGTGATGGAAAATAGGTTCGCACCCATACTCGCCGGGGCGCGTCCGTCTTTCGGATGCTGAAAGCCAGTGCTTGATCCTGCTAGATGGATTCCCTCAAACCGCTTTGACAGCACGGCGAGCATTCGGCAAGGTGCCTCCATGCAAGCCATGCAATTCGAGCAATCCGTCGTTTCAATCCTGAAACGTGAAAAGCGCTTTGACCCACATGCTTACTTTTTCCTGAAGGACGCGCTGGACTTCACGCTGAAGCGCATTGCCGAGTCGAATGGCGGCCAAGCACGTCATGTGAGCGGGCCAGAATTGCTAGCTGGCTACCGGGATTGTGCGCTGGAGCAATTCGGCCCCATGGCATCCACGCTGATGAGGGAGTGGAGCGTCCGCAAATGCCAAGACGTGGGCGATATGGTTTTTCACCTCATCGAAGAGCAAGTTTTCGGGAAACAAGACTCGGACAAAAAAGAGGATTTCTCGGAGGTGTTCGACTTCGAGGCATCGCTCGTGAACCCATTTTTACCGAAGAAAAAATTGGCAACGCCCAAGGATACCAAGCGGGCGAAGCCGGTCATTTCCTAATCCCTCGTCTGTCTCGGTAGCGGTCTAACAACCGAGTCCATTTTCACCGCGACCAGCGCGACTCCAAGAAACCCGGCCAATCCGCCCCACCCTGCGGTCGCTCCAGTTGCGCCCCCGATCACCACCGGCGCGAAGATCATCAGCCCGATGACCATACTGCTAGGTTTCGTCTCGTAAGCCAAAAGCGCCAGCCGTAAGCGCGAACGGGCAAGCGCAAGACCGATGATCACGTAACAGATCACCGCAGAAAATGCCGTGAGATGATAGACCCGGCCACATCCGCCAGAGACATCCGCCACGAAAAATAGCGAGATTCCACAACTCAGGACCATGGAGAAAACAAAAACGGTGAACACCACGCCCCGGAATACCCGCTTAAATGCCGAGGCTCCAATTGCCCCCGCGCACAAAATCGCAGAGCCAGCGAGGACCGTGCCAGCGCAGGCGGCTTCGTGCGTCCATTCGATCCCGCCGATCCAGTAGCGCACGACGACGTAAGGCAGCAGCGAAATGAAAGTGAGCGCAGTGAGTCCCCAGAGTGTGATGAATTTCCCGATGACGATTTTCCAACGAGTGAGTTTCGTTAGGAGAAGAAGCTCGTGATTTCCATCTTCTAATTCTTGGCCCATCAGAATCATTCCCCCCAGCGGCATCAACACCATGCAAACGACCGCGATGGCGATCCAGAAGGCACCCGCGTTCGCGAGCATCCAGAAATTGAGCACTCCGGCGTATTCCGTCGCTTCCGAATCATGCCCGATCTCGAACTCGACCATGATCGCGATGAGCGCAAAAATTTGCACTGCTAGAAACGGATAGATGAACACGCCTCGTCGCAGACCTTGCCGCAGTTCCTTCGCCGTCATCGGATCGAGGCTTTCTGGCAGATCGCTTTTCCAAATACCTTCCAAGATGCCGCGAGCATCCATTTTTGCAGACGCGAAGCAAGCCGCTCGACGCACGGCTGTTCCGGGCTATCCTTGCGCCATGTCCATCGAAGCAAAAAACGTCCTCGGCACAGCTCTCCAGACCTGCTCGTTAGATCCGCTCACGGGTTGGCATCGCGACGGCTGCTGCCGCACGGGCGCGGGCGATCAAGGTCTACATGTCGTTTGCGCCCGCGTGACGGACGCATTTTTAGAGTTCTCAAAACGTCGTGGGAATGACCTCAGCACCCCGCGCGCCGAGTATGGATTTCCCGGGCTGAAACCCGGCGACCAGTGGTGCCTATGCGCTGCCCGCTGGCAGGAAGCCTTTCTGGCCGGAGTCGCGCCAGATGTCGTGCTAGAAGCCACCCACGAGTCGGCATTGGAATTCATCGACCTAGAAAATCTGAAACTCCACGCCTGCTAGAAACGGCGATTTTGAATTCCCGCTTGGAATTCCCACCGTTCCGCTGTTGCTTCGCTGCGAGACCATGCGCTGCTTTTATTCACGGGAACTGGAACTGGAATTACCGTCGGGACATCCGTTCCCGATGGAAAAATTCCGTGTTTCCAAGGATATGCTGCTTGATGGCGGCATTCTCCGGCCCGAGGAAATCATCGAGGTGAGTGCTGCCGAGGTGCATCTGCTGCAACGCGTCCACGAGAAGGACTACATCGGGAAAATCCAATCCGGCCTGCTGGGTCGCAAGGAGCAACTCCTCCTCGGCCTGCCAGTCACGCCCAAGCTCTATCAGCGCAGCATCACCGAGGTAGAGGCCACTCGTCTCGCTTGCCACGCGGCCCTCGCTGAAGGCGTGGCCGTCTGCCTTGCCGGCGGCACGCATCACGCATTCCGCGAACACGGCGAGGGCTATTGCGTTTTCAACGATGTCGCCATCGCCATCCGCGATCTCCAAGACAAGCAACCTAACATCAAGGTCATGGTCGTCGATACCGATGCCCATCAAGGCAATGGGACAGCCGCCCTACTCGGTGATGATCCCCGTGTTTTCACCTACTCCATCCACGTCGGGAAAAACTATCCTACGCGGAAAGTCGTTGGCTCGCTCGACATCGAGACGGTCCGTTACGTCGAGGGTGAAATGTATTTAAAGCAGCTCTTCATCAGTCTAGCAGGTGCGCTGGATGCCTTCGCGCCCGACCTCGTCATCTGGATTTCCGGCGCGGACAATCACCGGAATGACCGCTTCGGCCAAATGCACCTCTCGCTCAAAGACATCCAGCGGCGCGATGAAGTTTTGTTAGCTGCCTTCATCAAAAATCGCATCCCAGTCGCCGTGCTCTACGGCGGCGGCTACAATCGCGAGCCAGCCTTCACCGCCAAGCTCCATCGCAACACCATCGCGACTGCCAAGAAGCTCGCCACGGAGTTTCGCGGACTGTGAGTGGAATTTCCCTTCGGATTCGGCACTTCCTTTGCTTTTCCAAAGGCTATGTCGAAGGGTCTCGCAATTCTCACCTCCGGCGGCGACTCCGCCGGAATGAATCCCGCCGTCAAATGCGCGGTCGATTACGCCAACCAAAAAGGCTATGAACCCTACCTCATTTACGACGGGCTGAAGGGTCTAATCGCAGACCGGATCGTGCTTGCCACCCGCGAACTAACATCCGGGATGCTGCATCGCGGCGGCACCTTGCTTCGCTCGTCGCGCTCGCCGGAGTTCTTCGACATCGAGGTGCGGCGGATGGCTTTTGAAAATCTGAAACGTCGTGGGATCGAGAAGCTCATCGTCATCGGCGGCGACGGCTCGTTTCGCGCACTCAATCAATTTTACAGCGACTTCGGCGTGCCCTTCGCTGGCATTCCCGCGACTATTGATAACGACATCGCTGGCACCGACTACTGCCTCGGCGTCGATACCGCACTCAACGTCATCCGCGAGGCCATCGACTCCATTCGGGACACCGCCAGCTCATTTTCCCGCGCCTTTGTCATCGAAGTGATGGGTCGCCACTGCGGCTACCTCGCCCTAACAAGTGCGCTTGCCTGCGGCGCAGAAATTTGTCTCGTCCCAGAGATGCCCTACAACCTCGAAAGCATCGGCGCACGGTTGAAATACGATCTCCAAAACGGTCGAAAATACGCCATCGCAGTTGTCGCGGAGGGTACGAAAATGGGCGACTACCTCACGCGCTACATCAACGACTCCATTGGCATGGAA
The DNA here is from genome assembly GCA_031414935.1 of Luteolibacter sp. Taxonomy (GTDB): domain Bacteria; phylum Verrucomicrobiota; class Verrucomicrobiia; order Verrucomicrobiales; family Akkermansiaceae; genus Luteolibacter. The sequence continues at coordinate 46,316 of JANOQR010000042.1, forward strand.
GCTCGCTTAACCGTTCTGGGACACATCCAGCGCGGCGGCTCGCCCACCGTGCTGGACCGCGTGATGGCCTACAAATTTGCCGTCGCCGCCGTGGATGCGTTAGACGAAGGACAAACCAACTCGATCATGATTTTCCGCGACGGCACTTACGGCCACCTCCCCATCCACGAAGTCGCAGAATCAAAATACAAACTTGATCCCGCGCTTCTCAAGCTGGCAGCACCGCTGGCTTCGTAATTGTTATTTCACCGCGATCATCGGCGGGAACGGTTGTTCAGAAATGATCCAGTCTTCGTTCTTGTCGGAAAAGGTTTTCAAGGCCCACTCGCTCGGCAGCAATGCCACAAGCCAGCCGTTAGAGTCTCTCGCCAGCGCGGCACCGAGTGAGAGAGCGGGCCGGGCATCGGGTGCGAGTGGATCGCCTTCTTTCGGTTTCAGCCAGCGGGCAAGCGACCAGTTTGCTTGTTCGATGCGCGTCTCCGCCGCGTATTCGCCTTCGAGTCGGTATTGCAGCACCTCGAATTGCAACGGCCCCACCGCGCCTAACAGCGGAATCTGTGGCCCATCGCTGGCGAGGAGAACGAACTCGCTGGCCACGCCTTCTTTGAGGAGCTGTTGGAGACCGTCGCGGAAGCGCTTATATTTCGCGGTGCTTTTGTTGTGCAGGAAAGAAAAGCATTCTGGCGCGAAACGCGGGATCTCATCGAAGGTCACTCCCGCCGTAGAGGAAAGCGTGTCGCCGATGAGTAAATCATAGTTTCCTACCAATCCGACGACATCACCCGCGAAGGCGTCGTCCACGGTCTCCCGTTCGCGGGCGAAAAGTCGTTGTGAGTTCGCGAGTCTGACTTTCTCACCCGTGCGCCCGTTGATGACATCCATGTCGCGCTCGAATTTCCCTGAGACAATTCTCACAAACGCGATGCGGTCACGGTGCTTCGGGTTCATGTTTGCCTGAATCTTAAAGACGAAGGCGGAAAATTCTTCGGACGCCGGATCGATCATCATTTCCCCGCTCTCACGCGGCATCGGCGGTGGTGAAAGTTCGAGGAAACGGTCGAGCAAAAGCTGCACCCCGAAGTTGTTAGCCGCGCTGCCGAAGAAGACGGGCGTGAGTTCACCTGCGAGGACTTTTCCTAAATCAAACTCTGCACCGGCACCCTCTAGCAGCTCCAACTCATCGCAGACTTGGCGATACGTTCCTTCTTCCAGTGCGTCCTTCACGCTCTCGTCCTCGATGCCGCTCACGGCCACTGGCGCGCGGTAAGCACCATGCACTGTGCGCTGGAAAAGATGCACCTGCTTTTGCTCGCGGTCATACACGCCCCGGAAACGCGGCCCATCGCCCAGCGGCCAGTTGACCGGAAATGCGTGGATGCCGAGCACGGACTCCAGCTCGTCTAGCAGATCCATGGATGGCCGGGCCGGGCGATCTAGCTTATTCATGAACGTGAAAATCGGGACGCCTCGGCGGCGGCAGACTTCAAAAAGTTTCCGCGTCTGACTCTCGATCCCTTTACCCGCGTCCACCACCATCACGGCAGCGTCCACTGCCGTTAGGACTCGATATGTGTCTTCCGAGAAATCTTTGTGTCCCGGCGTGTCGAGGATGTTGACCACGCAGTCTTTGTATTCGAATTGCAGGACGGTGGAGGAAACCGAGATACCCCGCTGTTTCTCCAAGTCCATCCAGTCCGAAGTGGTGGCCCGTTGGTTTTTCCGCGCGGTGACGCTACCCGCCAAATTCAACGCTCCGCCGTACAGAAGAAATTTTTCCGTTAGCGTGGTTTTCCCGGCGTCTGGGTGGGAAATGATCGCGAACGAGCGGCGGCGTTTTACCTCACGTTGCAGCGCGGGCGAAGGGATGGCGTAGGAAGAAACAGACATGAAATCGGGCCGCAGGGACTAACCTTCCCACCATTCACGATCAAGCCCGGATGCGCTGCTGGATCATTTTGAGAAAGCCAATGCCACAATTGGACGGTGCCTTATACCACAATTGGACGCTTGCTAATGCCACAATTGGACGCTACCTTATGCCACAAATGGACGGTATCGAATTCATCCTCCCACGCGGAATCAAACACGCTCTGAACGAAGCAATGACAGACACGCCCGTGGTCTGTCTGCTCGGTCCGAGGCAGTGTGGAAAGTCCACGCTTGCCCGTTCGCTCGACCCGGCGCGCCAATACCTCACGCTCGACGACGGAAACTTGCTGGCCGCCGCGATCAAAGACCCCGGCGGATTTATCGGCCAATTTCCCGGAAATATCACGCTCGATGAAGTCCAGAGAGCACCGGAAATCCTCCTCGCTATCAAACGCGCCGTGGATGAAAACCGCCGCCCCGGACGTTTCCTGCTGACTGGCTCGGCGAATCTTTTGCAGCTCCCACATCTCCCGGATTCACTCGCCGGGCGGATGGAGTGCCTCTATCTGCACCCTCTTTCCGAAGCGGAAAAATCCCGGAGAGGTGGTCATTTTCTCGCGCGTTGGTTAGACAATGACTTGATTGATCCGATGGTGCGCGATGTGGTCATGATGCCATCCACGCTGCCCGGACGTATTGTTTTAGGCGGCTATCCAGAACCCCAAGGCCGTGGCTACGTCCGCGCCCGCCAATGGCATCGCCAGTATCTCACGGCGGTGATTGATCGCGATGTCCATGACGTGGCTCGTGTCCGCGATAGCTCGGAAGTGGCTCGTTTGCTAGAAATTCTGTCTCATCAGACGGCGAATCTCCTCAACACGTCATCGCTGGCGAATGATCTGAAACTCGACCGCCAAACCGTGGAACGGTATCTGAGTGTGTTAGAAAAACTTTTCCTCATCCGCCGCCTTGCGCCGTGGCATCGGAACTCCGCGAAACGTTTGATAAAGACGCCTAAGGTCCATTTTGTGGACAGCGGATTGGCATCTTCGCTGGCAGGCATTTCCACCACCGACTGGCTGACGAAGCGCGATAAATTCGGCCATCTGCTCGAATCCTTCGTCGTCCAACAACTCATCGCTCAGGCGGGTTGGACGGACACGGACTTGCGCTTCTGGCACTATCGCGACAAAGACCAAGTGGAAGTGGATGTCGTCATGACTCGCGGCAGCAAGGTCTGGGGAGTGGAAGTAAAAGCCTCTGCCACGCTCCACCACTCGGACGGTAACGGCTTGCGCCGCTTGGCTGCTCAGGCGGGAAACGATTTCCAATCTGGCATCGTCTTTTACGACGGCTCTCTGGTCTTGCAACTCGACGGGCCGAAAATCCTAGCCGTTCCGCTGGAGCTGCTTTGGGAGTGGTGAGTCGCGGCTGCCCACAGGCGTTCACCCCTGCTCGTCTGCCGTGGCTTTGATGTCGGACAAGGCGGCAATGAAGTCTTCGAGGATTTCCGCTGGCACCATGATCGTGTCGCGATTTCCTCCGACATCCTCGGTGATTTTTACCACCATGCCGCGCGAATTTTGCTTCAGATCGAGATAGAATGTCTTCCGATCTGCTAAAATTTTTTCGGTGTGTAGTAGATCAGCATTCACGAAAGCCTCCTGTGTTACTTAATTTATCTAAAGTAAGTTCAATCGGCACTTTGATGTCAACCTTGAATTCCTGAACTGCCGATCAGGGCGATCAAGCTAGGGATTTTTCAACCGCGAATGGACACGAAGGCACGCGAATGAAGAGTTTTTTGAATGAAATTCCTGATTCTGAGAAATGCGATTCTTTAAATTCGCGTCCATTGGTGTCGATTCGCGGTTTAAATCACATCGAATCTTCGTGGTTGCTCCCTAGCTTGATCCCCGTTGACTACCGGATCAGGCACATTTCCCAGATCGTGGTCCCGGATTCGCAAGCGCAGTTCACGATTTCAATTAAACACCGCTGAATCCAGCCGCCTGTCCGATCTTCGCCATACGATGATTCCCTTGTCGAAAACGTGAAGTTGGTAACGTTCGTCGAAAAGTGCGAACTCGCCTTCTATCGGAGCACCGAGAGTTTCCACCCTGTTCTGCTGACGATAATATCGCTGAATGTCGCCACTGGTTGGTTGCTTTTGATTGGGTTCCTTCAAATGGATCACTCGCGAATTCCCATCTTCGGACACAATAATAAGTCCGCGTTGGAATGCAGAAACCATGATTTCATCAAAAATAGTGACACTTTTTGAGATCGAGCTTCCGAGTCGTGCTTTGGAGCTCTCGTCCAATCCGCGCAGGGTGTCCTCCATGAGTTTAGGCATGGGCGTGGCCTTTGGAGTATTTGAACTTTGCGTTCTCGGCAGTGCTCCGGACGTTGGCGAGTCCGGCCACTCGCAGATATAGCCCCGAATGACTTCGTCTTTGTCATCAGCATCGTACCAAAACCCCCCCGAACGACACGCGAGAAAGTTTTGGCCATTCTCTCCAGCGTTGTTCGGTTGAGACGAAGCGAACGCTCGAAAATCCATTTTCGTTCCATCCACCCAAGTCCAAACACCTTCTTTTTTTTGGTCACTTGCGCCTATCCAAAGCGATCTTCCATTCGCGAGTTCCGTAATGAATGTTTGGGTGGCTTGATCTGGAATCACTGCGAGTTGACCACTCGCATCGGCGCATCTAACTCGGGCGCGGTTCCATGAGATGCTGTCATCATAAACAAAATACTTTTTGCCTTTGAAACTTTCCGCGCCTTCTGGAAACCGACTGTTGTAGCGATCTTTAGCCGCTTGTGTCTCTTTCTCCAGCGCAAGGTTTGCTTCCTGCGCCAGCAGATACGGCCATTGGGGATTCTTGAAATAGCTGGGAGACACGGTTTCCTTCTGCGCCTTGAGGGTTTTGATTTGTCGCGCCAACTCTGAACTCGGGTTCTTAATGGCGGGAAATTCTTCCAAGGCCTTATTTTTCCAAGTGTTCAGGTCTGCGGGGTCTTGGCCTGAGGTTATGGCTGAGGCCGCAGTGCGGTCATTCATTTCAGAAGCAGCATTGCTCGTTTCCGGAGGTAGAGCGGCGGTTTCCGAATTTTCTGATGGCTCGCTATCGACATCGTTCGTCGTGCTTTTGCCCTGAAATGCGGCTTTGAGGTCGTCGCTGATGAGCTTCTCATCGACCTCGGACTTCACGATGTCCTGCGTGTTAGTTTCTGTCGGCGGCGGGGTTGAGGAAATTTCAGCCTGAGGCGTGATGGACTCACTCTCCGTTTCCGGTGCACTTTTCGGACTCGGTGACTTCGCTGAGTCGGTAGTGGGGGCTTGGACCACGACGGTCTTCGGCTTCATGTTCATGAACTGATACCAACAGAACGCCATGATGCTGATGGCGATGAGTGGGCCGACCCATTTGAAGTTCATGGACTGGCGTTTTGCGGAGACAGGGGTGGTGCGCCGGGGCAGCGGCGGGCGGGCGGCTCCGGCTTGTGGGTTTCCGGCTAACTGTGCTACCGCAGCGGCCTTGGGTGCAGCGGTGATTTGCTGAAGCTCGGAGGCGATTTGCGCTGCGCTGGAATAGCGGTGAGCGGGTAGGGGATCGGTGGCTCGGCGGATGATCGCATCGAATCGCGGGTCACAGCCCGCGATCACTGAGGCTGGGCGGGCGTCATCGGTAGGCAGCTTACCGGTGAGGAGTTCATGGAGGAAAACGCCCACGGAAAAGAGATCCGCGCGGTGATCTACGAGGGCGGGAGTGTTCACGACTTCCGGCGCGGTGTAGCCGGGCGTGCCGAAAATTTCCTCATCCGCCTGAGTTTTCCGCTCCATCGGACGGGCGAGGCCGAAATCCCCGATTTTCGGCTCGGCTTGGGATGTGAGCAGGATGTTAGACGGCTTGATGTCGCGGTGAAGGATGCCGTTTTCGTGAGCGTGGGAGAGGCCGCTACAGACGCCCGTGACGAGCCGGATCACCTCCGTGGGATCAATCGCCTTACCGTAGGCAGAGTGATAGATGGACTTGCCGGGCACGAATTCCATCACGATGAAAAGCATCCCGTTGACCGATCCGAAGTCATAGACGGAGATGAGATTCGGGTGGTTCAGCCGTGCCATGGCCTTGGCTTCGGCTTCAAATCCGGCGCAAAACTCCGCGTCCTCGCTGAACTCCATCGGCAGAATTTTGATCGCCACCGTCCGGTCGAGGGACTTTTGCACCGCCCGATAAACCGCACCCATCCCGCCAGTGGCGATGAGGTCGTAGATTTCATAAGCGGGAAAAAGCGGTGCGAGATCGGACGGCTCTGGAGCGACAAAGCCAAGCGGCGAGGATGGTTCGTTCATGGGGAGCGGTGGTTCGGATGAAATGTGAGTCTCTAATGGCTCACGGGTGATCGTATGCGAAACGGAGCGTGGCTTACAGTTCCTCGAGATCGCCTAAATTCTTTTTGACGCGCAGCACCCATTGTCCGGCGGAAAATTCGTAGAGTCTGAGCTGCACGTAGCCCTCATTGTTGTAGTAACGCGCGGAGTCTTCTTTGCTCACGTTGCTGAGTTTTTTGCCGCTTTTGATGGGTGAAAGCACTACGGACATCAGTGGCGTTCCCGTCGCGGAGTTGTAAACGGGCGATGCCCAATACTCTAAGCTCAGTTGCCCAGAGGTGCCTTTTTTCGAGGTATTGGTGATGGACTTGCAGCCGATGGTCGCTGTCCGATAGTAGTTTTTTCCTAAGTCGGGATAACGGCCTGATGCTTGGGAGAGCTTAATCACCTTGTCCGTTCCAAGCGTGACGAAACCGCCGTCGATCTTGAATTTCGCCGCTTGAGCCAAGGGCGCAAAGACCAGTGGAGCGGCGACGGTGATGAATAGAAATGCCCTGCTCATGGCAGTGACTCTGTGGGATGCGCGTGTTTTCATACTCTGTTTTTTTGTGAGTTGATGATTTCTCGTTAGCGGAACGTGAACTTTTTTCCAAGGGCTACTTTGGTTTTTCTTCTCCAGCCGCCGGAACAATCTGGCGTGATCCGGACTTTCTCACCAGCTTGTTCCATCCACCGACTCGTGCATGAAATGACGCAGTTATGAGTTTTTGGATGGATTGAGAATCGCGTCGATGAACTGCTGCATTCTTTCAAGGACGTCAGCGTTGATGAGTTCGTTAGCGGCGGGATTTTGCAGCCAGGCTTGGGCGGTTTCCTCGGCTTTCGAAGATTTCCCAACGGGTGCTTTGGGAATGTAGGCGAGCTCGGACAGCAGGCTGGTGAGGGCGCGCTCGCAGCCGTGGCGGATGTCGCTATCACCGGGGAATGGAAGCTGGGCGTTGCGAAGCTCGCCGAGGATGCGGAGGATGAGTGGAAACCGAGCCATGGCGCGATTGATCTCTTCTGCGGAGTGTTTACGGGTTTTTTCGGGGAGGATACTGATAGGTTGGTTTGGCATATTGATGATTGGAGGAGGCCGATTTTACGTCAGTCCGTAAAAAATTTCTACGGACCATTTCGGCATTCTGCTAACAGAAATAGGTTAGCCGGGAGATTTTCTTGCCGCCACGGACAGCCGCGAGATTCCACGAGACACTGGCTTGACGCCTGCCCGTGAGCGGGAGGAAACTCCGCCCCATGGCATGGAGGATCGAAGAAGCGGTCGCCCACGGCGAGATCGATAACACCGTCGCGGGACACACGACGGGGCGCATCTGGCTGGCTGGGCGGGATGAGCCGCTGATTCTCACGTTAGACGGCGACTGCTGGCGCGACCTCGCCGGCACGCGGCTGCAGTTTGAAAATCCCGAGCCCAAATCTCAGGATGACGCCGACTCATTGGACGTGGATCAGGCAGGCATCGTCGGCGACATGACCGCCTCCCGGAAATGCAAGGTGCCACTGGTGGACGATGAAGAATTTCACGCGCTCTACCAAAACCACCAAGAAATCCCCTACGAGTGGCGGAACACACTTTACCTCGAGTGGTTCAGCGAAATTAACGGGCGAGTCGTCATCGAGTCCGCAGACTACAAGCTCTCCATTTCACCTCACGAGTGGAAAATGGATGACGATGAGGAAAACGCCCAGAAACTCGCCAACCTCAACTCGATGCGCGATTTCATGGCCCAGATCATCCGTCGCCGCGATCCCGAGGGCGCGGAAACAGATGTGCCCATGGAGCTAGACGAGTTCGCCTGGGAAGAGCGCCTGAAGGAATCCGACCGATTGACCGATGCCTATCAGGAGGTGCTGGAGAAATACATGGAAGACTCCGACAGCGAACAGAAAGAGGCTTTTGTGATGGGCTGGGACGGCCTGCTAGATGCGCTGGCGGAGCGCGATGAGGCAGGTGAAAACGACTACTCTGACGATGAAATGGACTTCGACTCGGATGATGACGAGGACGAGGAAGATTACAACGAGACCGAAGACGACCTGAGCATTTTCGGTAAATCCGAGAAAGAATCCTTTGAGGAAGAGAAGGATCATCCCCTGCAAGCCAAGGCCCAAGAACTCGCGATGCGGGCGATGGACGTGATCGAGCGCGACGCTGGACCCGGCACGCCATCCTATCAGCTCGTGACCAATCTACTCCAAGTGAACGGCAAGCTCGCTGGCGTCCTCCACGGCCACAGCAGCGATTACGAGCCGGAAGCTGGCTTCGTCTTAGCCGTGCTCAAGCGCTGCTTAAACTGGCTCAATGAAGCCGTCGGAGCCTGCCAACAACTCGTGGCTCACGAGCGCGATCCCGATCAAAAAGCCGCACTCGAACACATCCTCAGTTCCGCCTTCGAGATCCGTGACGAAATCGTCGCCATGCGGCGGGAGCTGAAGTAAATGCGGTTCTGTCTAGCTGTCAGTTTGATACACGGGATGCGTCCCCCAGAATTTCTGAGCGCGGCGGTGTGATTGAAGACGGTAGGAGAATCATCGCCCATGGACGAATATCCGAGTTTCTCAGGCGCAAATTCATCCACCCTCCAATCGTAAGACCGTTTCGGAAAATGGTCACTGCTGCTTTTAAGACAGCTTCAGTGGGGGAAGTGTCGCCTTCCGTCTGCAAACCTCCACTTCCAGCCTGCGGAGATTCGCTTTCAGCCCGCAGAGATTTACCCCGGACGTGCGAACTTTGTCCCTCGTGCCGCCACTTATCCTCCCCAGAGTGCAGAGATTCACCCCCAGCGTGCAGAGATTGGGTTCCGGGGTGCAGAGATTCACTTCCAGCTCGCAGAGATTAGGTTCCAAGGTGCAGAGATTTCTCTCCGGTGCGCCGAGATTTCGCCCGCTCTTGCCGAGATTCACTCCTGACAGGTAGAGATTGACTCTCAGAAATTTAACATTCCATAAGTCGCTCTTTTTTATCGAGTTACGGCTTTCTATGTTGCCGTTACGCCAGATCTCGTTAGAGGGTTCTTGCAATTTTTATCCAGCTTGATAGAAGCCCTAGAACTCAAGAAGAGTCACTCCCATCCCACAAACAAAAACCAAACTCCACCAAAACCATGACCGATCCAGAATCCAGAGTTTATGATGCCCTCAGCCGTGTCGAAACCTTCCTCAAACCCCACGCCACCGCCTTTGCCGCA
>JANOQR010000043.1:0-16496 GCA_031414935.1 Luteolibacter sp.
GTAGGAGGATTTTATAATCTGGTGATACGCCGAGCCTCTGGTTTCCCGACGATCCCACCAGTTGGTGAAATCGCGGGTTGGCCCGGTCAGGTAATAAATTTTCCCGTCATACCGCAAGGAGCGACAACTAATGGATTTTCAGCGATGAGTTTACCGGGTGGAATCACGATTGATTCGCAGAGTGGACTCGTCGACGGGACCGTCAGCGTAGCCGAAACGAGAACTGCGAGGATCATGGCTAACACCGACAAAGGAGTCCTGACCCGCATGATGTGGTTCCATACCGGTCGCGGCTCATCCCCCACTGGAATCACTTTAACACCCACATCAGGAATGGGATCGCTGATGGAGAACAGCCCGACTGATACGCTGATCGGCAGCTTGCTCGCGACGGACATCGACGTTGGAGACTCTCACCAATTTCACGTGAGAACCCTCAGTGGCTCGCCAGATGTCTATTGTTTGAAAACCGAGGGCAATCAGTTGTTAGTCCAATCCAGCGCGGGAATCGACTACGAAGCTGGAGGAAACCTAACTATCCTCGTTCGTGCGACTGATCTTGGGGGGAATTTTCACGAGCAGTCGATCTTGATAGATCTTATCGATGATAGGACAGAGGACACCGATGGCGACGGAGCTACCGAGGCGATGGAAGAAGATGTCTTTTTCACCAGCGACTTAGTATTCGACGACTTCGCGACTGCGGATGCGGATCAAGATGGAGTCCCGGTGCTCATCGAGTATGCCTTCAATTTGAATCCCCAGCTCCCAGACGCCGGGCATTTACTGGGTGGCGTAGGTTCGATTTCTGGACTTCCCATCGGGAAAGTGATTCTCGATCCGCAAGGCAGACGGCGGTTGCGGTTAGAGTATTTGCGAAGAATCGGTAGCGGCCTCACCTATGTGCCGGAATTCGCCAGCGGGCTGGGTGTCGGGAGCTGGAGTCCGGCTGTTCAGACGCCGCAAGTCACGCCCGTGAATGCGGAGTGGGAACGTTGCGTTTGCGATGATTACGAGTTCACGCCAGCACCGGCACGGCGCTTCGGCAGAGTCCGCGTGAGTCGGTAATGTTAGGTCAGCGAGAGACTTTCACCGGAGTGCCGATCTCGGTGACAGCGTAGAGTTTTTGGACAAAATCTCGCGGCAGTCGGATGCAGCCGTGAGATGCAGCGACGCCGGGTTTCGGAATATCTCCCGCGTGAAGACCCACGCCGTAAGCAGTGATTCGCATCCAGTAATTCATCGCAGATGGACAGTAGTGCTCACCAGGCGGCACCGGACTACTCGGCGTGGCGTCACCGTTCGAAACTTTGCCCCACGCGTCTGCGATCCAGCCGTAACGGTTGGAATACTTGACCGGCATTTTCTCCATGATCTTGTAGTCGCCGGGAGCCGTGGAGTGACCTTCCTTGCCCGTGGAAACGAAGGACCAGCCGATGGGGCGACCACCGCGTTGATAAGTCGCGAGTTGTTTCGTTAGGTTGATTTCTACCGTGACCTTACCCGGCCCGCCGTCGTCGTGCCATTCGTAGAGGACGTGGCTCGCGCGTGGCGGTTCCTTAGGAGTGAAGATGCCGCAGGAAATCGTCAGCACGGAGAGAAAGAAAACCACCATTCTGCTAGTGAAATGTGAGGACATAAGCGTGGCGGCAAACAATCGGAATCATTCTCTTTTGCCAAGACGCATGTGTTTCCATCTTGAAAATGGATGCTCATGCGTCTTGTTTCTAAGCCGATGGAAAAAAGTGAAAATCTCCGGCAATCTGCGCCTAAAGAATGGGCCGCTGGCTTACCTGCCGTGACATCATCCATCGCGCACATCCTGCGAGAAGCTGGGCCATTGCGCGGCGCAAAGGGGCTGATGGAGATGAATCAAGCGGGCGGATTTGATTGCCCGAGCTGCGCTTGGCCGGACCCAGATGGACACCGTTCTTTCGCCGAGTTTTGTGAAAATGGAGCGAAGGCACTCGCATCTGAAGCGACTCGCAAACTCGCAGATGCAGATTTTTTTGCGAAGCATTCCGTCGCCGAACTCGCCGCGATGGACGATCATTGGCACGAGCAACAAGGCCGCATCGCCATGCCGATGGTCCTGCGGCAGGGAGGCACGCACTACTCGCCGATTTCTTGGGAAAACGCATTTTCCATCCTCGCCGCCCATTTAAAAAAATTGCCATCACCCGACGAAGCGATCTTCTACACGTCAGGTCGGGCAAGCAACGAAGCTGCATTTCTCTATCAACTCTTCGCCCGAGCCTACGGCACGAACAACCTGCCAGATTGCTCAAACATGTGCCATGAGTCCAGCGGGCTGGCGATGAAGGAAGCCATCGGCATCGGCAAAGGCACCGTGACTCTGGATGATTTCCTGCAAGCTGACACCATCCTGTGCGTCGGTCAGAATCCCGGAACGAACCACCCACGGATGCTCTCCACCTTGGCGGAGGCGGTGAAAAACGGCGCGAAACTCATTTCCATCAACCCACTGCGTGAGGCGGGACTGGTCGGCTTCATTCATCCACAGCATCCAGTCGCCACTTTGTTAGGAAAGCCTACGTCGCTGGCTTCACGCTTTCTGGCAGTGCGGGTGAATGGAGACTTCGCGTTGTTTCGGGGCGTCGCCAAGGTGTTGCTAGAAAAGGAATACTTCGCTCCCGCTAGCGTCGTCGATGCGTCGTTCATCCGCGATCACACGACGGACTTTGAAGCCTACCGTGAGCTGGTCGATGCTACGTCTTGGCCGGAAATCACCCGCATGAGCGGCATCGGCGAGGTGGCGATCCGCGAGCTGGCGGAAACCATGTTAGGCGGTAGTCGTCGGGTCATCACTTGCTGGGCGATGGGACTCACACAGCACCGCAATGCCGTCGCCACCATTCGTGAGATCATCAACGTCCATCTCTTGTTAGGAGCAATCGGGCGTCCGGGTGCTGGGCTTTGTCCCGTCCGCGGCCACAGCAATGTGCAGGGCGACCGCACGATGGGAATCTTCGAGAAAATGCCGGAATCATTTCTCGAATCGCTCGACCGCGAGTGCGGCATCCGTTCACCACGGCATCACGGCTATGACACGGTCGCGGCGATTCATGCAATGCACGGTGGCGCGGCCAAAGTCTTCTTCGCGCTGGGGGGAAATTTCCTCCAAGCATCGCCAGACACGGACTTCACCGCTGCTGCTCTGAAGCGTTGTGAACTCACCTGCCACGTTTCTACTAAGCTGAATCGTAGCCATCTCGTCACGGGGCGCACAGCTCTCATCCTGCCATGCCTTGGCCGCAGTGAAGTGGATGGCGAGCGGAAATTTGTCACCTGTGAGAACTCGATGGGCGTCGTGCAAATGTCGTGCGGCGTACTGACTCCCGCGTCGCCACATCTCCTCTCAGAAGTGGAAATCATCGCTCGGCTTGCGGAGGCAGTGTTTGGAGCGAAGAGCAAAGTCCCGTGGCGTTGGTTGGCGTGCGACTATGATCGCATCCGCAGTTTGATCGAGCGAGTGATCCCCGGTTTCGAGGATTACAATCGCCGCGCAATGGTGGACGGCGGCTTCTATCTGCCAAACCCCGCAAAGCAGCGAGTCTGGAAAACTCCGTCTAGCAGAGCAGTTTTCAGCCTCGCGGCCATGGATGTTTTTGAAGTCTCGCCCGGGAGATTGGTTCTGCAAACTCTTCGCAGTCACGATCAATTCAACACCACGATCTACGGCATGAATGATCGGTATCGCGGGATTTCCAACGCCCGCCGCATCATCCTCATTCATCCACAAGACTTGCTAGATCGCGGCATTCCACCTTGCTCACTCGTGGACATCACCAGCATCTGGGGCGATGAACGCCGCATCGCGAAGTCTTTCACGGCGATCCCTTACGAGATGCCAAAGGGCAGCGCGGCGGCTTATTTTCCTGAAGCAAACGTGCTCGTTCCTATCGGCAGCCAAGCCGTTGGCAGTGGGACTCCTACCAGCAAGGCGGTGGAAATTGAGATCACGCCCTCACGCTGAAAACGTTGGATCGGGATTGCGGCGAGTGAATCTGCGGCGTATCCCGAGCGGGTGATTTTCCAGCAGATGCAACTATGGATCGACCCCGTGAGACGCTCCGGCCCAGAAGCGATGGCGGTGGACGAATGGCTGCTGAAAACCACGACGTCACCTGTCTTGCGGATGTATGCGTGGGCTGGCGTGTGGGCGAGTCTGGGCTATTTCGGAAAGATGGACGAGGCGCGGGATTTGTTTCCCGATGTGAGTTTAGTCCGCCGATGGACTGGCGGAGGCATGGTCGATCATCGGGCAGACTGGACTTACACGCTGGCCGTTCCAGCAGGAGAACCTGTTAGCTCATTGCGCGGTGCCGAGAGCTATCGGGAAATTCACGAAGTTTTATCCCACGTATTGGCGGGTGAGGGAATCGAGGCGCGACTCTGCGGTGCCGACATGAGTAGCGGTGCGAATCTGTGTTTCGAAAATCCAGTGGGACATGATTTGCTCAGTCCTGAAAATCGCAAACTGGCCGGTGCTGGCCAAAGACGCTCCAAGTCCGGCCTGCTGCATCAGGGATCAGTCGCCGTCTCTGCGACTCACCCCAGCGCAAGAGCGGAGAAATTCGCATCTCTGCTGGCTTCTGACTGGCAGGTGTTCGAGCGAGAACCTTGCCCGCTAGACATTCGCCGCCTCATGGATTCGCGCTACTCCCGCCACGAGTGGCTTAATCGCCGATGAGTAAAAATTTCCCTGCAAGACTTGCGAAATAGAATCACGGTTTTTGCAAAGTTTGCAGGCTTGTGAATATCTTCAGCTAGCTTGAATTTCCCCACTCATTTTGAACTCGCTGGATTTGAGGCGTTTGCAGTAACTCGTGAAAATTGGCATGTGCATTGCATTAAATGTCCTGTTCTCCGGGGGGAGAAAATAGGGGACTTCGGTCCCGTTCAAATGCCAGTCTGTCGTATGTGTCAGTCTTCTTCGTGAAGATTCCTTCGGCAGGCTGGTTTTTTGTTTTCAGCGTCCAGCAAATCGAGTGACTTGTGGGTGGCGAAAGCGGACAGTTGATCGCCTTTTAGAATCCCCCGCTGATCCTATGAATCAAAAACCGCTGCGCCTGCTGCTAGCAGAGGATAATGCCGCTGACGTGATGCTCGTCACCGCCGCCCTGGAGCGGCAGGGTTTTGTCATTCGCTGCACCCAAGTCAGCCGCGCTGACGAGTTTCGCACGGCCTTGGCTACGGAAAAGTTTGAGATCATTTTGTGCGACTACATGATTCCGGGGTTCGGTGCGATCGAGGCACTTGAGATCCTTCGCGAAAGTGGCGTGGATCTCCCTTTGATTATCGTTTCTGGCACCATCGGCGAGTCCGTCGCGGTGGAGGCGATGCGGAATGGAGCCGCTGACTACATTCTCAAGGATAACCTCATTCGATTAGGAGTCGCCGTGGAGCGTGAGATTCGCGAGGCCGAAACACGACGGAAGAAACGTCAACTCGACAATTTTTCCCAAGGCCAAAACGAGGTTCTCGAAATGATCCTCAACCGAGTTCCCCTCACGAGTATTCTGGAGCGGATCATCGAGAAAGTGGAAATTCTATCACCCGACAAGGTGCTTTGCTCCATCATGCTTGCGAATCCTGAGGGCACTCATTTGAGTTACAGTGCCGGCACGAGCCTGCCGAAAGAATACTTTGACTTGCTGGGTTCTGTGCCGATTCGCGAGGGCGCAGGATCTTGCGGGACGGCTGCCGCACTCGGGAAGACGATCATCGCCGATGATTTATCCACTCATCCAGATTGGAGTTCGGGCAGAGAAATCGCTGCGAGATTTGGGCTTCAATCTTGCTGGTCGGTTCCGGTCTTCTCTTCGGATCGGCGGGTGTTAGGAACGATGAGCGTCTATCACCATGCCCCACAAACGCCATCTCAGGAGGAAATTCATTGGGTGGAATCTGCCTCGAAGCTCGTGAGTCTGGCCATCGAGCGCGGGCGGGCTGCTGAAAGTTTGCGTGAAAATGAAACACTTCTACGCATCGCCAGTGAGGCTGCGCGTCTGGGCGGATGGTCAGTCGATTTTCCCGAGCACCGGATCACTTGGTCTGAACAAGTCTGCGCCATCCATGAAATGCCGATTGGCACGGTGCCTACGATGCAGGAAGCCATCGAGTTTTACCCACCGGAATGGCGCGATACCGTCGCCCGTAACGTTGCAAAATGTCATACGAACGGAACTCCTTTTGATGAAGAACTCGAGATCATTACCGCCCGTGGACGGCGGATCTGGGTTCGCACGGTGGGCATCCCGATCCGTGATGAAAACGGGGAAATCACCCGCGTCCAAGGTGCTTTTCAAGACATCACCGCTCGGAAACAAGCGGAACGTGCAGAGGCAATCAACAGCTCTAACGAACTCCGCTACCTAGGACAACGCAATGCGCTCATCGCTCTCAATGCAAGCTCCTCTACGAGTCATCCCGATCTCACTCAGAGACTGCGAGAAATCACCGAGATTGCAGCTCAGACTCTCAGCGTGATCCGGGTGAGCATCTGGCGGCACAGCCAGCACGGAGATTTTATCGAATGTCTCGACCAGTATGATCTTCAGACTCGCAGGCATACCTCAGGCATGACGGTCGGCCTCGCTCAAGATAGTCCCTATTTCGAGAATCTTTCGCGGATGGAACTCATCGCCGCAAACGACGCCCAGAATGATCCTCTGACCCGCGAGTTTGCCGAAGAATATCTAACGCCCAACGGAATTTCTTCCACTCTGGACGTTCCGATCCGTCTCGGCACCGGCCCCGGCCACTTTCTCTGCAATGAGCACATCGGCCCGATTCGTCGCTGGACTTCGGATGAGAAAACTTTCGCCATCGCTATCGCCAGCCTTATTTCACTGGCCATCGAAAGCAGTGCCCGCGCGAATGCCCAAGAGGAAGTCACCAAAAGCCAGCAGCTCTTCCAATCCGTAGCCGCTGCGACTAACGACACCATCTGGGATTGGAACTTAGAGGCTGATTCTTACTGGTGGTATGATGGATTCGACAATCTCTACGGTGGTGCCACCGCGAATGCTCAATCGAGTATTCGTGTCTGGATTCACCGAATTCATCCAGAGGATCGCGAGCGCGTGGTTAGCGGAATTTTCTCAGCCATCGAAAAGGGAGACAACCATTGGACGGATGAGTATCGCTTTATCAATAGCAGCGGGGCAGTTTCTTATGTGAGAGATCGTGGCCAAATCCTGCGCGACTCCGATGGCAGAGCGACACGCATGGTGGGCGGAATGACCGATCTCACCCAACAGAAAGTCGCCGAGTCCGAACTCAAGCGCTCCCACCGCGCACTGCAAATGCTCAGTTCGTGCAACGAGATGCTCGTCCGCACGACTTCGGAATCCGAGCTGCTAGCAGAAGCCTGCCGCCTCGCCATCGAGATCGGCGGCTATCACATGGCCTGGGTCGGCTATGCCATGGACGACGAGGCACGCAGCGTTGTGCCGATGGCGCACGCGGGGAAAGAACTCGGGTATCTCTCTAACATTCAAATTTCTTGGGATGAAAACAACCCATTTGGTCGAGGGCCAGCGGGCCGCGTGATCCGCAGCGGTGAAGCATTGGCCATCAAGGATTTGTTGGAAAACGCCTCTTTCCTGCCATGGGTCGAGCACGCGAGAAAACACCAATTTCGTAGATTCGTCGGGCTGCCGTTGCGCGCAACAAATCGAGTTTTCGGGATCATTTGCCTCTACGCCACGGAAGTTCATTCCACCGGCGCGGACGAGATGAAGATGCTTCGTGAAATGGCCAATGACCTCGCCTTCGGCATCGAACGCATTCGCGGGCGCAATGAGCAACAGCGCACCCAGGAGGTGGTTCTGAAAGTAGCCCAAGCGGTTTCTAGCGGAACAGGTTCTGAGTTCTTTGACCTGCTCACTCGCAACATGGTCGAGGCGATGAATGCACTCGGGGGACTCGTCGGGCGATTTGATCCAGTGAGAAATTCCATCGATACGATGTCTTTTTTCTTCAACGGAAAAATCGTGGAAAACATGAGCTACGAGCTTGCGGGAACACCCTGCGAGCACACTGCGGCTGGCGGAATTTGCCTCTTTGAAAGTGGCGTGAGTCAGCGATTCCCCAAGGATCACTATCTGATGGAATTCGGCATCGAAGCATACGCGGGCATCCCGTTATTTCACCGCGACGGCAAGGTCACCGGGATCATGGTCGTGCTTTTCGCGGAGGCGATGAAGGAAACATCGCTGGTCAAATCCACGCTCCAAATCTTCGCCGCACGCGCCGCCTCAGAACTTGACCGCCAGCAGGCGGAAGCACGCATCCGCGAACAGGCATCACTCCTCGATAAATCCCACGACGCGATCCTCGTCCGCGGACTCGACCACCGGATCACCTACTGGAATAAAAGCGCGGAAAGGCTCTACGGCTGGTCCGCTGAGGAAGCCATCGGGCAGCTCGTCCACGAAATGATCTATCAAGAAGCGGATCTCTTTCTCGATGCCCATGAACACACCCTCGCGCTGGGTGAGTGGAATGGCGAAATGCAGCAAGTGGACAAATCTGGCCGTGAAATTCTGGTCGAGGGACGCTGGACCGTGGTGAACGATGATCTTGGCCAGCCTGAGAGCATTTTCGTCATCAACACCGACATCACAGAGCAACGTAAACTCGAACAACAGTTCCTCAGGGCACAACGCGTCGAAAGCATCGGCACCCTCGCCGGTGGAATCGCCCATGATCTCAACAACATCCTCGCGCCCATTTCCATGGCCGTGGAGCTCTTGAAAATGCACGTTAACGGCTCTCGCTCTCTGGAACTGCTAGACACTATTTCCAACAGCGCGAAACGCGGAGCAGACATGGTCGGGCAGGTGCTCTCATTCGCGCGCGGGATGGAAGGGCGTCGTGTCGAGGTCCATCCGCTTCAGATCATCCGGGAAATTGAAGGCATCATGCGAGATACCTTCCTCAGAAAATCCGAATTCATCGTCAATGCCAGCCGCGAGCTTTGGCTGATCCATGGCGATCCCACCCAGCTTCACCAAGTCATCCTCAATCTTTGCGTCAACGCTCGCGACGCCGTTTCAAATGGCGGAAAAATCGTCATCACCGCCGAGAACGTGGAAGTCGATCACGCCTTCGCCGCCATCAACCTCGAAGCGGAAGTGGGCAGCTACGTCAGCATCGAGGTAAAAGACTTCGGAGTCGGCATCCCGCCAGAGATCATGGATCGGATTTTCGATCCCTTCTTTACCACGAAATCCATCGGTAAAGGCACCGGCCTCGGACTCTCCTCCTCACTCGCCATCATTAAAAGTCACGGCGGTTTCATTCATGCCGAAAGCAAGCCGGGTGAGGGGAGTTGTTTCAGGATCTATCTACCCGCTCACGTGAATAGTGTTAGTTTAGCCCCGCCATCGCAAACTCTCGCCCTGCCGCGTGGGAGCGGGGAAACCCTACTATTCGTGGATGATGAAGCCTCCATCCGGGATGTCACCCGCCAGATCCTAGAGGCATACGGCTACTGTGTCCTGCTAGCCTCAGATGGTCACGAAGCCATCTCGCTCTACTCGACTCACCAGTTAGAAATCCAAGCCGTCATCACCGACATGATGATGCCCGGCATGGACGGCCTTTCGACCATCCAGCGTCTCATGGAAATCAACCCCTCCGTCAAAGTCATCGCCACCAGCGGCGTCCATGCAAACGGGGAGCTGATAGATTTCAGATGCAATGACACTCGTTGCTTTTTACAAAAACCCTACACCACTGAGGCTCTCCTCCAGTGCCTCAAAAACGTCATCGAAAGCGAAGCCACGCCTATTAACGGTTAGGCTTTCAAACTTGCACCTTACCTCTCATTTGGCGAAACAAGCCTGTCTCATTTCTCCCCCGCCTTCACATCACATGCCGTCCCCCGCCGCCATTGCCTCGAATCTACTTATCATAGACGACGATGAAACTATTCAGCGTCTATTAGTCATCGCAGCCCAAGACCTCGGCTGGCGTCCAGTAGCCGCAGGCTCTGGCCCCGAAGCCCTAGCCATCCTCGACTCCAGCATTGAGGCCATCATCCTCGATCACGGCCTTCCCGGCATGGATGGACTTCAGACCTTAGTGAAAATCCGAGAAATTTCTCCCGGCGTCCCCGTCATCATGCTCACCGGTTTCAATGATGCCGAGACCGCCGTTCAGGCACTGCGCTCCGGCGCCGACGACTACCTCACCAAGCCCTTCGAACTCCAGCGCCTCTTCGATCTCCTCCGCCAAGCCCGCCTCGCCCGGCGGAAATCTCCCGTCCCCACCATCGAACGCCGCAAAATCATCGCCCCCGTCGCCCTCCATAGCGAAAACCCCCAACTCCGCCTCCTCCTCGGCCACATGGCGAAGGCCGCTCGCCTCGATTCTAACATCCTCCTCACCGGCGAGAGCGGTACCGGGAAATCCTACTTCGCCCGCGAAATCCACCGCCTCAGCCCACGAGCCGCAGAGGAGTTCATCACCGTGAGCTGCCCCGCACTACCTCGCGAGCTGCTAGAGTCCGAACTATTTGGTCATGAAAAAGGCTCCTTCACCGGTGCCACCGCCTCCCGCGCCGGACGCTTCGAGCAAGCCTCCAAAGGCACCATTTTCCTCGATGAAATCGGCGACCTCCCCCCCGAACTCCAGCCCAAGCTCCTCAACGTCCTCCAGGATCGCGAGTTCTTCAGAGTCGGCGGCAGCAAGGTGCTCAAGACCGACGCCCGCGTCATCGCCGCCACCAACGTGGATCTCCGCCGCCGTGTCGAAGAAGGCAATTTCCGTGAGGATCTTTATTACCGCCTTAACATCATCGAGCTCCGCATCCCCGCCCTGCGTGAGCGCAAAGAAGACATCCCCGCCATCGCCCAGACCATCCTCAAGCAAATCGCCGCCCGCCGTGGCACCGATGGCTGGCAACTCTCCGCCAACGCAGAATCCGCCCTGCGCGATTTCTCATGGCCGGGAAATGTGCGCCAGTTAGAAAATACTCTTGAGCGCGTCACCGCCTTTGCCGAAAAGCAACTCCTCCAAACCGAGGACTTCCAAATACTGCTAGAAAGCCGATCCACCGATGCGCCCCAGACCAGCACCGACAATCTCACGCTCCAAGAAATCGAGCGCGACGCCTTCATCCGCACCTACCTCCGCACCGGTAAGAACAAAGCTAAAACCGCCCGCGAACTCGGCATCTCAGAACGCTCTGTTTACAACCTGCTAGGTCGCCACGGGCTAAAATAGCTGAGGCATTTTCCAGAACAGGTGATTTATTAATGAATCAAGTTCTGAACGGGGCTATTTACAAAGAAGATTGAGATTGATGGTGTGATCTCACCTTACCATGAGCTTGCGAACACCAAAGGCGAAGCTACGATTCAAGAAATGAGTCGCAGGTCGAGACGCAGAAAAGGACGCGGGGAACGACGCTGGGCGGGTAAAGTGGCGGTCGGTTTGTTAGCCGCAGGGGTTGTTTTTCTGGGCGTGGCTTACATCGCGATTCGTAGTTACTTGCACAGTGATGGTTTCCGCAAATTTCTTTCATCGGAAGCTAGCGAAATGGCGCGCGTGAGTGGCGAGTTTGGGAAATTTCACTGGGACGGCTTGGCGGTAGATGCGGATTCGTTTGCAGCGAGCGGAGACGGCCCAATCACCGCTGTGAAAGCGGATGGTCTGCACACGGAAATCGGCCTCGGTGGCCTCAGTCGCGGAGTCTGGGAGGTGAAAAGCTCGAACATCAGACGCTTAGAAATTTTTGTGGATGCGACGAAACCTGCGAAGAGCTCAACAGGGGACAGGGCAAAGAAATCGAAAACTAACAAGACAAAGCGTTCTTCATGGTTTCCGTCGCAAGCAGAGCTTCAGGGGATCGACGTAGGGCATGTGGATGTTAGGACGAGCCTCGATGGAGGGCTTGCCACAGCCACGGGAATGAGCATTCATGCCGAAAAAGCCGGGGCACAGAACGCTTTTCGCGGCGAAATCACGGGCGGGGTCGTGAGACTGCCGTTTGGGATCGTCCCCGAGCTGCGGCTGGACCGAGCACTGCTGCGCTATCAGGACAAGCGAGTTTTTCTCACGAAGGCGAAGGTGGCCGCGTGGCAAAATGGCAGCATCGAAGGCAGCGGTGAGTGGGACATGGAGACGCGGCAGTTCTCGGTGGAGGGAAATGCCACGGGCGTCCGCTGTGACGACCTGCTAGGAGCGGATTGGTCGCAGCATCTGACGGGCGATGTGAGTTCGGATTTCATTTTCGAAAATAGCTCAGGAACACCCGCCGCCAGCGGCAAACTCGTCATTCGAAACGGCACCCTAACGGCCTTGCCGGTGCTCGATCTGCTGGCTGCCTACGCGGACACCCGGCGATTTCGCGTGCTCACACTCAATGACGCTCGCACCGACTGGCAGTGGAAAAAAGATGAGATCGTGCTGACTAACTTAGTGCTCGCCAGCGAAGGACTGGCACGCATGGAAGGCGGGATCGTCATCCGCAGGAAATCGTTAGATGGCAAGTTCCTGCTCGGACTCGCACCCGGCACGCTGGCCACCATCCCCGGCGCAGAGACGGATGTTTTTCTACCCGGCGAGCATGGACTACTGTGGACCACGCTCCGCATCACAGGCACGCTCGATGATCCGCAAGAAGATTTAACTGAAAGACTAATCGCAGCGGCGGGACTGAGGATGTTCGAACTGGTTCCCGAAACGGGTGAAAAGGTTATCAGGTTCACGCGTTCCGTAATCGGTGAGAGCCCTAACAAAGTCATCGAAGAAGGCGTGAAAATCATCGAAGACGGCAGCAAGGTCGTCCGCGAAGTGAGTGGCATTCTCGACGGCATTCTCGGCAAGGAAGAACCAGAACCCGAGGCCAAATAGCCGTGAAACCGCGTATTTCACTGATCGTTCCAGCTCACAACGAGTCAGCATTTTTGCCGTCCTGCCTGGAGGCTGCACGACAGGCTACCGAGCGAGCAAACATCGCGTTGGAAATCATCGTCGTGCTCAACCGCTGCACTGATGGCACGCAAGAGATCGCGCTACGTCACGGCTGCCGAATCATCGTGGAAGATGCTAAAAATCTTTCGGTCATTCGCAACGCCGGAATCGCTGCCGCCGTGGGCGAAATCATCGTCACCTGCGACGCTGATAGCAGAATGCACCCGGACAGTTTTCTGGAAATCGTTAGGTTACTCGACTCAGGAAAATACGTCGGTGGCGGAGCGATGATCTATCCTGAACGCTGGTCAGTCGGAATCATCGCCAGCGGCATTTCCGTTTTGCCTTACCTCGCATTCACGGGTGTTAGCTTCGGGTTGTTTTGGTTTCACAAACGGGATTTTGATGAAATCGGCGGTTTTGATACCCGCTTCGTCTCGGTGGAAGATCTCGATTTCGCCCGTCGGCTGAAGGCGCATGGCAAGAAGAGCGGAGGCTCATGGGGCACTTTGTTTCGCGCCGCGTTGATCACCTCATGCCGGAAGTTCGATCAATTTGGAGACTGGTATCTTTTTCGAAATCCTGCATTCGTTCGCAAGGTCTTTCGCGGAGATGATCGCAAGGCGGCGGATCAATTTTGGTACGACGTGAGATCAGATTGAAGTCTGACAGATTCTTGATTGTGTCTGATGATAGATCTGTCAGCCTCCGCGAAATGGAGAACGGCCAATGGTCATTCTTTCAAGCTGGCCTCTGACATTGCAAAGACGTGATTACTCCACACCGAAATCGTTCTATCCAGAATAGCACGGCGTTTTCCCTCGTGGAAATGGCGGCAGTCATCGCGATCCTCGTCGCGCTGATCACTGCTGGCGTCACCCTGCTGAATGGCACCAGCAATCAATCTCGCCGGGCTGGCACAGACTTACTCAGCGGCCTGATAGAACAAGCGCGGACTACCGCCATCATGACTCGTTCTTTCATCGTGCTCGCCATCGCCGAGCCAGGAGATTTGCCTAACACTGACGAGCGTTGCCACCTCGGCTTGTTCAAACTGGATGCTGAAACATGGCCAGAAGACACGAATTCCCCGCTCTCGATCCATGCGACGATGTTGCGCCGCTGGCAAACTCTGAACACCGGCATTGTCCTGCTGGGGACGCAAAGCGGTGATAAGAATTCCAAACAAATTCCAAACCCTATCGACGAAGAAGAAATCGTGATCCTCTGCGGCGGAACTAAAAACCTTTCCGTCAAAGTCCACGTCATCGTCTTCAATCCCCACGGCGGCTTGCATTTGCCGATCGGTTCCACGCCAGTCGTTCTGCGCGTGGCCGAAGGCGGCTATCGCAACGGTGAAGCGACGCCTAACATGCGGGATGAACAGAAAAATCCCACCGAGAATCGTTTAAGAGTCGGTCGAGTCGCCGCACGTTCCTATCAAATCGACGAATGAAACCTTTTCCGAAATCGCTGCTGAAGAATCATGGCTCGTCACTCATCGAGACAGTCATCGCGATGGGCGTTCTCGCGGTTGTCATTCCGTTAGTTTTCGGAACGATCGCTGAGTCGGGCAACACCGAAATGGCATCAGCAGCGGAGACGCGCAGCACTTGGATCGTTCCCGCCTGCGTCGCACAAGTTCATGCCTCGCGCGAAGGGAAATCGCTTTATTTCCCCGCCACCCAGACAGGCGAAGTCTTCCCGCCCGCAGGCAGCGTCTGGGCCATCGGGTTTTCTGCGGAAGGCAAAGCGGTGGGAAAAATCGAAAAATCTATCTATGATCGAGGAGCGAAGGAAATCCATGGCGAAGCCATCCGTTTCATCGCTTCTATCAGCGCGGATCTACCAATTGACACCACTCCGCCAGTCATGTTGCGAATGCGCGTCAGCGTGGAATATCCAGCCGCCGCACCAGCCGATAGACGCCGGAAAATTGATTTCTACACCCACATCCCATGACATTGCTACATCGCTATCGCTCTGGGTTTTCTCTGGTTGAACTGATGTTCTCGATGGCCGTCGGCTCGATGGTTCTCATCCTCGCTGCCGCCATGTTAGGCGTATCGGGTGATGGTTATGAGCGCGTTAGTAGCAACGTCTCCAGCGAGCGCGAGGCACGCTTCGTCATGAGCCAACTCACCGCAGATCTCTCCTCCGCGCAGTTTCACAAAGAAACCAAGTTCGAGAAATCTAGCATCGGCTTTTTCTCACTCCAACCCGCCAGTGCTCAATCCACTGACGGTCACATTGGAGACCTTTGCGCACTGAACTACTACCTAGACGATCTCGACATCGGTGGCAAAAAACAGCGCTGCCTGATGCGCGGATTTCGCGAGAGCAAGGACACCTTCGATGCCCTCCGCATTGACGAAATGATGCCGTTGTTTGAAAAAAAGGCGGGTATTGATGAACCGATAGCCTTCGGAGTCGTTTCCTTCCAAGTTTACCCAAAAATTCTCAGTGAAAACGGTGATTGGTTAGACTGGGTATCCAATGGCACTGTCGAACCTGAAGCCGTGGAGATCAGGCTCGTGATCGCCCGTCGTCGTCTCGTCGCGCAACTCCAGACTTCCGCCGACTGGGACGCGGCGGCCTCTTCTAGCAAATACGTGACAAGTAAAAATTTCGAGATTTACTCAACCATCATACGCATAGGAAACCATGCTTCATCTCGGTAAATCATCACGCCACCAGTCAGCGGCTGGATTTACTCTGCCGTCTATTCTTATCGTCACCGGAGCACTACTCATTCTCGCTGTCGGAATTTTACTCGTTACAAACATCGAGCGCAGCACTGCCCGATCCGTCGTTGATCGGCAACGCGCAGAACTCGCGGCTCTCGCCGGACTTGAGGAGGTGAAAAGCATTTTTAATCAGGAGACAGCGAACGACGAGTTCATCATTTTACAATCCGCGCTGGAGGTTCCGATCAGTGAGGGACGAATTCCAAACGCGCATCTCTTTCTCGCCCGTGGAAAAACTGCGGGCGATGCCTTCACTTTCCGATATGTCCCGCTTTTCAGCTCACTCAGTCTGCCTGCTACTACTCCGACTCTTGCCGCACCAAAAATCGAAGAACTGGTAGGAATAAACGACAAGCACTGGCTGGATTTCACTACGGTTCCTTACACGGATAAAGTCCGCGCCGCATGGTTACCTGTGACAGACGAAAATGACCTAACGGTCGCTCGCTATGCCTATTGGGTGGAAGATTTGCAGGGGAGATTGGACCCTGAAATTTCGGGAAATCTCGATGGTGATGGGAAGAGTCACCTCCGGGAGCCATATCCATTTCTGGCCCCCGGATTGGATGATCCAACAACTGGTGCTTCAGGTCAAATTGCGACGAACCAAGTCGCCCTTTACGCCATTGATCCTGAAGCGAACGAAACGGACCAGAAGCACCTAGCAAAGACACTCATCAACAATAGGAAGCTCCTCATTTCCCCTGATTCTCTGCTCGCCGCCGCTGATATTGCGCCACCTCTCAGTCGTGATAACACTGGCCGATTGCTCGATCTCAAAGCGCGTGAGGTGGAAGA
>JANOQR010000044.1:0-2393 GCA_031414935.1 Luteolibacter sp.
CCACCCAAACAAAGCGGCGAATATCAAAAGCAAGACGGCTAAGGCACTCGCTGCCATCGCCTGATTCCCCCGGTTCATTCATTTTAAAAAGAAATAAGCGGACCTGTTCATCGGGGCCGCTTTTTTCATCTCCGCCATGCCAGAAACATCACCACCTAACCGAGCTGCCGCCGCCGCGAAAATCGCGTCGAACCCCTCAGGCTACAAAGTCTGCGAAGGCTGTGATTCCATCGTCGGCAATGGCGCGGCACTTTGCCCAAACTGCCACAGCTACCGTTTCGACTCCACGGCAGACCGTGTCGTCCTTCAAGCCCGCATCCTCGGCTCCCGCGAGCAAACCTCCGTCACTGCGGACGATCTTGGGTAATCCGATGGAAAATTCAAACCACGAAGCACACGAAGACTCACGGAAGAAGAAAGAGTTAGAAATGGATCGCTGTTCACTCATTGGCGAGTCATAAAATTTCCTAAGGCCAGAGTTTTCGTGTTCCTTCGTGTCTTTCGTGGTTGATATTTTCTTAAGCAAACCGCGCACCGAATGGACCCCGTGATCGGCTTCAAAGAATGGCAAGTCGTTTGCGACGCCCTCGCCACTGGCAAGCAATTCATCTTGCTGCGAAAAGGCGGCATCCACGAAGGTCGCCGAGGTTTCAGTTTCGCCCACGAATCGTTTTTTCTCTTCCCAACACGCTTTCATTCCCTAGCTGATCAAGTCCGCGAAGGCGAAGTGAACGTGATGCCAGAGTGGCAGCCCGGCGACACCATTCGCATCACTCATCATGCCGAAGCCGCATGGGCGATCACCCTCACCGATTGGGAAAAAGTCGCTGCGTTAGAGCCGCACCACATTTACTCGGAGCAGACCGTGAGGGACCGTTTCGACTGGGAAGGCAAAGGCATGGCGTCCGGCAGCATCCATCTCGCGCTGGCGCGTGTTAGAAAGCTCACCACACCATGGGAGTTTCCCTACGAGCCGAAATACGGCGGTTGTAGGAGCTGGATTCAATTACCTGATCCCCCTCCTCGCTGGCGTGAGGCTGCGGTGCCTGTTCTTTCTGACGAAGCATTTGCAAAGCTGACTAGGACACTCGCGTGAGAGAAAGTCCTTCCGTTTGACGTTCCTTAAATTCCTCTACAGCCTTAATCCATAATTCGATGAACCTGCCCACAAACCCAACCTCTCGCCGCACCATTCTCAAAGGCGGTCTTGCCACCATCATCACCTCTTCTGCGCCGCTTTTCCTCTCATCGCGGGTTCTCGGGCGTGCGGGAAACATTGGCCCTAACAGCCGCATCAATGTCGGCATCGTCGGCAATGGCTTGATCTCGGCGGGCCATCGGGGATTCTGCCTCACCCAGCCCGCGACCCAAGTGATCGGCCTCTGCGACGTGAATCGCAGCGTCCTCGACAAAGCGATGGAAGAAGCCAAAGCAAAAGGCACAACCTGCGAAGCCTACGCCGACTATCGCGAACTCTGCTCCCGCCCAGATCTGGATGCAGTCTTCGTCACCACACCGGATCACTGGCACGCCGCAATTTCCATCGAGGCGATGCGAAATGGAAAAGATGTCTATGTCGAAAAACCGATGACCCTCACTATCGAAGAAGGCAAGGCGATGCGTGCTGCTAGAGAGCGTTACAGCCGCGTGCTCCAAGTCGGATCTCAGCAGCGTTCGGACGCCGCATTTCGCAAAGCCGCCGAGCTGGTCCGAAATGGATACATCGGAAAAGTCCACACGATCGTTTGCCAGTTAGGTGAATTTCCCCCTGCGACTCAATTCGCCGCCGAGACCGTGCCTGACGGCATCGACTACGACCGTTGGTTAGGCCCGGCGCCGTGGGAAGCCTACAACGAGCAGCGCATCAAAGGAAACTACGGCGGTGGCTGGCGCATGTTTTGGGAATACGGCTCCCGCAAAAATGGCGACTGGGGTGCCCACCATTTCGACATCGTCCAATGGGCTCTCGGCATGGACGAATCCGGCCCAGAACTCTTCGTCCCGAAAGGCCACGCGGGCGAGCCTAACCAATTTCACTCCTACAAAGACGGTCCCAAAGTCATTCGCGATGGCGATGCGAAAAAAGCCATGATCCGCTTCATCGGCGAGACCGGCGAGGTCCGCGTAGGCCGTGGCGGGCAGTTTGAAACCGAACCCGCCGCTCTTAAAAACATCGTCCTGAAATCAAGCGATGTGCGTCTTTACGATTCCAAAGACCACCGGATGGATTGGCTGAACTCGATCAAATCCCGCCAACAACCCATCTGCCACGTCGGCATCGGTCACCGCACCGCCACCATCTGTCACCTCAGCGGCATCGCCGAACGCCTCGGTCGCCCGGTGCGTTGGGACCCAGTTTCTGAGCAGATCCTCGACGATCCCGCCGCCACGCG
>JANOQR010000045.1:0-25174 GCA_031414935.1 Luteolibacter sp.
CGTTTCGCTTGAGGCGGGTTGTCAAAAACCTAAGTCCTGTCGGTATGACTTACCGTGACTGCAACTTTAACCTCGCGATCGACACTCGCCCTCGCAGGTAGAGGTGCCCTTTGTTTTTTGGAAATTTTTCTCACACTCACCATGTCGGCAGGAAAGTTCCGGCAGACGACTCGAAGCGTAAATCTCTGCCTGCTTTGTGATGCACGATGATCTTGTGAATCCCTGATTCTAGGCGGGTCTGGCCGTCCTTGAGCGGCTGGCCGTCCACCCACACGCCGAGCGGAGGCTGGGGAAATTTCAGTGTGACATCGGTGGCTTGTGAAATTTCTAGGCGTGCTCCAGCGAGTATCTCGGTTGCTGCTCCGGCGTACAGCGCGACATCGCCAGCCAACAAGGTGCCGTTTACCGTGCCGTTCATCGGAAACCACGGGAGTGCGGGATCGCCCTTGGGCGCGGTTTCGGGGATCTTACCAGTCAGCGGCATCACCGCCCAGACGCGAGGTGCGCGGCTTTTGGTTGCGTCGAAATCGCCGGGTTTTCCGAGTTGGGAGAGGAATTTGAAAAGATCGAGCTGCTCCTGTTCTTTTAATCCCGCAGTCAAGTTAGCGGGCATCAGGCTGCCGGAATCCGTGCGCTTGAGAATGGCCGAGTCCGCCAACGTGATTTCCTGCCCGGCGGCATCGCTCAACACCACGCCACCGCCGCCACTTCGCAACAAACGGCCCATCAACGTGCGGCCGTCTTTGGTCTCGATCACTACGGAGTGATAGCCTTCTTTGACTTTCACAGCGGGCATCAGGATCGACTCGACCAGATAGTCCAGCGGTGCGCTCGCGCCGATGGAGGTCATGTCTGGCCCGACTTTACCGCCCGCGCCGCCGATGGCGTGGCAGGCGATGCAAGCGAGTGCGGGCTGGCGGTAAATCGCTTCGCCACGCGCAGCATCGCCTTTTTCCGCAGCCAGTTTCGCGAGGTTCAGGATAGCCTCGGCCGTCGGACCGCTCGTGGCTGCACTGCCTGCTTGCTGGCGTAAAACGCTGAGTAAATCGGCATTTTCGTCGATGTCTGGCACCGCAGGCAGGCTGAGAGCGGCGACTTTCGGGTCGAGTGCTTGCTCGCGGAACGATTTTGCCAACTCGCTGGAAAGTCCGCTCAGGGAAAGTGCCTGCTGCCAGAATGCACGGGCTTGGGTGAGGTCATTAAGGCCCGGCAAGAGCGAGCGAATCGCACCGAGCGCGGCAGGCCGATGATGGCGGACCAGCGCCAAAGCGGCCCCACGTTTCACCTCTGCCGGAGCATCGCCTGCCGAGACAGCCAGCAGTGCATCTCGCGCCGCAGCAGTGGTGAAATGTGACAACGCGTCGATGGCCGCCAGTCGCTGGGCCGGAAGTTTCCCAGCATCCGCCGCGACCGCCTTGACCGGATTCAACAAACCTTCCACTCGCATCGCCC
This sequence comes from Luteolibacter sp., assembly GCA_031414935.1. Taxonomy (GTDB): domain Bacteria; phylum Verrucomicrobiota; class Verrucomicrobiia; order Verrucomicrobiales; family Akkermansiaceae; genus Luteolibacter. Next base: position 1,453 of record JANOQR010000045.1, read on the forward strand.
CCACCAAACGCAGGGCAGCGGCGGCGGTGTCCGACGCGGTTGAATCAAGCAGTCCGCGCAAACGCAGCGCGTCACCCGGCAGCGCGATTTGCCGCTGGCTGACCGCCGTTTCCAATCCACGCATGACCATCGCGGCGGCAGGAGCATCGAAGCTGCCGTCTAGCAGTTGTGCGAAAATCGCTCCCAGCATTTCGGGATCGGCGGTCTTCAATGCCAGCCCGAGCCACGGTCCCGAGCCATTGCGTGGCATGGGTTTTGGCAGCAGTTTGCGAATCCCTTCGATGCCTTTTTGCGCTGGCAGGTTGGCGAGGGCGAAATCCAAAGCTGCCTCGCGACCAGCAAGCTCCAGCTGACCATCCAGCAAGGATTTCAACCACTCGTCACCGCGTTCGCGCACGGTCAGCCAAAGCGCGTAGTCGAGAAAGCGGTCCATCGGCTGGCGCAGGACTTGGAACGCTAGATCCATCGGTTCAGGACCGGGAAATTTTGCCAGCACTCGCACCGCTTCCAGTCGGACTCGCGGATGAGAATCGTTGGCCGCTTTCGCCAACCAGCCGAGAGCTTGCGGGTTGTCCGTCTGATCGCCCAAGATTCTGACCCCGGCAGCACGGATTCGTCCGTCCTCGTCAGTTAAAATTTGAGCTAACAATCCGAGTTCCGCCCAATCCGCTGGCAGACCGAGACCTTCGCGGAGCCACAACGCCGCCAACCGCGTGCGGCCATCTTTGGCCTGCGTGCTCCAGCTTTGGATCGCAGCGATGAGTTCCGGCGTGGCCTTTCGCTCGACCAGCACGGAGATCGCCACCTCGCGTTCGTAACGATGATCGCTGGTTAGTTTTCCCAACAACTCGACGTGTTTCGCTGCCGCCAGGTTACTCGGCGATGCAGTGGCAGCGCCGCCTTTTTTCGACACTCTCCAGATCCGGCCATGCTCGCGGTCGCGCCGTGGATCGCGGAAATCGACCTCGCCGTGATTGATGATCGGGTTCGACCAATCGGCGATGTAAAGTGCGCCATCCGGGCCGATTTTCACGTCGATGGGCCGGAAATTCACGTCGCTGGTCCGCAGTAGATCGCCCGCCTCCTGCGCGGTGTAGCCCGATCCCTGCTCCGCCACGGAAAAGCGGACGATCCGGTGGGCGCGGAAATCACAGGTAATCATCGAGCCCTGCCACTCGGTGGGAAACTGCGGCGACTCGACGATTTCCAAGCCGCAAAACTTCGGGTAGGAGCCGGGGCTGATCCCGTCCAAGATTTTTTCCGCATTCGCGTAGGTGAAATACATCGCGCCGGGGACGGCCCAGTTGATGCCGCTGCTGCCCGCGCCGTCGGTCATGAAAGACTGCCCGAACTTGTCAAACTGGTGGCCCCACGGATTGCACCAGCCGTAGAAAACGGTCTCGATCTTCTCTGCTTTTTGATCGAAACGCATCACTCCGCCGCTCCGCAAACGCAGCAGGCCGTGCGGAGTTTCGGTGTCCGTGCGGGTGTAAATGCTCTGGTTCATCCACAGTTTCCCGTCCGGTCCACGGCGCAGGGTGTGGAGATTGTGATGGGTGTCTTCGGTTCCGAATCCGCTCAGGACGCGGCGCTTGGAGTCGGCCACGCCATCGCCATCGGTGTCTTTGAAATGCAGCAAATCCGTGCTTTGGCCGACGTAGCAACCGCCGTCACCCGGAAGCACCGCCGTCGGCATCAGCATCCCGGTGGCAAAGACCTTCGCGGCGTCGGCTTTGCCATCCAGATTCTTGTCTTCCAGCACGATGATTTTGTCATTGGGCGTCTGGCCGACCTCGACTTGCGGGTAAGTTTCCGAACTCGCGACCCACAGCCGCCCGCGTTCGTCGAAGTTCATTTGCGTCGGCTTGTGGAGCATCGGGTTTTCCGCCCACAGCGCGACCTCGTAGCCATCGGCCACGGTGAACTCGGGGTATGGCTGCTTCGTTTTCGCTGCCACTTGCGACTCGGTGCGGGCTGGCGGCGCAGGCACGATGACGTTTTTAGAAAGATCGCGCATCTGGGCGATCCGTGCGTCCTCCTCGGCGACGAGTTTGTCGAAAGCGAGAATTTCCCCGGCATTCCGGCCTTGCTCGCCTTTTCGGAAGCCGAAAATATACGCCATATTTGCAGGCCGTGAGCGATGGAAAAACCACTCGTTCTTGCGCAGAATCGTCTGCCGCAGGGCTTCGGCTTGCGGATCTGTATCCCATTTCGTGGCCTTCCAGCCGAGTTGTTTCTCGATCCATTTCGCCGCCGCCCGATAACCAGCCGAGGTCAGATGGATGCCATTTTCCGTGAGTGCCTGCGAATCCGCAGTGGGCAAATCCATCGGCACAAAAACATGCCCGCGTTTTTCCGCCACCTCGCGCAGCACCTGGTTGATCGCCGCTAGTGAGGCGCGGTGCGTTTTCACGGATTCCTCCGTCTCCCCCGGACGCAAAAAACGCGGCGGCGCGCCCAAAACCAGCACCCGCATCCCGGCATTGAGCTTTGCCGCGCGGTCGAGCAGCCGCTCGAAATCCTGTCTGAACTGCTCCGGCGTCTGTCCGCCCGGCAGTGACGCCGCCATGCCGTAGCCGGTGATGAGCACGTTCGGCTTGTAGGTTTCTAACTGCGCTTGAAGTTGTTTCCAGCCCTCGTCCGCAGGCTCGTTCCCAGCTTGCAACAAGCTCAGGCCGTTGCGCGACGCCCCGGCTGGCGTATCCGCGCTCCAGCCGAGATTGCGGAAGGTCACCGCGCAGTCGGGAAATGCAGTGGTCGCAGCGAGTTCGATCCAGCCCTCGTATTGCTCGCGTTCGATAAAGCCATCGCCCAGCAACGCCACTCGGTCGCCCTCGCGGAATTCAAATCGGGACTCGGCGATGGCCGGGGCGTGGATGGCAAGGCTGGCAGCGAAAAGGAAACGTAACATCGTGAAGGGGTGAATCTGAGTGATGGATTAAGGCTCGGAAACTGTATGTTCAAAAGAATTCAGCGGTGAAAAAGTGCCCACGATAACCCGCGAACGATGAGACTCTTTCATCAAGTCACGGCTGCCCCATCGCGCATCCAGAGTCTCTGGAGCATCAGGATTGCATGGACACGAACCCATCAGCTCGCTTCTTTTCACTGCTGAGATGAAATCATCAATGCGCATGAAGATGTGTAATGGTGATAGTTCCCATTTTCGGCGTCTCAGTCTTGATTCACCGTTCATGGAGCACGGAAACCCGGGCAAGGGGTGATAGAATCCACAAAAAAATGGATCAAATCAGCATTTTGCGCCTCCGCATCTTTGCAGCTTTGCACAGCAACACCGGGAGTTAGCATCGCAAAAGTGACGATGAATCAGTGACATCAATAGCCCTGTGCTGTCGTTTAGCGCCTCCCTGAGACTGAAGATGGTATTTGCGGGTAACGGGCAGGTTTCGCCCTTCCTTGGGTTCTGAATCCCTAAAGGCATTGCCCTAAAGGGTTAGACTACTTGCGGAGAGAGGGTGGAACGCATTTCTATGAACCTTGATGCACGGGCGCCTGCTAGAGAATGGAAAACCGGTCCGCGCCATCGCACGGACCGGTCCACCAACAAGCTTTTTCCCGGAGGGGAACTCTGCGGATCAGGCGATGCCGCCGTTGAGACCCTGAGGGAAAAAGAGGCCGTTTTTCGCATCTACGCCACCGTAAACGATGTTCAGAACTTGGCGGGTGGTGCGGCTGTAAACGATGGAGTTGCCGTCGGTAGGGACGAGGTTCGCCTTGCCGCCGCGCACGACGCCTTGGTCCATGTCCTTTTCGCTCGCGTCGAGCGATTGCCGGACTGCGGAAATTTTCCTAACCAATCCGCGCACGGCTGGGCCTTGGGCGTAGAGCAGAGTCCTGACGACTCCGGCGTGATACGCCTCCACGCCGAGGATGCCCGCTGCGGCTTCGAGGATGCCTTTATCCGTCAGAAGCGGGCTGGCTCCTTTGTAGGCGGTGACTCCGACATCTTCAAAAACAAAGGCTCCTAGCAGGAAGCTGACTTCATCGGCGAAGGGGTCGAAATTTTCCACCCCGATGAGATTTCCAAGAGCCTTGAAGCTACCGAGGAGGTCGATTCTCGGGCGGGCAACGATGGTGGCTCCGTTGGCAGCGAGGGCTTCGCGGATGAAGCGGACGTGGTTGGCTTCGTCGATAGCGATCTCGCTCGCGTAGTCTTCAAAGGCGGCGGTGGCGAATTTTACCTTGGGCGATTTCTTGGAAATGACTTTGCCGGCTGGGCTGCCGTCGCTGCCATCGACTTCGATTCCGGCACCTTCGAGACCTTCGCCCGTGGTGGCGCGGAGGTAATACTCGGCTTCGAGGTATTCGAGGTTGAGGGCGAAATTCAGCACGGCGACATCCGTTTCCGTCGGGACTGCACGCAGTCCGTCCGAGGCACGCGCAGTGCCGATGAGTCCTGCGGTACTCACGGTGGCGAGTCCGAGGTTGCGGAGGAAATTGCGGCGACCGCCTGTGTTAAGCGGGGACTGTGTTAGCTCTTCGATGATGTTCGGTGTTTTCATTTTACGTGGGGTTGGTGTGTTAGTGAGTGTTCGCATGACGGAACAAAAACTGGATACGCCAGTTCCCGCAGAACCCCACTGGCCGCCGCTACCAAATCGGAATAGGGCTATACGGCCCGCTGATTTCGATCAGGGCGTTGAAAAAAGTTTCCTGCCCAGCTTGCCCACCAATGCGGCCACGGACAGCACTTCTTTTGAACTCTCGTCGCTCCGGCAATAGACTCCGAAGGTGAATGCCTCGGGTAATAGAAATTCAAAAGTCCGCACATGGGTCAATCCCTCGCCAGCGTCGTCCAGGCGGCTCATCGAATCCCCAGGGCCTAGCAGGACGCCGAGTCCGGCACTGGCGGCACGCGCGGCGTCGGCCTCAGAGGTGAAGGAAATCGAGTTCGCTGGCTGCATCCCGTAGGCGTGTTCGCACCACAGTTTTAGATAGGAATCGAATCCAGTCACTACGCCTGAGTCTGGCATCAGCACGCTGGTCCGCAGGATTTCGGGAAAACTGAAGTTCACGGGATCGAACGGATAGAAAGCTGGGTTCCACGCTACCGTGATGCCACGCTCGCGGCGGATGATGGCTTCTTGGATGCCAGGGGTAAGCCCGGCCCGCAAAAACCGCCCGGCGAGGACGACATCATACTGAGTGGCCTCCAGTGCTTGCCCCCAATTTTCCCCGATGTGAGACAGCATCGGCGTGATGCCAGCTGGCAGTGTCATGGCCGAGATTTCGCGTTTTAAAACGGATCCGAACCATGATTGGTCGATGCCAATGAGAATTTCCCGATCCAGCCGACGATTGAGGTTACGGATGCCATCGATGAAGGAAAGATACGCCTCGCAGACTTCGTTGGCGTTTTCTAGGAAGCTGATTCCAGCGGTGGTGAGCCGTGTGCCCGTGCTGGATCGCTCTAGCAGGATGAGGCCCACGGCGGACTCTAAGCGGCCTATCATCAAGCTGACCGCGGGTTGGGAAATCTGCCAATGTCTGCCAGTCTCGGTGAAACTGCCCGTCTGCGCGAGGTGGCGGAAGACTAGCAAACTGGATAGATCAATGTCCATGGTGCATTCAACGGATGACCGCGCCCGCGAGACGGGGCATCAACTCGGAGTAGGGGTGGTATTTTCTCAAGACGGCGGAAAAGCGATAACAGGGCCACGCGGCATCGACTGCGGCTTGCCCGGCGGTGGTGTCATGGCGCAGGAAAATCCCATCGGGCGTGGGAAATAAATCGGTGTCGTCCGGCAGGACACTTCCCCCCTTGGCCCCGGCGGCGTGGAAAGCGGCGAGCAGTCCGTGCGCGGCATCCACATCTCCTGCATCGGCAATCCACCATTTGCCCGCTGGTAAATCTGCCGGTTTTTTCGGCAGCTCACCGCGATGGCTGCGACCGGGAATCATTTTCCACGGGATGGGTCCGAGGTCCACGATGTCTAGCCGATCCGAAGCCGTGATCCCGACTCCGAAGTAAACGTCGCACTCCGCATTGAGCAGTGCCGTGCGGAAGCGTTTGGTATCGATCCGCAGAAAACAGGGGCGGAAAACATCGGTGATTTTCAACCGTGCGAGGAAATCCGTGAACATCCCACCTTTGAAAAACTCCCCAGCGGCGGCGAATCTGAGGATGCGTCCGCTCTCATGCTGGCTTCTAACGTTTTCTCCCAGACGACGCAGCCCGTGCGATAGTGGGCTGATTTGATCCAACAGCCCGCGCGCAAAAGGCGTAGCTACCAGCGTTCGATCCGCCGCTTCGTTGAACAAGGGACGGCCCACGGCTTTTTCAAAATGATCGCAGACGCGCTTGATGTTCGCCCGCGTGCTTTTCAGTTCCAGTGCGGCATTCGCATAAGACGCCTCGCGGCAGACCACATGAAACACCTCGAGCTGACGGAAGGTGATGTTCGGCAAACCTTGGAAACTGGGCTGTTTTTTTTCACTCATCCGTGATTTGGCGACTGTCCTCACAAATCGATTTGTCGCAAGCGATAATTGGCCTGAACCCGAGAGATGGGCAACAAACGGACTGGGAAGATCTGTGGCACATTTCATGTTAGGTGAATGACTTTGGAAAAATCCGGGAGCGATTGATTTTCCGGTTGTCAAACCATCCTCGGGCACTCTTACTCCCGTTCCGCCTGCAAAGGTGGTTGAGAATAAGGCCCGATAGCTCAGTCGGTAGAGCAGTGGATTGAAAATTCACGTGTCGGCGGTTCAAATCCGTCTCGGGCCACTTCTTGATGTTTCGCTTTTTTAGTGAGTTCAACGCCACGATCTTCGTGACGAACGTGAAAAAGCCGAACAGCTTTGACTGTCCGGCTTTGAGGTTGGTGGATGAATTTCAGATCAATCAATCATTCACATCCATGGCAGCGTATTCGCCATCTTTGCGGCGATAGACGATGGTTAGGCAGCCACGGCGTGCGCTTTTGTAGAGCACGAAGGGGCGGTCAGTGAGCTCGAGCTGCATGATGGCGTCTTCCTTGAACATCGTGCGAACGGAGTATTTCTCCGGGTGAACGATGAATGGAATGGGATCGGTATCGGAATCTTCTGGGTGGTCGAGCACGTCCTCATTGAAGTAGCGCTCTTCCAGATAGCGGATGGATTCGTTGCGATGCGGGCGGTGTTTTTTGAGCAGCCGCGTCTTGTGTTTGCGCATCCGTCTCGCGATTTTTTCAATGGTCTCGTCGAGGGCGGCATACATGTCCTTGCCCTCGGTATGCGCTTCGATGGTGATGTGGTTGGCGCAGAAAAGGATGATTTCGGCGATGTGCCGGTTTTTTTGGACGTCGAGGATGACTTTGGCCTCGATGATTCTCGGGTAGTCGAGATGGAGGCTTTCGATCTTCTTGGTCGCGTGATCGCGCAGGGCATCAGTCACTTGTTCGTGCCTCACGGTGACGGTGATGGGCAGGTTGACGTTGGCGGTTTGCATGGTTCGTATTTAGTTAGTGTTTGGGTGTGAGGATGGCAGTTCTAACTGCCCTATCCACCAGTTACCTTGAACCAAATTTTCGCAGAGCGCCACGCTCTTCTTTGAAAAAATCATCCGCCGCGTGACTGGGCGGGTGCTGGCTAGCGTGGGCGAGTGAGCTCCTCGAAGCTGGAACCCTCGGCTTTTGGCGGGGTGGGCGAGGTTTCGCGGGAGGCTTCATTTCGCGAGTAGATGTCTTGGAAATTGTCGGTCGGGGCGTTGGCGGTGCCGCCGATTTTGATATCGACCCAGCGGAAGTTGTCTTCCGGCGGGCTGAGGATGGTTTGGAGGCGGGAGTTTTTCGGAATCATCGCATCCGGGATGCCGACGCGGAGGGTGCCGGATAGGGCGTGATTCGCGCCCATCGAAAGATCGCCACGGATGGACATGCGGGATTTGTTTTCGAAGTTGAGATTGCGGAGGGAAATGGTGCCTTTTTCTCGATGGATGATGCCGGTGGCGTCGGATTCGAAGATGGGTTTTTCAAACCATTCGTCGCCTTCGAGGAGTTGGGAAATGGCGACGAGGAAGGGAAATCCTTGGAACTCGATGGTCGAGGTGGGAGTGACGCCGAAGGCGACTTCCATGGTGAGTGATGGGTCGCTGGAGGGTTTGAAGGCGAGGTAGTTGGATTTCGCGGCGGAGATGGAATCAACCCTGCCGGAAACCAGCCGACCGAGGGCTGGACCGGTGATGCCGGAGATGAGGAAGGATTCGAGGCTGACGGTGAGGCTGGAAATTTGTTCGGATTTGAAAGGGGTGATGGTGCCGGAAAAGCTGAGTGCTCCGAGGTCGTCGGATTCATGCTGGAGGCGCAGGCCGATGATGTCGGTTTCGATTCCTCGAAACTCCATGAGCGCCCGATCCATGCGAAGTTTCGGCCAACTGCGAAGCCAGAATTCGCCACGGTAGAGTCTGAGCTGGGGAAGTCCGGTGGCGGTTTGGGAGGAGAGTGAGGCTTCAGTTTTTAGGAGGCTGGCGATGTTTTCTCCTTGGTGGTCGAGCTTGAGATTGAAGACTGGGCAACGATAGCGTTTGAAGTTGATCGGGAGTTCTGTGGCGTCGCTTGGAGAGGCGCGGAGGGGTTCGCCGGGCTGGGGAAATTGCAGGGTGAGTGTGCCTTGATTGAAGACGATTTCTTCACCGGCGAAGGACTTGCCGAGGAAGCTGGTGGGGAAGATTTCCGCACTCGTGCCCCGCAGAAAGAGGTTTTTGAGGACGTTGCCAGCGGGCCAGTCGAGGTTGAGCGTCGAGGCGTTCGCGGTCTGCGGGTTCATCCGAAATTCAGTCAATTCCGGGGTGGCACCGCTGGTTTGGGCGATCATGCCGACGAGGCTGTCGCGAAAGGGTTTGCTATTCGCGTAGATGATTCCCGCGCCGATGGCGAGACCAGCTAAGATGAGGAGAAATAAGGCGGCGGCGATCTGGACGACCCGAGCGCGTCGTGACCGCTGCGATTCTTCTTTGTGCGGCTGAGTGGAACGTCGCTTGCGCTTGCGGACGCGGATGGCTTGGGAGCCGTCGGAACGGGTCACGAGTTCGCCGTCTTCTGGATTCTCGGCAGGTGTGCTTTTCAGCCGCTCCATCATCTCGTCGATGGAGTATTTCTCAGGCTCGCTGTCAGAGGGCATTTTTAAAAAGTAGGGTGGAAATCCTCACCGGATCAACGATCTCGGTAGCGGCTTCCCGTTGGGTCGATGACATCCACACTGACGAGGAAAATGAGCGCCGTTTTGATGGTTTGCTTGGCCTCAGATTGGAAAAAACGTCCGACGATGGGGATGCTGCCTAGGATCGGGGTCTGGTCATCCACGTTTTGAGTTTGCTCTTGCAGCAAGCCACCGATGACGACTGTGGCACCATCGGCGACATCGACCGTGGTTGAGGTTTTCTTCACGCTAAAAACAGGCTGGAGAATCGCGTTGGAGGTGACTTCCGCAGTCTGGCCGAGCAAGCCTGCGTCTGGGGAATTGATCGGGCTGCCGTAGTTCACAAAGCCGTCGAAGTCGGTGAGGACGGGATTGAGAGTGACGTTGACGAATTGTTTCTTCTCATCGACGACGGGCAAGACTTCGAGCGTGATGCCGACATCGCGGGATTCGAAAGCGGTGGGAGTCGCAGGCGTGATCGGCGTGGTGCCGCCGCCGAATCCGGTATTTTGGGGGATCTCCGGGGGTTCATACTCGGTAGGATAGATGAACTCGCGGACGACGGAAATGGATGAGGACTGGCCGCTGCGAGTGATCACCGTGGGGCGGGTCATCAAGTCCACGCCTTTTTTCTGGGCGAGACCGCGCATCACTGCGGCGAAGGTGGCGTTGCTGATTTCCCCGCGTGCGGCGATGACGCCGGGTGCGGAATTTTGCGTTTGGCGACCGGATGGATCGGTGATGAGCGAGTCGATACGATTTCCCGTGATGGCGAAATCCCCGCTGCGGTTACCTGAAGTGACGGGATTGCGGGTGAGCGCACCGGAGGCAAGTTCCACGTCGTCGAGTGGGCGACCATTGCCGACGGTGCCACCGCCGAGGTTGTATTTCGACTGACCGGGAATCCATGCACCACCTCCGAAGCCGAAGTTATCGAGCAGCCAATCGTAGCCGAGTTCTTCAAGGTTGGTTTGCTCCACTCTGACCACGGTGACGTTGACGGAGACCATCACCGGATCGGCGCTGGTCATCGTCTCGATGATTTGGGCGATGAATTCTTGGTTCTGCTCGGTATTGAGAACGCGCAGCATATTCGAAGCTGGCGTGTAGCTGGCGGACGCTCCCTGAGGGAAATCCACGCCTTGCTGAGTGAGTGCTTCTTGCGCTCCGAGACGCCGGGCTAGCAGTCCGGCAGCGGCGGGTGCTTCCGCAAATGGATCGGCAGCAGCACCTTCCGCACTGGCTCCCGCGCTGATCGAGCTGATGAAATCAGGCGGCACTCGGTAGTTGCGGGTGACGAGCTCTGTGGAAGTGGAGCCGAGAGGACTGATGATGACGGAAAAATCGTCCGTGAGGTAAGATGTCTGGGTTTGATCCGTGATGTATTTGAGAACTTGGGAAAGCGGAACCTGCGTCAACTGGAGGTCGATGCGAGCCTTGCGGACGCGGGTGGCGAATGCGGAATCGGGTGCGCCGAGATTGACGGTGAAATTCACGCCTCTCCGCGCTGGGTCGATTTCTAGCGTGTCGTTTTCCGCTGTTTTTACCCGCAGGAAATCGAGTGCTTCTTCCAGCGATGCTTGGTCGAGCGAGAACTTGGGGATGATGATGCGGTCGAGTTTTGCCTTTACTGGAATGAGTTCCGAATTCAGCGAACCATCTTCAGGGCTGTCGAAAGTTGGCTCAATGTCAGTGGCGGAGGGCTGGAGTTCCCAAGTGGCGTCCACTTGGGAGAGCATCTCGGCGCGGGCCGCGTCGTAGGCGGATTTATAGTAGCCACTTTTCGTCGCGGCGACGCGCTCAAGCCCCCGGCGGGCGGCGGTGTTGGTGGAGTCGATGCGGAGGACGGACTCGTAAGTGGTTTTCGCTTGGTCGAATTTCCCGAGATCAAAGGCACCCTCGGCGGTGTAGAGCAAACGGCGGACTTGGTCGATGTCTGCGACGTGTTTCTTGTCCAGAGCAGGGTTGGTGCGGATCGGGTCGTCGAGTTGGGTGCGAAATGCGACGGCACCGGGATGGTCGGGCGCGATTCCCGGCGCGAGCACGCGGTCCACGGTGGCCTTGGCACCCGCCACGTCGCCCTCGCGAGAGAGGCCGCGTGCGTGTTCGACGGCGGCTTGGGCGTAACGGTCAGTGGCGGCTTTTCGCAACTCGGCGGAAATGGGCGCATCTGGGATCAGCTCGCGAGCACCCGCGTAGGCTTCCACGGCGTCGGCGTAGCGCGTCGCGGTGTAGGCTTCATCGCCCTTGCGGAGGAGTTCTTGAGCTTCTTCAATCGCGACATTTCGCCGAGATAACTCACTGTCTGCCAAGGATTCGGCACTTTTCGGGGCGGCGGTGGCTATCGGGCCGATGAGGCACGCGCAGGCTAAAATTGCTGCCCGGCTGCCGATCAAATAATTGGGTTTAAGAGTCTCCATGCGGATCGTTCCGGCGAGGTATAGAGAGCTTGATTGGCGAGCGTAAGCGCAAAATCCAGAAATTTCATCTTTTTGAAAGCCACGGGAATTCGAGCTGAATCGCGATGCTGCGGCGGATGACTGGACGCTGGCGGAAGTAGGGCGAAAACTTGTGAGCGATGAGCTTGCGGACTTTGGTAAGAACAGGTGAAATTGCGTTCATGCGAAAAGTGTTCACATGAACGGATACGGTGTCAAGTTGTTCGCCTTAATTTTTAGGAATGCTTAATAAAAATACGTGAGCTTTGTCCGCATCGTACTGGATTTGAGCGCGGAGTAATTCCAGCGAGGCAAACGTCATCTCGGGTCGGAGAAATTTCTCGAAACGGACTTCGATCTCCTGCGCGTAAAGATCGCTGGCGAAATCGAAGAGATGCACTTCTAAAGTGCGGTGGGTGCCGTTGACCGTCGGGCGCAGTCCGAGATTCGCGACGCCCGTAAGCTCGCTGCCATCGGCGAGTTGCGTTCGCACGGCCCAGACGCCATCGGGCGGAAGTTGGGCGTCGCCGGTGGCGAGATTCGCGGTGGGAAAGCCGAGGGTGCGCCCGAGTTGTTTGCCTCGGACAACGGTGCCGCAGACCACGTACGGCCTGCCGAGCATTTTTGCGGCGGCATCCAGATTTCCATCGCGGATGGCTTGGCGGATGCGGGTACTGCTGACGCGCTCGCCATCGTGCATGACGGGTGGCACGGCTTCTAACGTAAAGCCACGTTTCACGGACTCCTGACGGAGAAATGGCACATCGCCACTGCGGTTGTGGCCGAATCGCCAGTCCTCGCCGACGGCGATGGTGCGAACGGGAGATGCGAGGAGTTGGTCGATAAACTCGGACGCCTCCATTTTGGCGACTTCTAGGTCGAAGTGCAGCGGGATGAAAATTTCCACCCCATAGTCCGCCACCGCCTTCGCCTTGTGCTCCAGGGTTTCTAGCAGCGATGCAGGGGCTTTCTGCGGCGCGATGACGCGGATGGGGTGAGGATCGAAAGTTAGCAATCCGGCGAGGCCGCCTTCTTTTTTCGCCGCCCTGACGGCACGTGCGATCACCGCCTGATGCCCGATGTGGACACCATCAAAAACACCCAGCGCAAGATGCAGCGGCTCCCCAAGCTCGGGCAGGTCTTCGAGTCGTTTTCTTATCAACACGCGCTTGGAATATCCGGGCGACGGTGAGGATTCAAGTGCGTGGAGTGATGGAGGTGGAAGTGAAGGTTGTTCTGAGGGTGAAACTCAGCGGGAGAATTCTTTTTCGCGCTGCGACGAAGAAAACTCGCACAGTGTTCTGAAAAGTTTTTCGCCGCCAAGTGCGCCAAAGAAATCCCAAACAAGTTTCCGTCAAACTCACTTCGAAACCCCTTTATTTCGATATGCAGTTCGCTACTTCCCGCAGCCGCAGCCTTTTTTATTGCAGCCAGATTTCTTCTTCGGGCGGGCGAGGCGGACGAGGAAAATGACCAGTGTGACGGTGACGATGCCTGCGGCGGTGAGAGTTTGCCAGTCCATGTTAGAATCCGAGTAAGCTGCCGATTTGGAAAACGAGGAAGGACGCGACCCAGGCGAAGGCAGTCATGAAAACGAACTGTCCGATGGCCCATTTCCACGAGCCAGCCTCGCGAGCGACGACGGCGGTGGTGGGTAGGCATTGCAGGGCGTAGATGAAAAATACGAGCAATGAGACGAGTGAGAGCGTGGTAAAAATGGGGCGTCCGTCTGGCCATTTTGACTCCACAAGTTGGGCGCGGAGATCGTTGCGAGTTTGTTCATCGTCCTCGGCTTTCTCGACCCGATAGAGAATTTGCATTGAGGAAACGAAAACCTCGCGGGCGGCGAATGAAGTCAGAATCGCGGTGCCCATCCGGCCATCGAACCCGAGCGGTTTGAAGACAGGCTCGATGGCTTCACCGATGCGACCCATCGCGCTGTGGGCGAGAGTGGCAGCTTCGTCATCGCCCTCTTTTTTCGGATAGGTGCTCAGTGCCCAAAGCAGGATAGAAAGCCCGAGAATGATGGTCCCTGCCTTTTTCACGAAGGCAAAAGCACGGTCTAGCACATGGCGGAAAATGTAACCCCATTGCGGTGCGCGGTAGGGCGGCAGCTCTAGTAAAAAGTGGCCGGGCGTGATGTCTTCACCCAGCCGTCCGCGCAACAAACGCGCGACGACGAACGAGGTGACGATGCCCAATGCGTAGATCGCGAACATCACCAATGCCTGTTTCCAAGTGCCTTCTTTCTCATGCATCAGCAGCGGAATGATGAGGAAATAGACGGGGAGCCGCGCCGAGCAGCTCATCCACGGTGCGACGAAAATGGTGACAAGCCGCTCCTTTGCGGAGTCGATAGTCCGGGTGGCCATCACGCCGGGAATCGCGCAGGCGAAGGAACTGAAAAGTGGCAAGAACGATTTCCCGCTGAGTCCCGCCTTCGCCATCACGCCGTCCATCAGATACGCGGCACGCGCCATGTAGCCGGAACTTTCTAGCAGCCCGATGAATAGGAACAGCAGCACGATCTGCGGCAGGAAAACTAACATTCCGCCCGCCCCGCCGATGACTCCATCGACGAGTAACGAGCGCAGATCGCCTTCTGCCATCAGCGAGTTGACCCAATCGCCCACTGCGCCCTGACCTGACTCGATCCAGCCCATCGGGATTTGTGCGAACGAGAAAATCGCCCAAAAGACGGTGAAGAAAACTCCGATGAGACAGGCCCAGCCGAACACCGGATGGAGCAGCACGGCATCGATTTTGTCAGACAGAGTTTGCTGATGGGCATCAGGGCGGCGGGCGGTGAGTTCGCAGAGTTGGGTGATAAATTCGCGCCGCTCGGCTTCCCCGCTCCATTTCAGCTCGGAGGCGACAGGGAGGGGGAGTCGGAGGGCTTGTTTCAGCTCGACGATGCCTTTTTTCGCGCTCGCCTGCATCGGCACCACGGGGATGCCGAGTTCTTCGGAGAGCATCGCCGGATCGAGCCGTAGGCCGGATTTTTCAGCGACATCGACCATGTTCAAGGCGAGCACGCAGGGCAGCCCGAGTTCGATGACTTGGAGCGCGAGTTGCAGGTGGCGTTCGAGATTCGAGGCATCCACCACGCAGACGACGAGGTCCGGGATGGCCTCGCCGGGCAAGTTGCCGTTGAGGGCGTCGAGCGCGATTTTTTCATCGGGGGAATTTGCCCGCAGCGAGTAGCAGCCGGGTAAATCCAGCACCCGCAGCTTGCGTCCGTGCGGCGTGTAAGTCTCGCCAGATTTCACGGCCACGGTGACGCCCGCGTAGTTGCCGACTCGTTGGTTCGCACCCGTGAGTGCGTTAAAAAGCGTGGTTTTTCCTGCGTTTGGATTGCCGATCAGCGCGATCGTCGATGGCGTGTCTGAGGCACTTGTCATCTGACCTTAGCCCACGGGACATACCATCACTTGCTCGGCTAACTCACGGCTGATTGCCATGCGAGTGCCGCAAATCGAGCAGATTAAATTCCTGCCGCCAGCGATTTTTCGGATTTGAAGTTGCTCGCAGAAACCGAGGTCACGCAGCCGCTCACAGCCCGGTCCACTGAGGACGCGGATCTGCATATCACAGCCGACCTTGGCTTGATTCAAGGTCACGGCACTGTCGATTTTTAAATCTGTGGCGAGTGCGAATTGCATCGCGGTTAAGATCCGCAGTTGAGATTCGTTTGCAACAAGAAAAACGAGCGATGTGCAGTTTGGTCTAGCGGCCCGGACAGGTTATTTTAACGGAAAAACGCGGAGTGCAATGGTGGCTGACATTGAAGAATTTAGGCACTGCGAATCTCGGGAATTTAAAGAAACTGAACGGATGTCTGGATCTGTGTAGGTAAGATTTTTGACTGCGGATTTCGCGAATTTTCAAGAGGGCAGCGAAACCCACAGAAGGGGAATGCACCTGTTGGGCGGTGGGTTTAATCCACTCCGGGGGTGTGGTTGCGAGTGGCTTGATGCGGCCGAAGACAAAAACGCTCTAAATTAGAGCTTTCTGAAAAAGTCGGCACGGATTTCTGGGTAAAAAGTCACGTCGCCCGCATTTTCCGCGCTGGGGCGTAAATCCATGTCTGTGTCGGGTAGCAACAAGAGGTGGCGCTGCATTTCGCCGTCATTACCGCCTGCCACATGTGCCATTGCTGGATCAAGGCACGCAAAAATCTCAGCAGGACATCGAGGTTGAGCGCGATGAGGCCGACCTGTTGCCTCATAAATCGAGCACGGGCGGTTCATAGCAGGAAGGATTTAAGCTGGCGGACGCACTAACCGCCGTGCAAGGCTTCGTCCTCGTAAAAGCACCGGGTGTTTTCATCCTTCACGGTGAGGAGTTTCACGTATTGCGACCACGGGAGTGGGAAGCGGGCGGCGAGGGTGCGGAGGAGGTTCAGTGTGTCGTCAGGAGATTGACGCGAGGGTGTCGCGGAAATTGAACCCATGGATTCCGCAGACGCTGTCTGCGGAAGTTTGAATTCGGTGGCCGATTTGATTCGGGTGGCGGATTATCCAGACACCGTCTGGGGATTTTCTGTCGGTTGAGCGAGCTGAGGTCTTGGAGAATACTTTATTAGAGAAAAGGCGAGACGCCCAATCCTGTCAGTTTAAGAATTTTTAACCGCAGATGAACTCAGATGGACGCAGATTAAGAACACAGATAAAGACGGAATTTTCGCTCTGTTTATCTGCGTTTATCCTGTTCATCTGCGGTTGAATTTCTGTTATTTTGGCAGCTTATGCTGACAGCATTGAGCGGGACGGCCATGCTACTTGCGATTGGTGAATTCATTTCTCCGGCGTCATGTCCACGATGTCTTGCTGCTTTTCTTTGTCGAGCGGTTGGCGGATGAGGTCGGTGGGTTTTGAGAAGTCGATCTTCTTTAAATCCACTTGGCGTATGCGGCGGTTGTGTTGGGTGTGGTATTGCATCACGAGGTTTTTCGTGTCGTAGCCGGTGGTCCAGCAGGTGGAGCTGCGGAGGCCATCGAGCTGGGTTTTGCTTTCCTCGCCTTCTGCCGAGCCGAGCGGGACGTTGAAGCTGTCGAGAATGCGAAAGAGTTCATACATCGTCTCGGTGCCAGTGGCGGTGGGGCGGGCCGTTTTTGAAAACGCGACGGCGCGGACGAAACGCGACGGCGGCGTGTAGTCGCCGGGTAGGCCGATCATGCCGCTGCCTGCGCCGAGCGGGGCGAAATTGATATCCTCGATCTTCTTTGTGGGGAGCGCGATGGGGGAGAGGTTGACGAAGTTCCGCAGGTTGGTGGTGTGCCAGTCGTAGTTCGGTGCGTTGGTGATGATGCCGAGCGGGGCATCGTGAAATTTCACTTCACCCGCCGTGAATTCGATGACGATGGCCTTTCCGCTGGGTTCGGTGACGAAGAGGTGGATGGGCGGAGCAAGGCCGATGGCTGGCTCGACGACGCCGACGATGCGAACCGCTGAGATCGCCGCGCGCGCTTCATCGGTGGTCGCGCAGGTGGTCAGCAAATACTGGCAGACATCGAGCGAACCGAGCGTTTTCGCGGCTAGTGCCGGATCAAACGCCGCATACTCGGCGTAGCCGGGGTGGTAGAGGACGTTCACGCAAAGACCCATCTCGTTCATGCCGTCCGCGATCAGGTCTTTTTTCACGACATCCACGCCCACTGCGCCGTGCTTCGTTTTCCAAGTCAGGCCATGTTTTCCATCGGGGAGTTCGGATTGGTATTCGTGACCGCGCGGGACGACGACGAGCCGCGAATGGAGGTCAAAGGAACCCCATTCCATCGTGCGGCCAAAGACGACTGCGCCGTCCGTGGATTTCAGGGTGATGCCGGTGCAGGCTTGGGATGGAGGTGTGAAAATTGAGGCGCAAACGATGATCGCGAAGGCGAGGATGGGTTTTGGTTTCATGGGGATATTTTCGGTTTGGAGTTTTGGATTTTCTGGGTGCCGCCCGGTGGGAGATAGTTTTCACCCGTCACGACTCGTTTGCCGGTTTGGGCTTCGAGTTCCAAGCGGGCGCGTTTGGCGATTTTCCCGCCGGTCTTGGCGGCGATTTGGTTTTCAGCCATGCCGGTGGCGTCGGTGGTCTCGGCGATCTGGCGGGTGGAAAGCTCGGCCAGCGCGGTGAAAATCAGCTCGGCCTCGCTCATGTGGTCGCGCAGGTTTTGAGTTTTGAGACCTTTCAAATCCTTGTGCGCGGTGACGCTGACGCCGCTCCATTCCTGATGGATGAGGTTGGTGAGGATGGCGTATTCGTCGCCTTTCGTGATGTCGTGCACGGCCCAGAAATCAGTGAGTTTATTGCGGGTTTCCTGCCCGGTCATGCGCTGCTGGATCCATTTTTCACTGCGGCCATGCTTTTGCCACGTCGCGCGGGCGCGTTCGAGGGCGCGGGCGGGATCAGACATTTCCTGCATCCGCTCGTAGCCGACTTTGGCGAGCCAGAGCTTGATCGGCTCGGCTTTTGGGCTGGGCACGCTTTGGACGAGGCGGAGGAGAGTCTCGGCGTTGGCGACATCGGTGAGGCGTTGTTTGCCGTCGTCCGCAGTCATTTTCAACTGGTGACAGTTTGTCACCAGTTGACTTCCCTCCTTCACAAGTCGCTCTTTCAGCTTGTTCCAGTATTTCCTCGCGGTCTGATAATCCGGCTGCTGCGTGAGCACGCGGATGATGTCCACGATGGAGAAAAACCAGGTCTCGGTCTTTTCGTCGTAGAGGCGGCGGATTTCGTGGCCTTCAAATAGGGCGAGGTCGTCTTTCATGCGCGTGGGTCAGGTTTTGGTTCTCTGGTGAATGGGCGGGCCGTCGCGTTCGAGATGGCCTGCGGATTTCAGAAGCGATGTGGTTAGCTGCCTTGAGGATCATGTGATTCATGTTTTCGCCTTCCGGGATAGGGAAGCCGGGGATTAAACTTATGAACTGCTGGTTTTTTCGCGCCGATGGGCACGAGGAGCGACTGGTTGATTCACCCCAACGCGGATCTCAGGTCTGAGGCGGCACTGCGGGCACTGGCGGGGGGATCGGGGACGAAGGTGAAATCGTCGCCAATGGCGGGGGCGAGGAGGGAATCGGCGATGTCAGTGTTGAGCGTGAGAGTGGCGGGTGGGGCCGTGGAGTTTTGTAAATTGCGCGGGATGCTGTCCACGGGATCGAGGTTGGCGATGCTGGCGGACTCGGGGGCGGCCTTGAGTTCTTCGAATTTCCGGGCGGTGGTGAGGACGCGGGTCTCGAAGGAGCCGATGGCGCTGTTGTAGTGTTCGACGGCGTTTCCTAGTGAGCGACCGAGTTTGGAGAAATGCTCGGCGAGTTTCCCGAGGCGTTCGTGAAGAGTGCGACCGAGCAGGGAGATTTCGCGGGCGTTTTCGGCAATGGATTCTTGACGCCAGCCGTAGGAAACGGCGCGCAGCAGGGCGATGAGCGTGGTGGGCGTGGCGAGGATGACGCCTTGGTCCACGCCGCGTTCGATGAGGCCGGGATCGCTTTGGAGGGCGGCGGAAAAAAAGGATTCGCTGGGGAGAAAGAGGACGGTGAACTCAGGGGTTTGGGCGAACTGGGCGGTGTAGTTTTTCGAGGAAAGCTGCTGGATGTGGGTGCGGACTTGGCGGGCGTGGCGATGGAGTGCTTCTTCGCGGGCGGTGTCTTCGGTGGCTTCGAGGGCATCGAGGTAGCCATCCATCGGCGTCTTGGAATCGACGACGATGGTTTTTCCGCCGGGCAATTTCACGATGAGGTCGGGGCGGAGGTTTTTGCCTTCGTCGGTGGTGGTGGTGTTTTGGACTTCGAAGTCGCAGTGTTCCTGCATTCCGGCGAGTTCGACGACGCGGCGGAGCTGCATTTCGCCCCATTGGCCGCGGCCGGTGGGTTGGCGGAGGGCTTTGACGAGGGTCGCGGTTTCGCGCTGGAGGCCGAGCTGGCCTTCGCCGAGGGCGCGGACTTGCTCGCGGAGTTCGGAGTAGGCGCCCTCGCGGGATTTCTCGATCTCGCCGATGCGGAGTTCAAATTTTCCGAGGGATTCGGCGACGGGTTTGATGAAGGCTTCGATGGCGGTTTTGCGCTTCTCGATCTCGCCTTTCGCTTCCTCGGTCTGGGTGGCGAGGGAGGATTTCGCGAGTTGGAGAAATTGCTCGGAAGAGGAGCGGAGGGCGTCGGCGGAGAGGGCTTTGAAGGTGTCGGAGAGCTTGATTTCTGCGCGCTCGATGAGGGCTTGTTTCTCGGTGGCGGCTTTGAGTTCGGAGTCGAGCCGGGAGCGGAGTTCGGTGAGTTGGTTGCGGAAGGTCTGGGCGTCTTGCTCGTTGCGCTGGGACTCGGCGACGGTCTGGGCGAGGCGGGCTTCGGTGTCGAGTGAACGGCGTTCTTCCGCTTTCAAACGCTCGGCAGCGGCGGCGATTTTGATCGATGCGACGAGCCGAGTGAGCAGCCAGCCAAAGAAGAGGCCGACGAGCAGGCAGACGATCTCGGGGAGGAATGGTTTTAGTTCTTGTAGAATCATGGTTTTGTCTTGCGGGTGGCGGCTAGCTCGCTTTCGTAGGCGGCGTTGCTGAGGGTGTCCGTGGTATCGGACGGCTCGGCGATACGCAAATCAAACTCCTCAACTCCCATGGCATTTACACTTCCCGAACTCGGTTACGCATACGACGCGCTCGAACCCCACATCGACGCCCGCACGATGGAAATCCATCACTCGAAACATCACCAAGCCTACATCACCAACCTGAACGCCGCCGTCGCGACCAAGCCGGAGTGTGCGGACAAGTCACTCGAAGAACTGACGCAAAATCTGGTCGGCGTCTGCGAGGACATCCGTACCGCAGTCCGCAACAACGGCGGCGGTCACTTGAACCACTCGTTTTTCTGGAAATGCATCGCACCCGGCGGAGCGAAGGCACCTTCCGGTGATCTTGCGGCAGCCATCGACAAGGCGTTCGGCTCGTTCGACGCATTTAAAGAAGCCTTCGCGAAGGCCGGTGCGACCCGCTTCGGCTCCGGCTGGGCTTGGCTTTGCAAAAAAGCTGACGGCTCGCTGATGGTGTGCTCCACGGCCAATCAGGACAACCCGCTGATGGGTGAAAAATTCGGCGGCTGCGGCAATACGCCGATCCTCGGACTGGATGTCTGGGAGCACGCTTACTACCTCAATTATCAAAACCGTCGTCCCGACTATATCGCCGCATTTTGGGCGGTCGTGAACTGGGATGTCGCCGCGGCGAACTTCACAAAGTGATTTTTCCCGACTGAATAAGCCGTGGTGGTGGATTTCAAGCACCGCCACGGGTATGAATAAATGGCGAGAATTTTAAAGTTTGCCTCATTGCCACCGCTGCCTCGTCATCATATCCTCGCGACATGAGCACGATCACTTTGGAGCTTGAAGAACACCTCGCCGAGATAATGGCGAGAGCCGCGGAGGCAAGTCACAAGCCCCTTTCAGTTTGGGCTTTGGAAAGATTGAAAGCCGCTGCATCTGAGGATCTTGCCGTCCGCAATGGCTACCCTGCTGGATACTCTAAATTGTATTCCTCAGTGGATGACGACGCCGGATTTGAAGCTCCAGATCGTCGTCCCACTCGCGAGGCCAGCAGTCTCTGAAAAACTGTGAGAATGATTTGGTTCCTCGATACCAACATGGTGATTTTTTGCTTACGGGGAAAATCACCGATCACTATGAAGAAAATCATCGGCACTCCGACAGCAGCGATCAAAGTCCCATTTCAGGTAAAGGCCGAGCTACTTCATGGCGCGGCCAAAAGCAACAGGCCCATTGATAACCGCCGGGCTGTTTTGGAATTCATCGCGCCATTTCAAGTAATCCTGCCCGATGACGCGATCCTCGAAAAATATGTGACTACGAGGTTGGATCTTGAAAAAGCCGGGACAGTCATCAGCGAGGCTGATCTCTGGATCGCCGCGACCACGCTCGCCAATGGTGGAATCATTGTAACCAACAACACGAGGGAGTTTTCGCGTGTCTTGGGGCTGACGGTGGAAGACTGGAGCAAATCCAAAGAATTTTGAACTTGGAGTTCGCAATCGAACTCAGACTCACACGGCTTTGATTAAAGTCGATTCATCAGTCGCAGTCAAAACTCTGCCGCTTTCCTTACGGAGAAAATTACAGGTCGAAGTCCGCCCACACTGCGCCGTGGTCCGAGGCGGCACTGGTCCAGCTTGTGACGCTGGGAAATGGGGTTTCGCCCGTGACCTTGTCGATCTGATGGATGCCTCGGCGCTCCACTCCCGCTGCCACGAAGGCATCTCGCAGGGGATCGGAAACGAGCAGATAGTCGATCTGGTTCAGTTCATTTTTATATTTGTAGGTCCAGCGCGAATCCATCGCCGCGCCAAATTGCAGCTCGAGCACGTCGTGGAGGTGCTCCATGTCCAGCAGCGGCGACATCGGTCCAGAATCTGGCGTGTCGTTCAGATCTCCGGCGACGATCACCAGATCTTGCGTTAGATCATAGGCCGCGAGAATTTCCGCCACCGCTGTGGCTTGGCGTTTCCGGCGGGCTTGGCTCTCTGGTGGATCGCCGTTCATCTTACTGACGAAATGGTTGCACAGCACGTAGAGTGATCGTCCGTCCGGCAGTTCTAATTCCATTTCCGGGCAGTCCCGGCTGAAAGTGCGGCTCTGGCGGGTGCCGTCATAAATATGCGGCCAGATCGAGCGGATGGGAAACCGTGATAACAAGCCGACGTCGATGCCGCGCTTGTCGTTGCCGTCAATGCACATCGCTTCGTCGAAGCGGCCCTTTGCGCCAGTGCCGAGGCCGTCGCGGTTGAAGGCATCGAGGATGAGTCGATTTTCCACTTCCACCACGCACATCACGTCTGCTTTCACTTCTTTGATGACGCGGATGGTGCTTTCCCGCGCCATTTCATTCACCTCCGCGCGCTTGAACTCGATGGCTCCTGACCAATCTTTTTTACCGCTGGCAGACACTTTTTTGCTCTGGCCTCTGCCGGAGAAAAGCCCGCCCATATCCTCGCGGATGATGATGTAATTTTTCAACTCGTTCTCTAACTCGAGGATGCCCGATTTGTCCGCAGCGGTGTAGTCGGGTTTCTTGAGTAGGGCTTCCAGTTCGCCCACCTTGGCGAGCAGTTTGGTCGCTTTCGTGTGGTCCTCGAAGTTTAAGATCTTCGCGCGGCTGAAGAGGTTTTCCAGATTGAAGGATGCGATGCGTGTGGCCATAGCTCTGGCAATTAACGGTTTTGTTAGCCGAGGTAAAGATGCGAGTGCGATGGCAGCGTGACGGTTTCGTAACTTGGGCGAATTTCCCTGTCCGATCACGGGTAAATTTAATTTCGCAGGTGAGCGGGACTGGTTTATGACTCCGCCACGATGCCGTTCCGACTTGAGAGTGACTACCAGCCTGAGGGCGACCAAGCGCAGGCGATTGCGAAGCTGACGAAGTCGCTTCAGGCCGGAAATCATCACCAGACGCTTCTTGGAGTGACGGGTTCCGGGAAGACGTTCACGATGGCGAACTTGATCCGAAATCACGGCAAGCCGACGCTCATCATGTCGCACAACAAGACGCTCGCGGCGCAGCTTTACTCGGAGTTTAAGAACTTTTTCCCGCACAATGCGGTGGAGTATTTCGTCTCGTATTTCGACTACTATCAGCCGGAAGCCTACATCCCGCGAAGTGACACTTACATTGAGAAAGATTCGTCGATCAATGACGAGATCGAGCGGCTGCGATTGAGCACAATGGGTTCACTGCTGACGCGGCAGGATACGATCGTGGTGGCTTCTGTTTCTTGCATTTACGGCCTCGGGTCGCCGGAGGATTACGCGAACATGATGGTGCCGGTGTGGGTCGGGCAGAAGCTGACGCGGGAGGAATTTCTATCAGCGCTGGTGGGCATGATGTTCGAGAGAAATGACATCGCATTCGGACGCGGGAAATTCCGAGTGCGCGGGGATGTCGTCGAGGTGCATCCCGCGTATCTCGACGAGACGGCGATCCGGGTGGAGTTTTTCGATGACGAGGTGGAACGGATTTCGAGCGTCCACACGCTGACCGGGCATTTGATCGAGCGGCTAGAAAATCATACGTTTTTCCCCGCGAAGCAATTCGTCACGCCGGGCGATAAGATGAAGCGGGCGATGGTGGCGATCCGCGAGGAGGCGAAAAATCA
>JANOQR010000046.1:0-2081 GCA_031414935.1 Luteolibacter sp.
CAGATTGACCGGAACCATCTGCTAGAAGGCGAGATTCCGGGCTACATTCCTCTGCCGGTGAAAGACGCTCCGCCGCGCTTAGTGGTGGAAGATCGACCGCTGGTGCTCTTTCTCGTCAACGACGGACGGATCATTGCCGAGCTGGAGCAACTCACCCGCGCACATCCGCGCTTCTTTTGGCTTGGCCGTCCTTTCGCGCCCAGCTCGCTGGAAATGCCGCCAGATGCACTCGAGCGGACAGGTGTGACGGAGCGGAGCTGGAAATTGCGCGACCGCTTTGTCCACGAGTTTCTCCACCGCCTCGTCGCTGCCGCGCCGGACGCGAGCATCCCGGTGGCCGTGATGTTAGTTCGCGAGGATGAAGCGCACCTCGCCTCGGCGGGCGTGGTAAAGCAGTTAGTCCCACTCCTCACCAGCGACACGCCGCTGATGCCGCACCAGATCTCCCTCATGGCCGGTGCCATTCATACCGCCAGCCCCGCGCTCGCCGCGAGAGTTGTGCAAGTCGGCATAGCAGAAATTTCTGCCGTCCTCGACGCCCTCGCGAACGATTCACAGCGGTGACGCTGGAAACGTCAGATAGACCTTGTTTGCCAGCAGTAACTGGCTGAATCCGGCTTGACAAAAACAAGTCTGCGAACAACACCATCAAGCAGATTTAGCGTGAAATGTCCGCCCCGAGCACTCGCGTTTCTACCCATTTTCCCATCCATGAAATTCCGACTAACCGCTGCTCACAAGCATTCTCCTGTGGTGGAAGTGCGGGTCGAGGTGATGGGGCGCTTTGGGAATTACATCTTCGCTCGCGGGTGGATCTCTGGCCCAGACAGGGATCGTGTGACCGTGGAATACCATTTCCCGGATAGCGACCGCGCCACCGCGCCGGAGTATGCCTTCGTTCTCCGCGCGAACTCTAACGAGGAAAGAATGAGTTTCCTCCACCTGTTCTGGGTAAACAACGGCTACAAAGTGGAAATCGGGGCCCACAGCCCGGTCATCGTCTCCGCGAAAGATGAAAGCAAGGAACCCGTGGCCGGCGGCTGCGAAGTCAGTGAACTGAAACACGCCGATCTCGAAGCATTACTGGCCGCACTATCGGCTACCGGAACAAAGGAAATTTGGGGCAACCGCATCGTCTTAGAAATGATCAAGGGCGGCAGCCTCGATGATCGCGCGGGATTCAATGTAGCCGCGCTCAATCAAGTCGGCTGGCAGACGATGGATGCCGCAGTGAGAAAACACCTCGAATCCCGCGTTGAAGGTGAGCGGGTGCGCGACTACCTCGATTTCCTCTGCCAGAGTATTTCTAACACGGAAGTCTCACGCCTGCCGACGCTGCTGCGGGAAAATTTCATCGCCAGCATCAGTAAGCTCGACATCGCGGAACGGGATCGAGATTTAGGAAACCTAATCATCCGCCAGTTAGCCCGAATCGAACCCGAGCTTGCGCGGGAGTTTGCATACTCCGTCATCACCACCATCCCGTGTGATCGCCGCGATCTCGCGACCACCTTGCGGCACTGCTTTCCGAAAAATTCCCAGTGGTGGATTCATCACGCCTTGAGCAATCCCGAACTCGGTGATGTGCAAGCGGCGGACGCGCTGAACTGCGCGGGCACTGCCGCTGCTACCCAAGGTCAGTCGGCGCTGGCAGCCTTGTGTTATGAAGCCGCTTTGTTAGTGAATCCAGAGGCTCAGAGCGTGGCATGGAACGCTGGCTTTCACTGGGCTTCAGATGGCGATTTCGCAAAAGCGGCGAGCTACTTCAAACGCATCAATCGCCACTACACCCACAACTCGCTCTCGACTCGCTGGCCTCACATTCATGATCTGCCGTGGCCTTTAAAGCCGATGAATCCCGGGCAATTCACTCTACCCGCACACGTCGCTCAATGGCCGCGCATCACGGTGATTACCCCATCTTTCAACCAAGGCTGCTTCATTGAGGAAACGCTGCTGTCCGTCCTTCACCAAGGCTACCCGAACCTCCAATACATCGTGGTGGATGGAAATTCCACCGATGACACTCGCCAAGTATTAGAGCGGTATCGAGATCGGCTCGATCATCTCATCATTGAGCC
>JANOQR010000047.1:0-16900 GCA_031414935.1 Luteolibacter sp.
CACCAGCATCGCCATCGAACGCGATCTAGCAGCGACGGCCCTGCTGGCTTCGGAGCACCTTGCACGCGGCCAGCTCGAGGCCCTGGCCGGCTCTCTCGCGTTGGTCTCAAAAGAGTCAGAGCCCGAGAAATTTCTGGAGCACATTTTGGATGTTGCTTGCGAGCAGTTAGGGGCCAGCCTCGTCAGTGTTTGGGAGTTGAACCGCGCAGTCGGCTACGTGGAACTGACGGCGTTCTATCAGGATGGAGTTTTAAAATTGCCGCTCAGGAGTGAGAGGAGCTTCACACCTAACAATAACGATGCTCCGACCGAACACCCCGTCTGGACTGAGTTCTTTCGCTCGGGAAAAAGCTGTGTCCATGGCAAGATTCTCTCCGAGCCACCTTGGGCGGAAGTCGCGCTTCATGGGGATGGCCCATGGCATGACTGGCGGGCGGCGGTGGTCGCCAGTCCGCAAGTTCCGGAGATGATCGAGGACATCGCCAAATTGGGAATCGTCGCGACACTCAATGTGCCGATGTGCGTGGCGGACGAGGTCGCGGGGTTTTTCACCCTGCATTTTCAACAACGACGCCCATTCCGGCAGGACGAGATCGCATTGACCCGCGCCATGGCGAATCAAGCGATGCTAGCGCTGCAACTCACCCGCCTATCCGCCCAGAGCCGCCAGTCTGCGGTCATCGCCGAGCGCAACCGAATGGCGCGAGACATCCACGACACGCTTGCCCAAGGATTTACCGGCATCATCATCCAACTTGACGCTGCGGGTGACGCGAAGGCCCGGGGCCTGCATCTCGAATCTGACGGACATGTCGCCAGGGCGAGCGAACTTGCTCACGAAAGTTTGGGCGAGGCCCGGCGGTCACTCCGCGCACTCCGCCCACTAGCCTTGGAGGAAAAATCGCTGTCTAACGCCCTCAGGGAAATGTTCGTAAAAATGACTAACGGAACGTCACTCCGCTTGGAATTCACTTCAGATCGTGCGGACCACGACCTGCCCGCTGAGTGGGAAGAAAATCTATTACGCATCGGCCAAGAAGTCCTCACGAACGCCCTCCGCCACGCCAGCGCCACCAACTTTCAAGCATCACTCTCATTCGTCTCCGGCACCTGCACCCTGGAGCTGCGGGATGACGGGCGGGGATTCGACCTCGCAGGGAAATACGATGGCTTCGGCCTCATGGGCATTCGAGAACGGGTGGACGACATGGCGGGTAAGCTGCTTCTCCAAAGCACTCCCGGCCAAGGAACCACCGTTAAAATCGAGCTATTCCAGCACTAACATCCTCTCATGAAAGCCGTCTTGCCCAGCCGCCACGCAGATAAAATTCGCGTTCTGATAGGCGATGACCACGTCGTCGTCCGCGAGGGTCTGGCCGCGATGATCGGGCGCCAAGAGGACATGCTCATCGTGGGCGAAGCCGCGAACGGCGTGGAGGCCGTCGCCGCGTGGACCCAGCAACAGCCCGACGTGACTTTGTTAGATCTTCGGATGCCGTTGCTCGACGGCGTCGGAGCCATCCACGCCATCCGTGCGCTCAACAAATTTGCGCGGATCATTGTTCTAACCACTTTCGATACGGACCATGACATCACCATGGCCGTCAAGGCCGGCGCAAAGGCCTATTTGCTGAAAGACGCCCTTCGCGAGGATCTGTTAGCCTGCATCCGCCGCGTCCACGCCGGTGAGACCTGCATCCCCGCTGCGGTCCTCGCGAAACTCGCCAATGGTCTCACCCAAGCCGAACTGACAGATCGAGAGCAGAAGGTTCTCTCGCTTCTCGCGCAGGGCAGGAGCAACAAGGAAATCGGGGTGAGTCTTTACATCGCAGAAACCACGGTGAAATCCCATCTGCGGAACATTTTCAACAAGCTCAACGTGCTCAGTCGCACCGAAGCCATCGCGGAAGCCAGCCGGCGCGGTCTGGTGAGTCTCTGAGTTTTCTATCATAAGGATGAGGAAAAATCAGGGTCGGTGATTGGATTCATCGTTTTCAGGTTAGAGTTCCACCCCGCCTGACAAAACACATGCTATCTAGCAGTTCACCGTTCCCGCCGCACTACTTCTTTGAGCATCAACCGCGCGAAGGTCTCCGCGTGAGGCTTGGGGCGCAAGGCCGGGAGGCCAATCACCACCGGGACACTCGGTAACTTCGGCGCAAATGGCCTTGTGACCAAATTCGGCGGCAGGATACCGGCGATTCCCTCGGCGACGATGGCTGCGGCATTCTGGGCCTCCAATTCCACGAACAGAGTGAAAAAACCATCATTCACCAGGGAAATGAACTTTGGCGAGATGCCGAAAGGCTTGAGCAAACCCCGCACGGTCGTGACATATTCGGGATAGTTTCCCTTCGCCAAACCAATCATTGGCAAATCCTGCAATCGCACGACGGGGATGCGCTTCAGCTTCGCCAACCGATGCTTCGTCGGCAAAAGCAGTACCGGCTGCAAGCGGTGGAGCTCGATCCATTGAAATCCCGGAATCCCTTGCGTGACGGCAATCCCGGGAGTGACCGCAAGGTCGAGTCGTCCCTCGCCAGCCATTTCATTGATTTCCCGCGAGGAAAGATCCGCCAACTCGATCCGCACGCGTGGCGCGGATGCTTGGAATTTTGCCAGCACGGTGGAGATGATGCTACTGGTCATCGAAGAGGTGTAGCCCACCCGCAAAATCTCTTTTCCATTTTCCCCACGCACCCGGCGAACTGCATCGACGGCGCGCGCGAGGACCTCGCGGGCTTCTTCATAAAACAACTCACCCGCTTCCGTGAGCTTCACCGAGTTTGTGCCGCGCACCAGAAGGGGCACGCCAAGTTCTTCCTCCAGGTCTTTCACCTGCCTGCTGAGTGGTGGCTGAGTGAGGTGCAAAATCTCCGCCGCGCGACTGAATGATCCTTGTGAGGCAACGGCGACGAAATAGCGGAGATGGCGAAGTTCCATGAGTAAGGCATAGGCCAACCCAAAAGGATGAGCAAGCCAAGCAACAAGGAATTGGGCGGTTTTCCACTCCGGCGGCATCATCCAATCGCACCTCAGCTCTATCAACTCATCAATCCTCCAGAACTATACAATTAAGCTACCATGAAGCCACATCATGAAATCTCAACAACGGACGTTCACAAGACTCCGCAATCTCAGAAATCTCCCCAAGGAATGCCCCTCAGAAATGATTCTTCCGGTGCGGATCTAATCGTATTCAACGCAAACATTTTCACCGGAAATCTCGCGCAGCCCGCAGCGTCTGCTTTTGCCGTCACGCAGGGGCGCATCTATTCGGTTGGCTCCGACGACGAAATTCTCGATCTGAGAGATTACAGCACCCAAGTCATCGACGCGGGTGGTCGCAGACTCATCTCAGGGATCAATGATGCCCATATTCATCTGCTCAACGAAGCCAACTATACCTATAATGTTAGATGGGATGGCGTGCCCACGCTGCACCGGGCGTTGACCATGCTGCGCGAGCAGGCGGAGCGCACGCCTGAGGGGCACTGGGTCAAGGTGATCGGGGGCTGGTCGCCCTATCAGTTTGAGGAAAATCGCTTCCCCACCATGGAGGAGCTGCGTCAGGCGGTGCCTAACTGCCCTCTGCTCGTGCAATACGCTTACAACCGCGTCTTCATGAATGAGCTGGCGATGCAGACCCTCGGCGTGGGCACGGATCGCTTTCCTGACTTGCAGGTCATCGAGTTCGAGAAGGATGAACAAGGCAACTACACGGGGGTCGTCTATGGCGACACATTCGGCTTTCTTGCTTTGGAGACTTTGGCCCCACAGCCCAATTTCGAGGAGCAACTGAACTCATTGGTTTACACCATCCATGGCCTCAATCGGTTCGGCGTTACCTCGGTGTTCGATTGCGGCAGCAGGGGCTATCCCGCCGCCCATGTCACTTCAGAAATCCTCATGCGGGAAAACCGTTTCAACCTGCGCCTGTCCTTCGTGGACATGCAGTTTGGCAGCTCTAACATGGTGGACGCCGAGATCAGTGCCATCACGACCAGCTCGCCCATGAGCCCCGGGCAAAACCTGAATCCGTCCATGGCACACGGCCATGTGTTTCGCGGCGCGAAGGCGCTGGAGGGGGAAGTACATGATCACGAGAATTTCGACCGCCCGGCCGTCATTCTCGATCCACAGCGAATCCATCGGCACGTGGAGCAGGACATCGCCAAACTAGTCCGGCGGCGCATCCCGTTCCGCATGCACATCAGCTACAACGAGAACATCACGCCCTTTCTCGATGCCATGGAAAAGATGAATGAAACCACTCCGCTCGATGGCCTGAAGTGGAGCATCGAGCACGCGGAAACGATCACCCCGGAGAATATTTTCAGGGTCAAAGCACTCGGTGGCGGAATCGCCCTCGATCCCAAGATGGCATTGCACGGCGACGCTTTCATCAAAACCTACAGTCGGGAGAAAGCTCTTGAAACGCCACGCCTGCGCGCCCTCGTCGATAGTGGGATACCCCTCGCCATGACGACCGATGCGTTCCGGGCATCTTCGTTCAATCCGTGGGTCGCCATCAGTTGGGTGGTGTCTGGAAAATCGGTCTCCGGCACCGAAGTGCTCGCTGAACACAATCGCCTCACCCGCGTCGAGGCGCTGCACCTTTTCACCAAGGGCGCCGCGTGGTTCACGGACGCAGAGGCTGAAATGGGCAGGATCGCTCCGGGTAACCTCGCTGACTTCGCGCTGCTAGACCGGGACTATTTCAACGTGCCAGAGGATGAGATCAAACGCGTGACCTCCGTCCTGACGGTCATGGATGGCCGGGTGGTATTCGGTGCCGGAGACTACAGCGCCCTCGCGCCAACCCTCCCCGACATCCTTCCCGACTGGTCGCCCATCAAATACTATGGGGACTATCACGGAGCCATTTCCACGAGTGCTTAGGTGGCTCGAACCGAGTATAACTTTAGTTGTTCCTCAATAAACGATATCGAATATGCACAACACTACACTCACCGCCGTAGATCTACTACACCGAAGCTTGGATACATTCCTCGCCAAGGACATGAAGGGATGGGCCGATCTTTGTCACGAGAACGTCGTCGCTGAATTTCCGTTCGCCCCTAAGGGCTCTCCGGCCAGGATCGAAGGGCGCGCGGCACTCTACGATTATCTGAAAGGTTATCCCGGTTTCATTGATGTGCACACCATCCCCGCGCGCCACATTTACCCAACAGACGACGCGAATGTGGCGATAGCGGAATGGAGTGTGTCAGGGCGAGTCATCGCAAACGGCAATCCCTATGAAATGAGCTACGCTACGTTCGTGACTTTCCGTGACGGCCTCATCGTCAACTACCGCGAGTATTGGAATCCGCAAACCTTCGTGGATGCCATGGGCGGTCTCCGCTTTGATGGCGGTGCCTCAAAGGAGTAATCAGTCAATTCTTCCCCATCTAGAAACAGATTCTCTCTCTAAATTCGGGCCGGATAGAACGCCCGTCCTTCTCGGAGCGATCATCGCAGCAAGCACCATCTAACCTATGCAAATCGGCATCGACAGCTTCGTCATCAACACGCCTGACACTGCGACGGGCGCGACCATCAGCACCGCAGAGCGCATCAGCAACGTGCTGGAGGAAATCGAATGCGCGGACCGCGTGGGTCTCGATGTATTTGGAATCGGAGAGCACCATCGCGCTGATTTCGCCGACTCAGCACCAGCCATCCTGCTGGCCGCAGCCGCAGCGAGGACCAGCCGCATCCGCCTAACTAGCGCGGTGACGGTTGTGAGCGCCGATGATCCCGTTCGAGTGTTCCAAGACTTCGCCACGCTTGATCTGATCTCTGGAGGACGGGCCGAGATCATTGTCGGCAGGGGGTCGTTCACGGATGCCTATCCATTGTTCGGCCTCGCTCTCGCAGACTATGATTCACTGTTCTCGGAAAAGCTGGATCTGTTACTTTCGATCCGCGCCAATCCCACGGTCCACTGGTCCGGGAAGCACCGCGCCGCGCTGACGGGCCAAGGCGTCTATCCACGCCCCATTCAAGCCACTCTCCCAATCTGGCTCGGCGTTGGCGGCACGCCGGAGTCATTCATCCGCGCCGGTGTGCTTGGACTTCCCTTGATGGTGGCCATCATCGGCGGAGATCCCGCGCGCTTCCGTCCCTTGGTGGATCTCTACCGCGAGGCGGGCAGGAAGGCAGGCCATGCTCCGGAGAATCTAACCGTGGGCGTTCACGCCATCGGCTACGTGGCGGAGACGCAAGAGCAAGCAGTTGCGGACCTTGCTCCTGGCTATCTACGTAGTTTCGGCGAAATAGGCAAGGAACGCGGATGGCCTCCGATCACCATGGCGCACTTCGAGGCCGGAGTCTCCCCGCATGGCGCCTTCCTAGTGGGCGATCCCGAATACGTTGCGTCTAAAATCGTCTCCTATCAGGAAAAGCTCGGTGGCGTCTCACGCATCACATTCCAAATGAGCGCGGCCAGCCTTCCCCACGATCGGCTATTGGAATCAATCAGGCTTATCGGAAATCAAGTGATGCCACTCCTCAAAAAGAGGGGCCAACCTTAAAAGATGGGCGATCCAACTATCAAGGCATTGGACCGTTTTCCACATCAGAAATAATTTGATCGTGTTATGAAAGACATGCTCAACGAATCAATGAAGGCGACCCGCTACGGATTTCAACAAGTCGGCGATGTGAGGGTTTTCTACCGTGAGGCGGGGCCAGCGGACGCGCCAGTGATCCTGCTTTTGCACGGTTTCCCGACGGCTAGTCACATGTTCCGCGACCTGATCCCACTCCTCGCCGATCGCTTCAGGCTCATTGCACCTGACCTTCCCGGTTTCGGACAAACGAAGGTGCCACCGCGCGGAACCTTTGACTACACTTTCGACCAGCTCGCCGACGTGATCGAGGGATTTACCGAGGCGATGTCGCTTGATCGATATTCGCTCTATATCTTCGACTACGGTGCCCCGGTAGGTCTGCGCTTGGCGATTCGTCATCCTGAGCGGGTGTCCGCGATCATCTCGCAGAACGGCAACGCCTATCTCGAAGGCTTCAGCGACGAATGGGGCCCTTGGGAGACCTACTGGCGCGAGCCGAGTGCCGCGAACCGAGAAGCCTGCCGACCCTCACTCGCGCCGGACACGATCCGCAACTGGCAGTATGGAACCGGAGCCAATAAAAATTTTCTTTCCCCCGATGGCTACGAACTCGACATCGCCTACATGGCGCGGCCAGGCGCGACGGAGATCCAGCTCGACCTGATTCTGGACTACCGCAGCAACGTCGCACTCTACCCGGCTTTCCAGTCCTACTTCCGCGAACACTGCCCGCCGCTTCTCGCCGTCTGGGGACGTCATGATCCGGCTTTTCTGCCCGCCGGAGCTTTTGCTTATCAGCGAGATCTTCCCGAAGCGGAGGTCCACCTGCTAGACGCCGGACACTTCGCGCTGGAAACGCATGCTGAGGAAGTGGCGCAGTTCATCCGCACATTCCTGAGATCTGTTCCTAATACATAACCTCGAACTCTCCGACGCAGGGCAAACATGTAACTCAACCTAAAAGGATGGGCGAGCCAATCATCAAAGCATTGGGCGGTTCACCGCGTTCGCCATAATCTTAATTCGTGGGGCGTGCCTCACTCACCATCATCAAACCATCAAAGAAAAACTATCAAATGAATGATCACAAAACCGGCTTCAAGGCCCTGCTCCGCCCCGAAGATAGCATTCTCGTGCTGATCGACCATCAGCCCTATCAGTTCACCAACCTGAACAGCCATGAGCCGACGATGATCATCAACAACGTCATCGGCCTCGCCAAAACAGCCAAAGTTTTCAGCGTGCCGACTATTCTAACAACAGTGATCGAGGACCGCGGCGGCTACATCATCAAGGGGCTTCAGGATGTTTTCCCGGATCAAAAGCCAATTGACCGCACCTCCATCAACACCTGGGAAGACTCGAAAGTCACCGACCTCGTCAAGCAGAGCGGGCGCAAGCAACTCATCCTCGCAGCACTCTACACCGAGATTTGTCTCGCCATGCCCGCGATTCAGGCACTCGGCGAAGGCTACGAGGTCTTCATCGTCACCGATGCCTCGGGTGGCGTCACCTTGGAAGCTCATGACATGGCCGTGCGTCGCATGGTGCAAGCGGGTGCAGTTCCTATCACCTGGATGGCCGTGCTGGCCGAATGGCAGCGTGATTGGGCACGCGAGAAAACTGCGGCGGGTGTCGCGGGCGTAATCCTCGAACATGGTGGCGCGAGTGGGGTCGCTCTGGCTTGGGAACTGCAACTTCTGGCAAACGCTCACAAAACAACATGAGCCATCCACCCACATCAAAATCCGTGGATTATGACGGACTGATGCAGGCAAACCTTGCCCGCGTGTTCGGCGAACACAACGCCCAGAAACGCATGAAGGCAATCCGCGAGCTTTATGCGGAAGACGCCGTGTTGAACGAACCGCATCACTCTGCCAAGGGTCATGCGGCGATCAATGACGCCGTGACCGCGCTGCTCGCCAGCCTGCCAGCGGATTTCGTTTTCAGTTCGATTGGCCCAGCCATCGGCCATCACAACATCGGACGCTTGAAATGGCGATCCGGTCCGCCCGATGGCCCAGCCGCAGTCATCGGCATGGACATCGCTCACTTCGATGGAAACCTGATCCATTCTCTCTTCGTGTTTCTTGAACCCGACAACGCGTGAAGCGTCGCCTAACAAAAATTTCACCATGAACCCCCGCAACGCAATCTTCCCTCAACGTCCCCACGCCCTCTACAAAGCGCACGGCTACTCCCCTGCCATTCTATCGGGTGACCTCTTGTTTGTCTCCGGCATGGTGGGTGCCCGCGAGGACGGCACACCCGAACCCGATCTCGATCTACAGGTGAAACTCGCATTCGAAAATCTACGGGGAGTTCTGGAAGCAGCCAGTTGCACATTCGACGATGTCGTGGATGTCACGATGTTTCTCGTCGATCCCGAAGCCTCGATGGGGCCGGTGCTCGAGGCCATGAGGATGGCGTTTCCCCGGGAGCCATTTAGCAACATTACCGCAGTCGGCGTGAACTGGCTGGCGGGCTTCCAGTTTGAAATCAAGGTCATCGCCCGCGTCCCGCCGACCCTGACCAACGCGCATTCAGGGCCGGAATCTCAGGACCGGGAAATTCTCTATCAAACACTAAATCAACAAACCACATGAGCCACATCACCACCAGGGACGGAACCGAAATTTACTACAAGGATTGGGGTTCAGGCCCGATCGTCACCTTCAGCCACGGCTGGCCATTGAGCTCCGACGCGTGGGAATCCCAGATGTTTCACCTCGCCTCCAACGGCTTCCGCTGCATTGCGCACGACCGCCGCGGGCACGGTCGCTCGAGCCAGCCATGGCAGGGCAATGACATGGACACTTACGCCGATGACCTCGCAGAACTCTTTGAAGCACTCGATGTCTCGAACGCGATGATGGTCGGTCATTCTACCGGCGGTGGCGAAGTGGCCCGCTACATCGGCCGGCACGGCACCGGCCGGGTTGCCAAAGCCGTTCTCATGGGATCAGTGACCCCCATCATGCTGAAGACCGAGTCGAACCCCGGCGGGCTGCTCATGGAGGTGTTCGACGGCTTCCGCTCGGCTTATCTAACCGACCGGACACAATTTTTCCTCGATATCGCGAGCGGACCGTTCTTCGGCTTCAACCGCCCCGGCGCGCAGGTTTCCGAGGGTCTGATCCGCTCGTGGTGGAACCAAGGCATGATGTGCGGTCACAAGAACGGCTACGACTGCATCAAGGCCTTCTCGGAAACGGACTTCACTGAGGACTTGAAAAAATTCGATGTGCCGACGCTCATCCTCCACGGCGAGGATGACCAGATCGTCCCCATTGACGCCTCCGCCAAACTCGCTGTGAAACTGGTCCCGCACGCCAAGCTGAAGATCTATCAGGGCGGCAGCCATTCGCTCGGAGACACCGACCGCGAGAAACTCAACGCCGACCTGCTGGAGTTCGCGCGCTCTTGAACCATACTTTCAAACCAATCGCCGCGCGGTGTCAGTCCAGATTGGCACTGACTTGCGGAGCGATCCTGCGTGATCGGGTCGAGTCGAGGTTGGCGATGTTTGGCGAAGCCCGCGTTGAAGAGCAGCACCTTCCTAGCGGCTTGGTGAGTCTCTGAATTTCTCCTTCGAAAGGAGGAGAAAAATTCCGCCCACACGCCTGATAGGCAGCGGCGCACGATCCTGACATCCTCCGCTCATCGATTTCTAACTCCATTGAATCATGAGCACCATCACCACCAAAGACGGGACGAGTATTTACTACAAGGACTGGGGTTCCGGCCCCGTTGTTAGTTTCAGCCACGGCTGGCCGCTCTCGGCAGATGCCTGGGAGTCTCAGATGTTCTTTCTCGCCTCCCAAGGCTACCGCTGCATCGCACATGATCGCCGCGGTCACGGTCGCTCCGGCCAACCATGGCACGGCAATGACATGGACACCTACGCCGACGATCTCGCGGAACTTTTTGCAACACTTGACCTCCGGGAAATCACTATGGTCGGCCACTCCACCGGCGGCGGAGAAGTCGCACGCTACATCGGCCGCCATGGCACCAGTCGCGTCGCCAAGGCCGTCCTGATGGGTGCCGTGCCGCCGATCATGCTCAAGACCGAGGCAAACCCCGACGGCCTGCCGATGGAAGTGTTCGATAGTTTCCGCGCGGCCTCGCTCGCTAACAGAGCACAGTTCTATCTGGATGTGGCCAGCGGCCCATTCTTCGGGTTCAACCGACCAGGGGCACCAATCTCGCAGGGCACGATCCAGTCATGGTGGACGCAGGGCATGATGTCCGGTCACAAAAACGCCTACGACTGCATCAAAGCGTTTTCGGAAACCGACTTCACCGAGGATCTGAAAAAATTCGATGTTCCCACTCTGATTCTCCATGGCGATGACGACCAGATCGTCCCCATCGGCGCTTCCGCTCTGCTCTCCGCCAAGCTCATCCCCAGTGCCATCCTCAAAATCTATCCCGGCGGCTCCCATAGCCTCGGTGACACGAGTAAGGATCAACTCAACGAAGATCTGCTAGAATTTCTCAAGTCCTAAAACATCATGTCCAAACTACTCCATATCCAATCCTCTCCGCGTGGAAGCCACTCCGCATCCATCACCGTCGCCCAGCAATTCATCGAGACCTACCAATCCACTAACAGCGGCGACACCGTAGAAACTCTCGACCTATGGCAGGCTCGACTTCCCGAGTTCGATGGCGAAACCATCGCCGCAAAATATGCCGTTCTACATGGAGAATCACAGACCCTGGAGCAAATCGCCGCTTGGAACGAGGTGGTGAAAATTACCGATCATTTCAAATCCGCCGACAAGGTCGTGCTCTCTCTACCCATGTGGAACTTCAGCATTCCCTACAAGTTGAAGCACTATCTCGACATCCTCGCGCAGCCCGGGCTGACGTTCAGCTTCACCCCGGAAGAAGGCTACAAAGGCCTCGTCATCGGCAAGCCACTCGCTGTGATCTATGCCCGCGGCGGGGCCTATGCGCCTGGCACCGGAGCAGAAAGCTACGACCAACAAAGCACCTACATCAGACAGTTCTTCGGTTTCATCGGCTTCACCGATATTCGAGAAATTTTCGTAGAACCTACACTATCTCCCACCAAGGAAGAAACCTTGGCAACCGCCCAAAACACCGCTGCGAAAGCAGCTTCTAATTTCTAACTTAATATAACATCCCCATGAAACTCTCAGGAAAAACAGCCGTTGTCACCGGAGCATCCAAAGGCATCGGAGCCGCCATCGCGAAACACCTCGCCGCAGAAGGAGCAGCGGTCGTCGTCAACTATGCAAGCAGCCGCGAAGGGGCTCAGCGCGTGGTATCGGAAATCACCGAAGCGGGGGGCAAAGCCATCGCGATTCAGGCGGATGTTTCCGTGCAAGCGGACATCGTCCGGCTGTTCGCGGAAACCATCAACGCCTTCGGCAAACTCGATATTCTCGTCAACAATGCGGGTATCTACGAATTTCTATCACTGGCAGAAATCACCCCGGAACACTTCCACCGTCAGTATAACCTCAACGTCCTCGGCCTCATTCTCACCACTCAAGAAGCCGTGAAACACATCGGTCCAGAAGGCGGCTCCATCATAAACACGAGCTCGGTGGTCAGCACCTTTTCACCCGCTGGCTCCGCAGTTTACAACTCCACCAAGTCCGCCGTGGATGGGCTCACCCGCACGTTCTCAAAAGAGCTCGCACCCCGAAAAATCCGCGTGAACTCCATCAATCCCGGCCTCGTGGAGACCGAGGGATTTCGCGCCAGCTCCATCGGCGGCCACGGTGACGCCATCGCCACGGGAACTCTGCTAGGGCGCATGGGCCAGCCGGGTGACATCGCCCCCGCTGTCGTCTTTCTGGCCTCAGACGACTCGTCATGGATGACCGGCGAGACACTCTACATCACCGGAGGGCTGCATTGATCCGATGACAGCACGACAACTCACCCGTCATTCATCCGCCTATCTCAGAGTGACGAATAACAACCCGTCTCTTAAAAAATGTTAGGGCTCACTCCACTCGGAATCATCCACACCGCCATCAGCCTTGTTGCCCTGGGTGCCGGTATCATCGCGCTAATACGCTATCAGGAAATCCCCGCGAAGTTGTTCATTGGTAAGCTCTATATCTGGACCACCGTCATCACCTGCCTCACCGGATTCCCGATCATGCAGCACGCCGGATTTGGTGCACCCCATGCACTGGGCGTCCTGACGTTGCTCGTCCTCATCGTCGCCGCCGTCGCCGGGAGAACTTCATTCTTCGGCGGTGCTTCGCGCTATGTGGAAACCATCAGCTACTCAGCGACGTTTTTCTTTCACTGGATTCCCACCATCGTCGAGACTTCCACCCGCCTGCCGCTCGGATCGCCCCTCGTCACAGACCGCGAGGGGCCGGAAATCCAAATGGCCGTTGGCGTCGTCTTCCTGCTCTTCGTCGCCGGGGTGGCACTTCAGGTTTTTCGCCTGCGAAAAATTAAAACTGCGGAGTAGAAACCATCGTTCCGTCCAAATCACTCGAGAAGCACTTGGTTCAGCAAGTTACGAACTTCATCATGGGGGCGATGTCTCCGCGCCAGACTTCTTCACCCGCCTTGAAACAAACTACGACGCTGAGACCGAGATCGTCTCCATCACCATCCCCGACCTCGCGCTGCACATCCATTCCATCGCCGTCCACCAGCAAGGTCCGGGCGAATCCGTGCGGCAGACGGAAGTGGTGGGCTAGATCGGGGATTGGAGATTTTCTTATCCGCTCACTCGGCACTGCTTCCTCTTCCCATCAACTATCAACCCTCAACCATCAACTTCTTACCTACCGCACTTTCACGGCCACGGTCTTGGAATCCACTTTCCCCGCGCTGTTGGTGATGCGGACCCAGAAGAGCGTGGTGGCTGTCAATTTTGGAGTTTTGAAAGTGGCGGCTCTGGCGTTTTTGATGGGGGTCTTGGTGTTGCCGGATTTTCCTCGGAACCATTGGAAAGTCAGCGTGCTGCCGCTGGCGATGACGGTGAGTTTGGCTTTTTTGCCTTTCTTGATGGTCTTGGATTTCGGGGCGGTGGTGATGAGTGGCGGGCTGATGACGGTGGCTGTGGCGCTGGCGGAATCGAGATTACTGGCACCACTGCGGACGCGGACCCAGAAGAGCGTGCTGGCGGTGAGCGGGGTGGTCTGGAAGGTGGCGGATGTGGCTCCCGTGATGGGATTCGTGACGTCGCCGGGGTTTCCTAAAAACCATTGGAAGCTCGGAGCGTTGCCCACGGCTGCGACGGTGAAGGTGGCAGTTTGACCGCGGTTGATGGTGACGGAAATGGGCTGGGTGGTGATGGCGAAGCGGCTGCTGGCATCGGCGGGACTGGTCCGGGAGAGAAACTCGAACTCGTTGCTGGTGCCGTCGCCATCGAAGTCGGCGGTGGTCGTGGCTTGGGCTGGGGTGGCGGTGGCAGGAAGAGTTTCCCAAATGAAGGCGTTGAAGTTCGCCCCGAGAGTTCCGGCTTCATAGGCACCGATGTCTGGCACGCCGATCATCGGGAAGCCGCGTTGGTCGGTGGTGTAGGTGTTGCTGCTGATCGCATGATTCCGCGCGGGGCTGCCGGGGCGCAGGGCCATGGTCTGGGTGGGGCCGCCGTAGTCGCCGAGCGGGGCGAGACGAGGATCACCGTTGGTGAAGTTGTCCGTATTGGTCGTGAGCGGGCCGCCGATATTTGAAGAGGTGAACGAGACACTATTCCCGGCGACGATGCTGAAAGTAAGGTGACAGGTGCCTGAGTTGTGAATTCCGCCGCCGCTGCCGGAACTGCCGCCAGGGGCAGCACCGATGCCCATGCCAGCCCTGCCAGCGTCGCCGGCAGTGTTACCAAAGAGAGTGCAAGCGGTGAGGCTGAGTAGGCCGGAGTTTGAAATTCCGCCACCATTGCCGCCGTTGCCGCCTGGGGAAGAAAAGAAACCACTCCCGCCGATTCCACCGCTACCCGCATGATTGGACGAAAATGTGCAAGCCACCGCATTGAGAGTGCCGCTATTGAAAATCCCGCCTCCTCCGCCGCCAGTTCCACCAACGCCGAAAGTTCCACCGCTTGCTCCGAAGCCACCACTGCCCGCTCGATTTTCAGCAAAGGTGGACGAGAAGAGGCTGAGCGAACCGGCATTGAGAATACCGCCACCACTGAAGCCTATGCCACCAAAGTCGGTGCCAAATCCCCCAATGAACCCATCCGCAGCCTTGCCGTTGAGGATGGTAAGCGAGTGCATGGCCACGGTGGCGGTGGCGGGGATGTTAAAGACGCGGCTGGCGTTGTTCCCAGATAGGGTGAGGCCTTTGGGTAGGTTCGAGGCGTCGATGAAAAGGCCCGCAGTGGGTGGGATGGCGAGTTCCGTGCCGCCGAGGGTGATGGTAGAGACGTTACTGGAAAATCCGATGCGTGTGCCGGAAACGGAGGCGGCGGAGTTGCCAAAGAGTTCTCGCAAGGTGCCGGGGCCGCTGTCCGCGCTGTTGGTGACGGTGAGAAGCTGCCCAGCTTCCACGGCACCGATGTCGAGGTTGGTGATGTTTCCACTGCCTGTGACGAAGCGCGGAAAGCCACGGGCATCTGTACTGCCGGGATTATTGGGATCCAGGGGATCGTTGATGCTTGATACATTGATGGCTGGAGAACCGATGAGCGGGTGCAGGGTCTGCACCGGGCCGCCGAAGTCGCCGAGAGGAGTGAGCATTGGATCGCAGACGAGGACAGTGGGGCCAGCGGTGAGGCTGGAACCGGCGAGGTCGCTGAGGATATTGACGCCGGTGGTGATGATGACTGGGCCGAGCGCGTAAGGACCACAGGAGATGTCTGGACGGAACCGCGCGGAGTTTTTGGCGACGATCGTGTTTGATAAAGTGAGGCCTCCAGGGATGGTGATAATGGCACCGCCGCTGTCTATGGCGGCATTTCCAGAGACGGTGGAGGAAATGAGGGTAGAAGAACCGCGAACGTTATACACTGCGCCACCGAACCGGGCGGTGTTTCCAGTGAGGGTACACTGCCTGAGCGTGAGTTGGCCGCTATTGTAAATCGCACCGCCGTAGCTGTTGGCCCTATTGTCGCTGAAAGTGCAGCGATTCAGAGTCAGGATGCCACTGTTTTCAATCGCGCCGCCATTGCTGTCATAGCTTTGTGCCCGAGTGAGGGTGAGGCTGTGGAGATCAAGGGAGTTTCCCGAGTTCACTAGAAAATGGCGATAGGCGTTGTTTCCATCCAGAGTGATGCCTTTGGGGAGTGCAGAGGCGTCGATGTTGAGGTTCTTGGTGATTTCCATGTCACCATCGGCATGGGTGAGGATGATGGTTTTCCCGGAAAGGCTGGGGTCGAAGGTGATCGTCGTGCCAGCAGACAAGTATTTCACGGCCTCGCGCAGGGAAATGCCGGTGCCGGTGGGGCTGCCGAGGGAGCCGTCGTCCTCATCCGTCACCGTGGTGACGACGGTGGGAGCAATTCCGATGAAGCGGATTTCTCCCAAGCCCACGCGTTCTCCGCCAGAGGCAGCACCGGCATGGTTGTCGGTGATGGTCACGCGGACGTGGGTGGCAGCGAAAGGCGAGTCTGCGATGGGTAAGCGCAGCCCGCCACCGGAGGACAGCGGAGTGGGTGAGGTGACGGTGCGCTCATTGCCGTAGCTCGTGCCATCGGTAGAAAAGGTGACCTTGAAAGTCTTGGCCTCATCGCCGATTCCTTGGCCAGTGTTGAAGTAGTAAGGCCAAATGACTAAGTCCGTGACGGAATACCGCGCTGGCAGAGCGCAGGTGAGCACGATCTCAGGTAAGGCGATGAAATAATCCGGACCACTTGCCGAGGTGACCCAAGCAGTGACGCTTGAGACTACCGCATGGGTGCCGAGGCTGGCGACCGTGGGAGTCGCGGAGAGGCCGCTGCCGTTGATCAGATTCCCCACCGGGAAAGAATCACCGCTGCTGGAAG
This sequence comes from Luteolibacter sp., assembly GCA_031414935.1. Lineage (GTDB taxonomy): Bacteria > Verrucomicrobiota > Verrucomicrobiia > Verrucomicrobiales > Akkermansiaceae > Luteolibacter. The sequence goes on from JANOQR010000047.1 coordinate 16,516, forward strand.
TGGTGATGCCCGAAGGCGTGATGATGATCTGCTCATCGGCGCGAGCAAGCGAAGTGCACAAAATGACGAGCGTGGTGGTGACTGCGAGGCGCAGGGATTTCATGGGATTGGGGGCTAAATGGGAAGATAGAACCACGGATCAACGCGGATGGACACTGATTGTAACAGAATTACAGAGAACTCTTTAATCACCCGCTGAGTGAGAGGGAAAAAATTCATAATTCTTTGATTATACGTGTGAATCAGTGTTCATTCGTGGTTCCAATTTTGTTTCTAGCACCAGAACTCGCGCTGCGCTGGGGTGTGGAAAACAGAGTAACTTGGACTTGTGCACGCAGGCGCACTGTGGCGGCGGATTGCATCCGCCTAGCCCTTCACTACGGAG
>JANOQR010000048.1:0-2666 GCA_031414935.1 Luteolibacter sp.
GCGAACAACTTGAGCATCTGCCGCCATGCCCGCTTCCGCGCCATCTGCTCGAACAAATTCTGCTTCTCGTCTGCGGACGCCTGGGCGAATTTTTCCACCAACTTCATCACGTCCGGGTCCGTCTGCGGCGTGAGATGCAGCTCGATTTTCCGCAACAACTCCCGCGCCCGATACGCCGCTTCTGGGTCTGGCCCCTCCGCCGCCGCCTGCAATTCCGGCAAGGCAGCATCCCCAGATTCCCAAATCATCCGGCTGGCGGTCTCGCGGATTTTAAACTGCTCGTCCGACAAATCCCGAACCCACTCCGTGAGCGACTTCTTCGGTCCCTGCATCTCTGCCCCCATTTCCGGCGTGGCTCCAACCAGCGACCCGATTGCGGAAAAGCCGACGATGAGAAAAGCCCAGTGAAATTTCATCTGCCGTGCAAAGTCCCTGATTTCCCCCATAAATCAATCTCGTTTCCGCTCACGCCGCGAAGCTCTCGCCGCACGAGCAAGTCACCACCGCGTTCGGATTGCTCACCTTAAAGCCGCCTTGTTGCAGATCGTCCGAGAAATCCAGCTCGCTGCCACTGACGAAAAGCGCGCTCTTCGGGTCGATCACCACATTCACGCCACGGCTGGGCACCAAAATATCCCGATCACGCGGGCCGTCCACGAGGTCCATTTTATACTGCAAGCCCGAGCATCCGCCGCCCACCACCGCGATCCGTAACGCCCCATCTGGCCGTCCCTGCCGATCCAGCAGCCCGCGCAAATGCGCTGAAGCGCCCTCCATCACCTTCACCAGCGACTCATTGCCGATCTTGTATTTCACCGCCACATCCATCGCCGCAACGTGGATCCCCCACCCCGCCGCGTCAACTACGGGCAAACAACAAAAAGAGCCGCCCCAGATGGAGCAGCTCTTGAAATTCGGATAGGAGAGGCAAAAACCTCAATCCTCAGCAGCCTCGGAATTCTCCACGGCAGAATCCACCACGGCGTCATCAGCCACTTTTTTCGCGGCCTTTTTGGCGGGAGCTTTTTTGGCAGCAGCTTTTTTCGCAGGAGCCTTTTTCGCCACTTCAGCCTTCTTTACGGCTGGTCTCTTCACGAGTCCGCCGAGCTTTGCCTGTTCCTTTTTGCGCTTCACATAGTCAGCGCGGCGACGGCGTTTGATGATCTTTTTCGATTGTTGTCCCATGGTTGGTGGCCCTCTGCGTAGGGACTCAGGCGGACGGGGGCAAGAGGAAATCTTCAGAATGCCAGAGCGACCTCGTTTTGAGAGAGCTAACCGCGAATGGTCAGGGAGTGCCAAATCCTAAGCGGTATTGTTCTAAAAATGGCCAGTATTTCCGCGGCCATTTTCCCAACTAAGACAAAAGACGGTTGCTTGCGGGCGGAATCCCTGAAATCTCCTGCCCGCTCATGTCCGCTCTGCTCTCCGCTAACGAAATCCGCCTGACTTATGGCTACCAAACGCTGCTCGACGGAGTGACTCTCGCCGTTTCCGCAGGAGAAAAAACTGGGATGGTGGGACGCAACGGCTGTGGGAAAACCTCGTTGTTGAAAATTCTCACCGGCCAGCAAATGGCGGACTCCGGGGAAATCTCCCTGCGCCGTGCGTTGCGAGTCGGCTATCTGCCGCAGGAATTCGAGCTGGATACCGAGGTGAGCGTCCAGGAAAACATCGCTTCGGGCGCAGCAGACATCGTCGAGGCAATCCGCCGCTACGAAAATGGCGAGGGTAGCGATGCGGAGCTGAATGACTTACTCCACCTCATCGACCACGCGGACGGCTGGAACCTCGATGCGCGGATCAAGTCGGTTTCCACCGCGCTCGGCACGCCGCCGTTAGAGGCGATGGTCGGTCCGCTCTCGGGTGGGGAAAAACGCCGGGTCGCGCTGTGCCGGGCACTCGTGTGTCAGCCGGATTTGCTGCTGCTGGACGAGCCGACGAACCATCTCGATGCGGAATCGATCCGGTGGCTGGAAGACTACCTCAAAAGTTTTCCCGGCGCGGTGATCTTCGTGACGCATGATCGCTATTTCCTCGATGTGATCGCCACGCGCATCATCGAGATCGACCAAGGCCGCGCGTTTTCGCATCCGGGAAATTACACCGCGTTTCTCGAATCCAAGGCGATCCGCCAACAGATCGCGAGCCAGACGGAGCGGCGGCGGCAGCGGTTTTTGCGCGAGGAATTGGAATGGGTGCGCTCCGGCGTGAAGGCGCGGGGGACGAAACAGCGGACGCGCTTGGACAAGTTTTATGAGATCGAGGGCATGGAAGCACCTCCCGAGGAACGCGAGATGGATTTGCTCATCCCGCCTGCGCCGGATCTGGGAAACATCGTCGTCGAGTTAGAAGGCGCAGGAGTGAATGTGGGTTCAGAGAAATCGCCGCGTTGGCTGTTCCGCCATCTCACTCTGAGCCTGCGCCCCGGCCAATGCACAGGCATCGTCGGGCGAAACGGCGTGGGGAAAACGACGCTGCTCAAGCTCTGTCTCGGCCAGATCGAGCCGACCGAAGGCAGCGCCGTGACCGGCAAGCGCGTGAAGGTGAACTACATCGACCAAACGCGGATGGTGCTCGATGGCACGGGTTCGCTGCTCGACGAAATTTCCGATGGCAACGAGAAGCTGATGTTCGGCAATCAGTCGCTCGGGGCGCGGAATTACCTG
>JANOQR010000049.1:0-9022 GCA_031414935.1 Luteolibacter sp.
CGAAGTCACCCACGGCCCCGCCCGCCCGACCACCGCGCCAAACGCCTGGGTCGCCGATCCCACCGACGCCACTCCCGAACTCCACCTCAGCTGGCCCGCGCCCGTCACCATCTGCCGCGTCATCATCGAGTTCGACCCCGACTGGGACCACGCCATGGAAAGCGTGCTCATGACCCATCCCGAGGAAACCGTGCCCTTCCTCGTCCGTGACTTCGATCTCCTCGATGAAAACGGAACTCTCATCGCCGAAATCCGCGACAACCACTCCTGCCGCTACGAGCACAACTTCGAGAACGCCCTCACCACCTCAAAACTCCAACTCCGCATCCACGCCACTCACGGCACGACTACTGCGGTGTTCCGGGTGAGAGTTTTTGCGTGAATTGGATTCGCTAAAAAATGACCACCCATTCAAGAGGTCTATCCTGTCAAGATTTGGACCCTGACCCCGAGTTTCCATCCATGTGAATCCGATTACTCTGACCCCATTCACTGATCGTTCGTAAATTGCTGAGTGATGCGACTTGGGATCGCTGGGCAAGTTTGGATACCCACCTGCCCCTTCTTGCTGAAGCCGCGCCCGACGAATTTCTCGATGCGGTCGAGTCTGCGTTGAAAAACCTAGAAGAAACTCCTTTCCATGAAATCTTCGCCCAGGAGGGAGGCGGAATTGTGGGCGGAGGAAATTGCATGTGTGGTCTTCTGTGGGCTCTCGAAACACTCGCTTGGGAGCCGACTCACCTTTCCCGGGTCTCGGTGATTCTTTCCGATCTCGCGTCCATTGACCCCGGGGGGAGCTCCTCCAATAGACCGGGAAATTCGCTGAACGACATTTTTCTTCCCTGGCACATTCAAACCGTAGCTCCGTTTGAAAAACGCAAGGCTGCGGTCGTGACCGTTCTTCGTGAGCATCCGATGGTGGGTTGGACCCTACTCCTATCCTTACTGCCTAACAATCATGGATTTACGAGCGGTTGCCAGCGACCAACATGGAGGAATTACATCCCTTCCGATTGGAAAAAGGGCGTGCTCAACACGGAATATTGGGAGCAGGTGACTGATTACACGGAGCTTGCAGTCGGCCTTGCGAAGGAAGACACCGCCAAGCTGGGTGAGCTGATCGACCGGCTTTCAGATCTGCCACAGACGGCCCATGAAAGTCTTTTGAGTTATCTCGGCTCAAGTGTAGTTCTCGAACTTCCGGAGGAGGATCGACTCCCGCTGTGGGAAAAGTTAGACGCCATGATCCGGCGCCACCGCAAGTATGCAGACACGGACTGGGCGCTTCCAGAGGAGGTTCTTGGGAAAATTGAGACAACAGCGAATGCGTTGGCTCCAAGCACTCCAAAATTCATGTATCATCATCTCTTCAGTGATCGTGACTTTGATTTATACGACGAGAAGGGAGACTACGATGCACAACAACGTAAGCTCGACGCGACTCGACAAGCGGCCACCAAGGAGATTCTCAATACGGGATCTATCACCAAAGTGCTTGAATTCGCAAACGAGGTAAAAGCTCCTTACGAAGTTGGTAGAGCCCTTGGCGCGATTGCTTCGAGCGAACTTGAAGACGAGATTCTCCCCGCTTTGCTGGACGAACTCGCGGACAGTCCTTTGGAGCGCCTGATAGCTGGATTTGTTTGGGTGAGATACTGGGAACGCCGGTGGGAATGGGTGGATGATGTACTGGCAAGGGGCTGGGAGGTCGATAAGAAGGCAGCCTTTCTGATTCGTTTGCCATTCGAGGATGAAGTTTGGAGCCGCGTCACTGACCATCTTGGCGGCGACAATGAAGGACTCTATTGGGAACACGCCAGGGTAAACCCTTACGGCCCTGGGCGGGATTTGACGGTGGCGGTCGAGAAGCTTCTCCAGTTTGGTCGTCCCAGTCATGCACTTGCTTGTGTCGCGCGAACAACCGACAGCGGCAATGATTTCAACGAGACTCTTGCAACCCGTGTGCTACTTGCCGTGTTGGATGCGCCAACAGGCTTCGAGCGGTTGAGTAATTACGATACTGTCAATGTCATCACGAGGCTTCAGCAATCGGAGAACTCCGATAAGGAGGCGCTGTTCAAAATCGAATGGAACTTCCTCCCGTGGCTTGATCGGTTTTCAACTGGATCACCTGTCACACTGGAAAGACAGCTGGCTGGTGACCCTGCCTTTTTTGCGAAAGTGGTTGGAGTGGTATATCGATCAAAAAATGAGAACGAGCGGCCTCAGGAAGAGCCGGACGAACAAAAACAGCACCTCGCAACGAATGGTTACAAACTTCTGAGCGTGTGGCGGAGAGTTCCCGGAAAGCTCGACGATGGATCGTTTGATGTCGCTGGCTTTGAGAACTGGATTGCGGAGGCTCTCGGTATCACCCGATCAAGTGGACACTGGGAAGTGGCGCAGATTCAAATCGGTCATGTCCTCACGCGCGCTCCGCAAGATCCCGGTGGACTCTGGATTCACGAAGCCATTGCCAAAGTCTTGAATCAACGAGATGCCAAAGAAATGAGGTCTGGATTTACCATTCAGTTGTCCAATGACCGTGGAGTTCATGGATTTTCCGCCGGAGAGGAGGAGCGAGGTTTTGCGCGGCAATACCGTGAGCACGCAGACGCCCTCGATGCTGGAGGTTATTCACGTTTCGCGACTGCGATGAGGGAGCTTGCGGAACGATACGAGCGCGATGCCGAGAGAGAATCAAAACGTGATCCCTATCGAGACTGAGGGCTTGCGACTTTGGGAATGCCCTGTGAGGTGATCTAGAATCCCAGCTTCTCAAATCGCTGCGGAATTCGGATGTCTGCATCGCCTGCCTCACCCGCGGGAATCTGGATGCGGAGTAGATCCACTTCGAGGCCGGGGCGGTGGCGTTGCGGGAAGGGCACCAAGTCGCATGAGTGATCGCTTGCCAGTCGGCGATGGATGAGGAAAACTCACCCTATGAATATCTTGGAAACCGACATCGAAATCGCTGCCGATGGGAGTGTGAAGTTGCTTTCGCCGCTGCCAGCTTGGCTCAAGCCGGGACGTGCTCATGCGGTGATGACCCTCACGACAGTGGAAGTCAGTAGAGCCAAGACCAAACGTCAGGTTCCGTTCGCGACACCTGAAATGCTCGCCAAGCGGGTAGCCGCGTTCGACCAAATGCGCACGCTTGGAGGTTTGCGCGACGTGATTCCTGATCCACTGGCATGGCAGCGTGAAATGAGAGAGGACAGTCCGTTGTCTGGGAGGGAGTGAGCGATGGTGTGCGACAGTAACATTCTCATTTATGCTGCGGAACCGGGCGACGCGCTCTGTCTGCCACTGGTTCAGCGACCGGATGCGCTCATCTCGAGTGTGACACGCGTCGAGGTTCTCGGCTTCCCCGGCTTTGATTCGTTACCCCAAGAGCGGCAAGACAGTCTGGAGGCAATCGTCGCATTGTCGGTAGAGATCCCGCTGGATAACGAAGTCATTCTGCGTGCAATCTCGCTTCGGCGGCAGAAGAAAATGAGCCTCGGAGATTCACTCATTGCAGCCACCGCCCTTGAATACGGCGTCCCTCTGGTCACGCGAAACGATAGCGATTTCAAACATATCGCTGGGCTAGCGATCATCAACCCTTTCGCCGTGCCTCCTCGATAGTGGTGCTGCACGCGGGTTTCTTTATGCCGCGAAGGATGGTACCGCCTTCCTTGAGGCTGGCTGCGAGTTGTTGGAAGAGTTCGTCTTTCATGGGAATTCGGTTTCGATGATGGATTTGGTCAGGGCCGCTACATCGGATTTAGATAATTTTTCAGCCCCAAAAAGGGGAGAGAAGAGCGCAAAAAATGGGATGTGTGGCGGCGGGTTGTCTTTTATTTCATCGGGCTGACCGCCACTTGGTCGATGAGTCGGACATCGCCGAAAAAGACGGCGGTGGCGAGGGTGGCGGGGCGGTGGAGGTGAGCGACGGGTTGGAGGGTTTCGGAATCGACGAGTGATAGGTAGTCGATGCGGGCGAGGGGAGATGACTCGAGGATTTCGCGGGCGATGGTGAGGATTTCGCCTGGGGTCGCTTGGGTGGCGGCGGTGGCGAGGGCTTGGAAAATTCTTGGGGCGTCGGCGCGTTGGTCTGGGGTGAGTCGGGCGTTGCGCGAGGACATGGCGAGGCCGTCGGACTCGCGGACGGTGGGGGCGGAGATGATTTCTACGGGCACGTCTAAATCGCGGACCATGCGGCGGATGACGGCGAGTTGTTGGAAATCTTTTTCACCAAAGACGGCGGCGTCACATCCGGTGAGGAGAAACAATTTCAAGACGACGGTGCAGACGCCGTCGAAGTGGCCGGGGCGGGTGGCACCGCAGAGGTTTTGGGAAAGGAGGGTCTCGGTGACGGTGATGGAGCGGTCTGGGAAATACATGGCTTCCGCTTCCGGGGCGAAGACGATGTCCACTCCGGCTGCCTCGCAGGCGGCGAGGTCGGTGTCCATCGGGCGCGGGTAGTGGGTGAGGTCTGAGGCGCGGTCGAACTGGATGGGGTTGACGAAAATGGAGACGATGACGCTTCCGTCTGGCCCGGCAGCTTTGCGGGCGATTTCGATCAACGAGAGGTGTCCTTGGTGCAAGGCTCCCATCGTCGGTACGAGGACGCGGCGGGCGGTTGAGTGCTGGAGTTTTTCTCGCAGGGCACTGCGGGTGGGGACGATTTCCATGGCGGTAGTTCAGTTTGAAAAAGAAAATAAAAACCACGAAAGACACGAATCGACACGAAGTTTCTGGTCTGTGGCTGATTTGATTTACTCATCCATGAGGCGAATGAAAACCTATCTCTTGAGAGTTGGATTTGGTGGTTTCTCCGGTGGCAAACAGGCGAGACGGCCAATTCTATCAGTTTAAGAAATTTCAACCGCAGATGAACTCAGATGGACGCAGATGAAGAACACAGATAAAGGCTGGATTTTTGCTCTCTTGATCTGCGTTCATCTGCGGTTGGATTTTCTGATTTCTGATAGCTAAAATGACGACATCGGCCGAGCCGCCTGTTGGACGCCGCCGCCGAGACGGCTGTGCTACGGAAAAAACACACCCGCGCCGGACACTTGCCAGACGCGGGTGTGAACCAGCTCCATGAAAAAATGGTGAGTGAACTTCAGTGGTCGGGTCCGGCTTTGCGGTTGAAGTTGAATTTCAGTCCGCCGCCGGTGTCGCCGGTGTCGAGGTTGAGACTTTCCATGCGTCTGCGGATGTTATCGGGAGCCGCGGCGCGCTGTTGCTCGGTGTCCCATGGGCCGGTCCAAACGATTTCGTCGTTCAGGTCACGGAGAGTGACTTCTTTGGAGCCATCTTTGGATTTCACCTCGATGCTGCCGTCGTTGTCTTTCATGATGAAACTCGCGGAACTGGCCGCCTGGATGCCAGCGGCAGGTGGAGGAGCGGCGAACTGAGCGTCTAGCAATGAGCGTCCGCCCATGAGACGTTTTTTGAGTTCGAGAATGGCGTCTTGCATCTGCGGTGGCACGCCGTCGCTCGCATCGCCGAGTTTCAAGTCCATGCCGCCGATGGCGTCGCGGATGTGATCTGCCATTTCCTCCGGGAGACCTTCGAGGCCCATGGCGTTATTGCCGGGCAGTTTTCCCATAGCGAGATTCGCGGGTCTCACGCCTAGGGTGGCTTCGACTTTGCTGGGTTTGCCTTTGTGGATGATGTCGATGCTGATTTTGTCGCCGGGTTGGTGCGCGGTGATTTGCTGAGACATTTCTGACTGGCAGCCGACTGGCTGGCCGGCGACGCTGAGGATGACGTCGTTCACCGCGATGCCGGACTGGCTGGCGGGGCTGTCGGGAGCGAGCGAGTGGACGATGATGCCTTGGCCTTTTTTCAAATCGAGATGGTCTGCGAGAGTGGCGGGGATTTCCCCAGAGACGACGCCGAGGAAGGCGATCTCGGGTTTCTCGGCTTCCACAGGACGAGTCGCAGGCGGGGTGCTGGGCGTGAGTTTGAACTTCGGCAAAGGCGCGACTGAGGCCGAGGATGGGAGCGGCGGTGGCGGCGGTGCGTCATCGGCCGGTGCTTCTAAACCGTATGCTGGAGTGAGAATGGCAGCGGCCAGTCCTGCACTGAAGTGTCTGAATGAATTCGGGTTCATGGCTTGATGATTCGGTGGGTGGGTTAGTCAGTTTTTGCGGGAACCATGACTTCGCGGACGCTAGGGACTTCGAATTTCAAGGTTCTGCCATTTTCGTCCTCCATGATGAAGAGGTCGGTGTATCCGATCCGCAGGACGTGCTGCGGTTGAGTATTGGATTTCCAAACGACGCCTCCATCGCTGACGTTGACGACGTTGCGGTTGAATTGAGAAGGGGTGAAATTTCCTGAAATGGGCTGTGCGTTGTGGGTAGATGTTGGAGAGGCTGCGGCGATTTTTCCTGATGGCTTGGCGGGCGGAAGTAGCAGCGCGGTCGTGGCTCCGATGAGGGCGACTGCGGCGGCAGCGGCCCACATCGGGCGTTGAGTCGTCTGGCGTGGCGCGGTGTTTGCTTTCGGGAAAAGGACGATCTTGTCGTTGATGGGGAAGGGGACGTTGCGGAAGACGGCTTCCAGTTCTGCGAGGTATTCAGGCGAGAATTGGGCAGGAGCGGTGGCGCGGAGCTGAGTTTCTAACCGCAGCTCTTCTTGAGTGAGCACGGTGAGGTTTCCATCTGCAGCGGCTTCGAGGCGGGCGAGGAGTGCGTCGTCGAGGGGCGCGGCTTGGAGTGCGCGGAGGTCGGCTTCGAGATTGGAGAAATCGGAGTTCATGATCGTAAATATTAGATGGAGAGGTCGCCACGGCGGCGGGCGTTGGCGAGGCTGCGTTTGAGGGCTTCGAGGCCGTAGCGGTAGCGGGATGCGGCGGTGTTTTGAGAAATTCCGAGGGTTTCCCCGATCTCGGCGAAGGTGCGATCTCCCCAGATTTTCATGAGGATGACTTCGGAAAATTTCGCTGGGAGTTCTTTGAGACGCGCTTCGAGTTGGTCGCGGGTCTCGTCGTCATTCGCGTCGTTTTCGAACCACGGTTGGAAGGCATCGAACTGCTCGGCATCGGCTCCGACGGTGTCTTCGCGGCGTTTTCTGCGGTCATCGCGGCGGCTGAGGTCGATGGCGAGGCGGCGGATAGTGGTGTAAATGTAGGGCATCCACGCTTCCTGTCCGCCGACGAATTCGCCGTCGCGGAGTTTCTCCACGAGCTTGACGAGCGCGTCTTGGAAAATGTCTTTCGCGTCCTCGTGCGAACGGGATTGTTGGCGGGCGAAGAGTAACAGGCGCGGGCCATTTTTTTCGAGCCACTCGCGCCAAGCGGAAGCAGCAGGGGATGTTTCTGATATCGCAGTCATGGATGGCTTGGATTTCACTCTCGAAGCGTAACGAGGTGAGAAATTTGTTTGTCGGGTTGGATGAAAAAACACGAACGGCTACGACCCACTTTTCACAAGCCTCAATCTTCAAACAACACCCGCATCATCCGCTGCGGGTTGGCCAGGAAATCTCGCGTGACGCGAAAGTGCTCGGTTTCTTCGTAAGCTACCCGCGCGATTCCAGTCTGTGAAAACTCGTAAATGTAGGCATCTGGAAACGCCATTAAGATGGGAGAATGCGTCGCGATGATGAACTGCGATTTCTTTCTAACTAAATCGTGAATTCGCGTGAGGATGGCTAGCTGCCGCTTCGGCGAGAGCGCGGCTTCTGGCTCATCCAGAAGATAAAGACCGTTCCCGCCGAAACGATTGACCATCAACGCGAGGAAAGACTCACCGTGCGACTGCTCGTGCAAACTGCGGGGACCGTAGGAAGCGTCTGCTCCCAGATTTTCGATCTCCGTCGCTACATTGAAAAAACTCTCCGCTCTAAAGAAAAATCCATCGCGAGGGCGCAACACGCCACGACTGACTCTCAGAAAACGATGCAACTCCGAGTGCGATTCACGCGTCCCGAAATGGAAATTTTTTGAGCCACCTTCTGCGTTGAAACCAGACGCGACCGCGATGGCTTCTAGCAAAGTTGATTTGCCTGAGCCGTTCTCGCCGACGAAAAACGTGACCGCCGGATGGAGTTCTAACGTCTCTAAAGTCCGCACCGCCGCCAGCGAAAATGGATAGACATCGAACGAGCTAACCTCGTCCCGTTTTAAGCCGATTTCCGTCACGTATTGCTTCGATATCATGTTCCTGAGATTTTCAAAAACTGGTGCTTTGGACGGTTGCCGTCATGCCGGAGCTTTTCTGCTGGCCGACACGTCTGCCAGTCAAAAGCTGGAACAGGAAACAAGCAAACCGCACTGAGTTCGACGGGTGCTTGGGTATTTTCTCAACACATCGCGAGATTTGAAATTTGCACCCGCCTGAAAAACGATTCTTATCCCTTTGAAAGAATCTGAAACTGACGCGCAGAAATTTTATGTCACAAGCCATCATCGACCCCGAAGAAGTCCGCCGATTCGCGGCGGAGCTGAAACGTTTCAACGGCGACTTGCGCGAGCGGTCCGGCTCACTCATGGCGCGATTCACCGCGCTGGGTGATACGTGGCAGGATCAAGAACAGGAAAAATTTTCGGCCGAGTTCACGCAGCTCATGAAGACCCTGAAGTCATTTCTCGAGCTCTCGGATCGCCACACGCCGTATCTTTTGCGCAAAGCAGAGCGCATCCAGCAGTACCTCGATCAACGCTGATTTTCGCTATGTCCGATCAAGCAAAGATTTCCTCCATCGAAGCGTTAGAAGCCTTCCGCGCGGACTTGATCCAATACATCGCCAAGGCGCGCGTGGCGCTAGAAGACATGGAAGGCGATGTCCGCCGGACTCAGACTTGGCTCGATACGGACCGGACTCAACACTGGGAAAGACAGTGGAAGATGTGGACGAAACATCTCCACCAAGCAGAGCAAGAACTCTACAGCGCGAATCTCACGAACCCACAGGCGAGCAACGCGTTTCAGAAAATGGCGGTGCTCAAGGCCAAGCGCAAAGTCGAGGAAGCTGAGGAGAAAATCCGCGTCGTGAAGAAGTGGCGGCAAACTTTTGA
>JANOQR010000050.1:0-4209 GCA_031414935.1 Luteolibacter sp.
TACGGCTTCGGTTGGTTTGAGCAAAAAGCCGATGGCAGTTTCGCTGAACATCAAGTGATGGGAGCCACGCCTGAAGAGAGCAAACACGGCGTGAAGTTCAGCCAACCCCACGCTCTGGCCATGACCGATATGGATCATGACGGCACGCCAGACATCGTCACCGGTAAGCGTCGCTGGGCGCACGGTCCGAATGCCGATGCTGAACCCAGTGCTGACCCTGTGCTTTACTGGTTCCAAATCAAACGCGACGGCAAAGGCGGTGCGGATTTCACTCCCCACCTCGTCGATAAAGAAAGCGGTGTCGGCACTCAAGTCACCACTGCGGACCTGAACAAAGACGGCAAGCCAGACATCATCGTGGCTAACAAAATGGGTGTTTTTGCGTTCACCCAGCTCTGAATCGCATTGGTGTTTCAGGAGCAAATTTCGGACTCGGCGCGCACCTTATTTCGGAAACTGTGCGTGATGCCGGAGTCTGAAAATTGGCGCAAGCAGTGTGCGAGCTACGTATCTTTATGCGTATTGCCGATCTGCGGGGAAGTCCTAGGCTGGTGGCGATTTTCTAACGAAATTTTATGAAAACCCTCGCTTTCTATCTTCTTTTTCTGCCGTCGCTCATCGCGGCGGAATTTCACTCCGACTGGCAGGGGACACGCCCGTGGGTGGGGCCAGAATACTGGGCTAGCCCGCTTTATGACTGGGAAACGGAGGATGGCGCGGTGGTCGCGGTGGCGGCGAAAGACCGTCTGCTTCATTTGCTGAGTCATCGCCCGTTAGAGCCGCAGAGAGGCTTTCAGATACGGGTTTCGGTGGAGTTGTTACTGAACGGCAAGCCTGAAAATGCGGCCTCAGTCTGGGCTGGGCTGGCGGTCGGGGTGAAAGGCATGATGGATGATCCCCGGCATGTCGCGGTCTGGCCGAAACAGCGGATTGATGCGGTGATCCGTGCGGATGGACGGCTCGCGCTCGGCCCGGAGGCGGTATCCGATGATGCTCTAACGGGCGATGGCCCAGTCGAACTCGAACTGACCGCGAACGAAGGTGAACTACGCCTGACCGGAACCCGCGATGGGAAATCGACAAGTGTTAAGATGCCAGTGAAGGCGGACGTGCTTACCGGGAATTTATGTCTAGCGACCTCATCGCCGCGCCAGAATAACGACAAGCGAGGAGAGATTCGTGCCCGCTTTCAGGACTGGCGCATTTCTGGAGCAGGCATCGGGACCACCGACGTGGAGCCCTTCGGTCCCATCCTGTGGACTCAATACACGCGGCAGGGAAATCGCGTGAAGCTCTCCGCCCAGATGGCACCGATGGGTGAGTCGGACGTGATAGAGGCGAAGCTCGATCTCAAACAGAACAACGAGTGGCGAGAAGTCGCCGCCGCATTCATCGACCCACTTTCCCGCACCGCACTTTTCCGCGCAGAGGTTCCTGCGGGTGCCGTGGAATACCGCGTGCGCTATCCGTGGAAAGGCCGGGACGCAGAGTGGTCTGGAACCTTCGCCGCCGATCCAGAGAAATCCCCAATTCGGCTAAAAATCGGGGTGTTTTCCTGCGACAACGGCTATGCCTTCCCGTTGCCGACGATGGTGCGAAATGTGGCGATTCAGAATCCTGATCTGCTGTTTTTCGCTGGCGATCAGATCTACGAAAGTTACGGCGGCTTTGGAGTTGTTCGGGCACCGGTGGACAAGGCGATGCTCGACTACCTGCGGAAGCTCTATCAGTTTGGCTGGACTTGGCACGATCTCCTCAAAGACAAACCCAGCGTCATTCTTCCCGACGATCACGATGTGTTCCAAGGCAACTTGTGGGGTGCTGGTGGGCGACGCTCAAAGGGGGAAGATGAGGGTGGCTACATGATGCCCGTGCCTTGGGTGAATGCTGTCGAGCGCACCCAGATCGGTCACTTGCCGGACCCCGTGGACCCCGCGCCGGTCGAGAGTGGCATCGGCGTGTATTTCACGAAAATGACATGGGGTGGCGTGCCGATGGCGATTCTCGAAGACCGCAAGTGGAAGTCAGGCCCTAACGCGGTACTGCCGAAGGGTGCGAAAAATGCGAAGCTCACGGCAGAAGTGGTTGATCCACCCGGCACCAGTTTGTTAGGCGAACGGCAGGAACGTTTCCTTGGCGACTGGTCCGTTGCCACCCGCGATGAGCCGCTGCGTTTGGTGCTCTCTCAGTCGATTTTCTGCAAGGGCCACACTCATACCGGACCGAATCTCGCTAGAAACCACTTTGACTGGGACAGCAACGGCTGGCCGCGATCTGGCCGCCAACGTGCGCTTCAGCCACTCAAGGGAAACCGCACACTCATGCTTCACGGCGACCAACACCTTGGGTTACTTGTTAGGCAGGGAGTCGATGACTGGAACGATGGCCCGTGGGCCTTCATGGTGCCCGGAACGGCCAACGGCTGGCCCCGTGCATGGTGGCCGGAAGACGAGCGCATCACTGGCGATTTCACCGATCCCTTCGGCAATCAATTCACCGTGCTAGCTGCCGCAAATCCTGAAAAAGGCAGCAACACACTCAAGCCGATGGAAAGCGATCCACCGGAGACCGTAGCCCAACGCAAAGGCTCCGGTCACGGCATGGTCGTCATCGCCCCGGATCGTAAATCCGCCGTGCTTGAAATGTGGCACTACCAGTTTGATGCAAAAAAACCTCAGCCCAGTGATCAGTTCGAGGGATTTCCAAAGACGATCCGCTTCGGAGACTGAGCCAATCCAATGCGCGTCACTTTCCCCGCATTCGAATACCTAACGATTCATGAAAAGCAAATCGCGCCGAATTCTTCTCTAACGCTCGGCGTCTCGGACGTAACTCCTCCCCATGCTGGCTTCGGCCTGCAATGGTCTGCAGATACCGCCAAAGACCCCGAAGGCAGAGCCAAACTCGCTATCGCTCGCGCTGATTTCCGAATCGCCGATGCCTATTAAAAGCCAAAGGGAAGCAGTGATCCACTCTTTGGCTTTTCACGGGCTGGGGCGGATCGGAGTCCGCCCTTCCTTGAGGCCATCGTCGGGTTGGTCGGGATTTTGAAAGGTGGCGTCGCCGATGCCGTCCTCGACGTAGCCGTCGATGACATAGACTTGTTTGGTCGCGCTGCCGGTCCAGAAGCCGTCCATTTTGAAAACCCGGTATCCCCAATCGTATGCGCGTGCTGCCAGTGTCGCCTAGGCGACCTGACAGGGATCGCCGAAGTCTGCCGATGAAAGTTCATCAGGGGGCTGGAGGGTGATTTGCATGAGGCTGAGGCAACCACCGGGCGAATCTCTGAATGGGCAGCGTGGTGATGGAAAATCAGTCGGCGAAGGGCGCGATCATCGGAATCGCTTGGGCGCGATTCTTGCGAAAGACCAAGAAGTCTGTGTCGGTGGTGCAGACGTGGGCGTCGTCATGCAGTTCAGCCATGCGTACGATGCAGGCATCAGCGAAGTCCATCGGGGTGTCGGCGTAAGTTTCTGTGAGGGAGCGGATCGCGGATAACTGGTCCGAAAGTGAGACAACTTGAAGTCCCCCATCGATCACGAACTCCAGAATCTTGCCGTTGGATACCCCTTCTCGTCCTGCGAGGTGGCAGACTTCGGTCAATACCGCTTCACAGACGACCCCGCCCGGCGGAATGCCAAGGAAGGCACGTCGCACCCATTGATGGTGTTGATCGCGCGGACAAAACCATGCGACGAGAGGCCCCGTGTCAAAAATCACCTGCTTCACCTGCCGAGGTCTTCCAGATGGGCTTTGTTAGTCGAGAGGTCGGTATATTCTCCGCGTCCGATGCCCGCGAGATGTCGCACCCGGTCTGCCAACGACCCCTCGTGCGGTCTGGCGATCAGACTCTCGGCAGAATCATCGACAGACTCGACGATGGTCAAAAGTGCGCGGGCCTTGGCCGGAAGGCTTTCCGTGCCGCGTGGGCGGACCGTTCCGATTTCCAAATCCACTTCAAGTGTCTGGTAACTCATGGGCAGATATTACGGGATCGACAACAGGCTTCAAGCGGGTTCTTGCATCAGACGTGTGATACTAACGTGCCTTTGAAATGGAACTCACCCGCTCCGTGCTGTGAATCGCAATAGGATTTCATTCGGAAAACATGAAGCGAAACGCCGAGGACGCAAAGTTCGCGGAGGAAGACGCCGAGTAGGTAAAATGACTGATTTCCTCCGCTTCTTCCTCTGAGAACTCGGCGTCCTC
>JANOQR010000051.1:0-10397 GCA_031414935.1 Luteolibacter sp.
ATAGCTCCCGTCCTTCGCCGCAGACGATGGGCCACGGGTGATGCGTTGGAGTCCGCCAAGGTTCCAGCCGACGCCGACGATGCCATTGCCGCCACCGCTAGAATACCCGAGGCTGAGTTTCGGCTCCATGCCGCCGGTGCCTTTGGGGATGTCGATGGGGATCGAATAATTCGCAGAACCATCGCCACCCACGGACAGCGAGCCTTTCAAAGACCCAACGGACTCGTGAGGCATTTCCCCTGTAATCGTTAGCGGCGGAATCCCGCTGGGCGAGGGAATCGTGTAGCTGCCATTGATGCTCGAAGACCAAAGAGATGCCATGTAGGCGTCGAGGAAAGAGCCGGAGGTGTTGGGCTTATCCGCATCCCTGTCGTAAAGGTATTTGTTGGTTCCGTTCGCGTCTTCCCATGCATCCGAAATACCATCCTTATCCGCATCCGGGAAAAGCATGTTATCCACCTGAGCAGATAGATCATCCACGAAGGTGTCACCGGTGTTGCTGCCGTAGAATTCGATGCTTTGGAGAAGAGCACCACGATCTTCAAAGGCGAGATTCGCCGCCACGAGATTGCCGTTAATAAACAAGTCCCAGATATTTCTCGCATAGTCCTGCCGCAAAGTGACGCGAATGTATTCGTTGGCCGTCGTGGCACCCGTTTGGACGGAAAATGTTCCCGCCGTCTCGATCCATTGCGGAGGAGTCTCTTCCGGGAGGCTAGTCCCGTCTTGACCGTGCAGCACCCAAATCTCACCCTGCGTCGAGCCATTGGGAACTTGGAAGGCGACCTGCGTGCCATTCACTACCAGCGAGGCATAACTTCCCGTCGGATTGACCGCCGGCTTCATTCTGAAGTCGATGAATGCGGTCTGGTCGGTCCCAGTCCATGGAATCGTGCGGGTGATCCGAGAGGTTCCGGCTGGATTCATCGGAATCCGCAGCGCTTTCCCTCCATCGTAGCCAGCACCCGCCGCAGAGACTTTGGCCTCACCATCTAGCGTCTGCCACTCCGGCCACCCCGCCTGCCCTGTCACACCCACTAAAGTATCCGGCACCCATGCATCGAAATTCACCGGGTCCAAATGAGCTGCGACTTGGTCAGTGAGCAGAGCGAAATTGAGGAAAAGTGCGACGGCAGCTTTGTCGTAGGGATTCATGCGCCGCAGTGATTAGCCACCGATCTAACGACTAACAAGGAAGATTTTTGCTCAAATTCGGAGGTGCATTTAACTTTGCTTAATAATTCAGTCGCGCCATGGATCCTCTTCAAGATTCTTTGGATTCGCGAGATTCGTGGCACCTTCCTTCTTCTGATCTACTTCCAAACTTACCACGCATCAGCAGATACATCCGCCTTCAAAGCATCACACGGCATTTTTAATCAGAATGTGGACACTTTCGTTCAGAACGACAGGATTTCATATCAGAACAAAGGCTCTTTCTTCTGAAGATAAGAGCTTTTCGATCAGAAGACAGGCTCTAAAGATCAGAAGAAAGGCCCTGAAGTTCGAAGGAAAGGCTCACAAGTTCGAAGGAAAGAGGGGAGTGTGAGAAATTCTGTGTAGTGCTTTCCGTTGGCGACGCGGCATCATTACAAATTTTGTCTAAAATTCTTTTTTGGCATTGCATCGCGTCGCTTCGTTTGCATTCTCCCGCCCGTCCGATGTTCCTTGGGGAAATTTTCGGAAACCGCTTGTGAAAAATTTCACAAGCTCCATTATCTCAGCACTGCAACGCGCTTCTCATGGCAAATATTTTTCCTCGCTGGTCCAATCTGCTGCCTTTTAAAATCGCTTTTTGCGCTGGCACAGCGGCGGCTGGCGTGGCTCTCGCGATCACTTATTATGCGACCCCGAAGGCGTTGGTGCAGGGTTACCAACCGTCGCAACCCATCCCATTTTCGCATAAAATCCATGTCGATCAGCTCGGGCTGGATTGCCGCTACTGTCACTCGTTCGTGGATGTTTCCGGCGTCTCGAACGTGCCGACGGGCAGCACTTGCTGGAACTGCCATCAACACGTCCAGCGCGATAGCCCGAAACTCGCGCCGCTGCATCGCTCGATGAACCCGACTTACGCCGGTTACGACGGCAAGCCCATCGAATGGGTGCGGATTCACAAGACGCCAGACTACGTTTATTTCAACCACTCCGCGCACGTCAATCGCGGGATTTCCTGCCAAAGCTGCCACGGCGACGTGAACAAGATGGAAGTCGTTTACCAAGCCTCGTCGCTCTCCATGGGCTGGTGTCTCGATTGCCACCGCGCTCCTGAGAAAAACCTCCGTCCACTCGAAGAAGTCTATAATTTCAACTACGACGCGGAGGAATATATCTCCAGCAACCCGCAACTGGGCGTCAAAACCACCGAAGAACTCGGCTTGAAACTCAAGGAGGAGTTCATGGTTCACCCCGGCGAAACCTGCACCAAGTGTCACCGTTGATCGCCTCTCAATTCTCTCATTTTCAAATTTTCCGCAGTCACCCATGAGCAAGCGCATTTTGCATCACCCCGAGGTTCCCGCTGGCGAAACCACCGTCGCTTGGCGCAGTGTGGGTCAGCTTGAGGACACCGCCGAGTTCCGCCAATGGATGGACCGCGAGTTTCCGCAAGGAGCAGCCGTGATGGCGGACGAAGCGGAGGCGGAAACGTCTCGCCGCTCGTTCATGAAGCTGATGGGAGCCTCGACCGCGCTGGCCGGATTCGGCATGGCCGCTTGCCGCCGCCCGGAAAGCTACATCGTCCCTTACACCAAGGCTCCCGAGTGGGTCATCCCGGGCAAAGCGACTTATTACGCTTCCTCCATGCCGCGCGCCACCGGTGCGACGCCGCTGGTTGTCACCACCTTCGAAGGCCGCCCGACCAAGCTCGCCCCAAACAAGCTCCACCCGGATGCCGAGGGCACCGATGCCTTCGCCCAAGCCTCTGTGCTGGACCTCTACTCGCCCTCGCGTTCGAGAAATTTCCTCAAATCCGGGAAATCAGCGAGCCGCGCGGATTTCGAGAAAGTCCTCACCGCACTCGCCGCCGATAAGTCCGCGAAAATTGGCTTTCTCTTCGGTGCCGATGATTGCCCGACTCGCAACAGCCTCACCAAAGTCCTCGCGACCAAGTTTTCTGCCGCGAAATTCTACCAATACGAAGCTCTCACCGGCGATTCAGCTCTCGGTGACGGAGTGAAGCTGGTTGCAAATTTCGCCAAGGCAGACCGCATCGTTTCGCTCGATTGCGACTTCGCTGGAACCGACTCGCAAGGCCCGGTGACGCCATTTTTCGACCGCCGCAAGCCGGAAGGGAAATCCTACGAATCCGCGCCCGACGCGAAAGGCATGAACCGCCTTTATTCCGTCGAAGCTGCTTTCACGCTCACTGGTGGCATGGCCGATCACCGCCTCCGCGTTACGCCGAGCCAAGTCGCCGCCGTCGCCGCCCAAATCGCCCGCGTGATGGGATTAAAATCCGCGATTGCCGCTTCCACGCCCGAACTTACCGATTCTGAGCAAATCAAGTGGGTCGCCGCCCTCGTCGATGATCTCAAGGAAAACGCCGGAAAATCTGCCGTCCTCGCGGGTTCACGCCAATCTCAGGCTGTCCAGATTCTCGCCCACGAAATCAACCTCGCGCTGGGTAACTTTGGCCCGGAAAAACCTCTCCAAGCCGTTCAAACTGAGAACAAAGGACTCGGAACGCTCGCCACGCTCAAGGCTGACATCGATTCCGGTGCCGTCGAGACGCTGGTGATGCTCACGCCGTCCAACCCGGTTTACGACGCCCCGGCAGATCTGAAATTTAGCGAAGCTCTTGCCAAGCTGAAAACCAGCATTCACTTCGGCACCCGCACCGATGCGACAGCGCACGCTGCCACTTGGCACGTTCCCGCCGCGCATTATCTGGAATCTTGGTCCGACGCTCGCAGCGCGACTGGGATCTACACGGTCGTCCAGCCGATGATTCTGCCGCTTTATCCAGACTGCGTTTCTGAGCTGGAGTTGTTGCTCGCCTTTTTACCTGACGACGGGAAATTGCTCAACGGCGAGGGCGAAAATGGCGCGGCTTCACCCGCCTACGAAGCTGTTCGCTCGACCTTTGAAGGCATCGGCGGGGCAGGGGATGCGGCGTGGAAAACTCTTCTCCGCGACGGGTTTTTCGCTGGCTCGACCTACGCCGCTGTCACTCCGCCATCGCGCGGCGACGCTGCGGTGCCGATGGTTTCCACCACGCCGTCGAAAGACTCGCTTGAAGTCATTTTCGCCACCGACTCCTCGGTCTTCGATGGTCGCTGGATCGACAACGGCTGGCTCCAAGAAGCACCCGATCCGATTTCCAAACTCACTTGGGACAACGTCGCCTTGATCGCGCCAAAGACCGCCAAAGAAATCGGCGTTTACGACGAAATCATCGCCATCCAGACGAAATTCGCCTCCCGCTCGCCCGACGACGAAGGCGAACATCGCAAATCGCCGATGATCGCGTTGACCGTCAACGGCGTGAAGCTGGAAATCCCAGTCCTCGTCTCTTTCGGCCAAGCAGAACACACCATCGTCATCCCTCTCGGCTACGGCCAAGGCTTCGATGAGCACGACCAACTCGAACGTGGCCCGAAAAATGCCAGCCACGTCGGTCTCGTGGGCGTGAATCGCGGCTTCGATGCCTACCCGCTCCGCACCCAGGCGAATTCCTATTTCGCCACTGGCGCGACTGCCAAGCTCATCGCCGGAAAACGCTACCCGGTCGCGATCACCCAAGAGCACAGCGCGATGTATGGCCGCGCGCTTGCCCGCGAAGTTTCCACCCACACCGACGACGCGAAAGGCTCTTTCACCAAGCAACTCGCCAACGTCAAGAAACAGGGCAACGACTCGCACGCGCCGGTCAACGTTTCGCTCTACAAGCCCGTCGGTTCGTCCACTTTCCACCCGGACAAAGACGGCAAAGCGCAGCCATTTCTCAGCGACCCACTTCACCAGTGGGGCATGTCCATCGACCTCTCTTCGTGCATGGGCTGCAACTCCTGCCTCGTCGCCTGCCAGTCGGAGAACAACATTCCCATCGTCGGGAAAAACGAAGTCGCCCGCGGTCGCGAAATGCACTGGATTCGCATGGATCGCTATTTCGCCACTCAGGACAAATACATCGACGAGAACGGCAAGGAACAAGACACGCCAGAGTGGGTCAAAGACAACCCGGTCCTCGTCCCGCAGCCCGTCGCTTGCGTCCAGTGCGAAGCCGCGCCGTGCGAAACTGTTTGCCCGGTCAACGCCACCATTCACACCGAAGACGGCCTCAACGCGATGGCTTACAACCGCTGCATCGGCACCCGCTATTGCGCCAACAACTGCCCGTATAAGGCCCGTCGTTTCAACTACTTCGACTACAACAAACGCAACCCGCTCATCGCCCACAACCTCTACAAAGGCCCATTCGGCGAGAAACAAGTCGGCGCGGCAGCTCACCTTCAGAAAAACCCGAACGTCACCGTGCGGATGCGCGGCGTCATGGAAAAATGCACCTACTGCGTCCAACGCCTCTCCGACGCGGTGATCCGCCAGAAGCGCGGCCAAAAGCAGGAAGTCCTCGCTGCCGGTAAGCCATCGCCGGAAGTCAAAGTCTCCGTTTCCACTCTCCGCATCCCAGTGGACTCGGTGAAAACCGCCTGCCAAGACGCCTGCCCCGCCAACGCGATCACCTTCGGAAACCTCCTCGACGAGGAAAAATCCGCTCTTGGCCGCAGCAAGCGCATCGAGCGCAACTACGACCTACTCAACTACCTCGGCACCCGCCCGCGCACCAGCTACCTGGCCCGCGTCAAGAACCCGAATCCGAAAATGCCGGACGCCCAGTTCATCGGCAAGGCCACCATTCACATGGTCTGATTTCAGGATTTCAGCTTTTCAGTATTTCAGCATTTACCTCACCATGGCATCCACCACCACCCACGCCCCCGAGACCCACACTGGAGTAAAGCTCCCGGTGCTTGAGCGCGAAAAGCTCATCCTCAGCGGACGTTCTTACCACTGGATCACCGAGCGGATCTGCGGCGTCTTGGAAAATAAGCAGCCGCTGCTTTGGTGGCTGCTGTTTATTCCATCCGCGCTCATCGCGATGATCGGCGTCGGCGGCGGACTGACTTATCTCGTCTCCACCGGAGTCGGCGTCTGGGGCATGTCCAACAAAGTTTTCTGGGGCTTCGACATCACGAACTTCGTGTTCTGGATCGGTATCGGTCACGCGGGAACGCTGATTTCTGCGGTGCTGTTCCTGACTCGGCAAAATTGGCGGACGTCGATCAACCGCGCGGCGGAAGCGATGACGATCTTCGCGGTGATTTGTGCGGGCATTTTCCCCGCCTTCCACGTCGGTCGGGTTTGGTTCGCTTGGTTTCTCGCGCCGGTGCCGAATGCGAATGCCATCTGGCAAAACTTCAAGTCGCCGCTGCTCTGGGACGTTTTCGCCGTTTCCACCTATTTCACCATCTCGCTGATTTTCTGGTATCTCGGCATGGTTCCCGATCTCGCGACGATTCGCGACCGCTGCAAACCTGGCATCCGCAAGATGCTTTATGGCATCTTCGCCATGGGCTGGCGCGGCGGAAATCGCCAATGGAGCCACTATGAAATGGCGTATCTCCTGCTCGCTGCGCTCTCCACGCCACTCGTGCTTTCCGTCCACTCGGTCGTTTCGTTCGACTTCGCCACGTCCATCGTCCCTGGCTGGCACACCACGATTTTCCCGCCGTATTTCGTCGCTGGTGCCATCTTCGGTGGTTTCGCGATGGTGCTCACCATCATGATTCCCGCCCGCTTCATCTACGGCCTGCAGGATCTCATCACCATGAAGCACATCGACAACATGGCGAAAATCATCCTGCTGACCGGAACCATCGTCGGTTACGCCTACTTGATGGAGCTATTCGTCGCGTTCTACTCCGGCGGGATTTATGAAATGGACGCCTTCAAATACCGCATCGCCGGGCCTTACTGGTGGGCCTATGCCGCGATGATGTCGTGCAACGTTCTTTCTCCCCAAGTTTTCTGGTTCAAATGGTGCCGCGAAAATCTCTGGGTCATCATGATCGTCGCGATGTGCGTCAACGTCGGGATGTGGTTTGAGCGATTCGTCATCATCTGCACCACTCTCGCCCGGATGTTTCTGCCCGGTGATTGGAAAACCTACTCACCCAGCGGCGTGGAGATCATGACTTTCGTCGGCACCATCGGCCTATTCCTCGCGCTTTTCCTGATGTTCCTGCGCTTCCTGCCCTGCATCAACATCGCCGAGGTCAAATGGACGCTCCCCGAGTCCGATCCCCACCACGACGACCTCGAAGACCACCCCGATCCCGGCACCGTGAAAATCCCGGCCTACCAGCAAGAGCTCGCCTCTTCCAAATAACTTCTAACGAATAACTTTCAACTCTTCCACCGTGAGCACCACCCGCAAACGCGTCTATGGCTACCTAGCCGAGTTCAAGAACGCATCCGCCCTCTACAAAGCGGCGGAAAAAGTCCGCGACGCCGGTTTCAAGAAATGGGACTGTTACTCGCCTTATCCCGTCCACGGCCTCGACGGCGCGATGGGGATGAAACGCTCGATTCTGCCGTGGTTCGTCTTCTTCGGCGGCCTCACTGGGACGATCACCGCCTTCGTCCTCGCTTACTCGACCCAAGTCGTCATTTACCCGACCGTCGTGCAGGCCAAGCCCGCCAACATCTTCACGGTTCCGGCGTTTTTCCCGATCATGTTCGAGCTGACGATTCTGTTCTCCGGCTTCACCACGCTCTTCGGCTTGCTCGCTTTGATGCAGCTCCCGCGCCTGAACCACCCGCTCTTCGCCAGTCGCCAATTCCACCGCGCCACCGATGATGGATTCTTCATCGCCATTGAGGCTCGTGATCCAAAATTCAGCCCGAATGAAACCCGTGACCTCCTTGCTGGCATCGGCGGTGCCAACATCGAACTCGTCGAAGAAGAAGACTGAGCTGAATCTCCAATCTCCAATTTCCTTTTAACCAATGCGTTACTTTTTCCTCGCTTACGCGCTCATCGCGTTGCTCGTCGTCGGGATCTTTGGGGTCCACGGGCAGAAATTTTCCAAACCTCCCGTCCGCATTTTCCCCGACATGGATGAGCAGGACAAAGTGAAGTCCCAGAAGCCAAACGCCTTTTTCGCCGACGGCCACGGCAGCCGTCTCCCCGTCGGTCAAACCCAGCCACGCGGCCTGAACGAAGACGGTGCGAAGGAAATCGGTGGCATCCCGGAATACGAATTCGGCGGACAATCCGGCTATTATTACACGGGCCACGTCGGCGATTACTTTGGCAACGGCACGCCTGACGAATTGAAACTCACCACCGAGTCCGCCGCCGCCTTCATCAACCGCGGCAAAGAACGCTACGGCATCTATTGCGCCGTTTGTCACGGTGCATCGGGCGACGGCCAAGGCATCACGGGTCAATACGGCGTCCCCGGAATCGCGAATTTCCACGCGGACAACTTCAAATCCGCCACCTACCCGGATGGCCGGATGTTTGAAGTCATCACCAACGGCAAGGGCATGATGGGCGCTTACGGCTATAACATTCCCGTCCGCGATCGCTGGGCGATCATCGCCTACGTCCGTGCCTTGCAGACCGCCAAAGCCACCAAGGCTAACTAACTTCTCCTGAAACTCATCGAAAATGGCTCACCACCACGTCACCTCCGCAGACATCGCGATCAACGGCGATCACCTCGACCACTCCAAGGTATCGAAGGTCAAAAGTGCCGCCGCGCTCATCGCCGTCGTCGGCTCGGTCATCAGTCTTTATCTGCTTTTCGTCGGCCCAAAACATTGGCAAGGCACTTACGCTTATTCGTGGCTGTTCGCGTTTTACTTCTACCTCACGCTGTCCATCGGCGGCGTTTTTTGGACGCTGCTTCACAATGTCTCGAACTCCGGTTGGGGCACTTCCGTCCGTCGCGTCTTTGAAAATGTGGGCTCCACCTTCCCGTGGATGATGCTTTTCAGCATTCCGCTGCTTTTCCCAGGCGTGCAGCATTGGCTCTACGAATGGATGAACACCCACCGCTCCGCCGAAGGAAATGTGAAGGAATGGCTCCATCACCACGACCACCTGCTCTACGCGAAATCGTGGTATCTGAACATCCCGTTCTGGTATTTCCGCGTCGCCTTTTACGCCATCGTTTTCAGCGCGGTCATCATCGGCCTACGGAAACTTTCTACTGCCCAAGACACCGATCCGAATCCCGGCACCGCCCGTTTGCTCACGGCCCGCTACCACTCGACTTACCCGCTCATCATCTTCGCGCTGACCATCACTTTCACGGGTTTCGACTTCGCGATGGGTCTCGACTACTCTTGGTTTTCCACGATGTGGGGCGTCTATCTCTTCGCCGGAGCCGCGCTGAACTCGATGGCCGTCATCGTCCTCGTTTGCACCTGGCTGAAAAGCATGGGCCATCTGAAAAACGTCACCGGACCCGAGCATTTCCACCTCATGGGCAAGCTGATGTTCGCCTTCACCACCTTCTGGGCCTACATCGCCTTCTCGCAATTTTTCCTTATCTGGTATGCGAACATCACCGAGGAAACCAAGTATTTCCTCATCCGCAACACCGGCAATTGGAACATCGTCCAATACTTCCTCGTCTTCGGTCACTTCGTCGTTCCCTTCGTCGTCCTGCTGCAAGCGTGGCTGAAGAAAAACCCCAAACTGCTCTCCATCGTCGCGGTTTACACCCTCGTGATGCACGCGCTGGACCACTACCTCATCGTCATCCCGGAGCGCGGGATTTCGCTTGGAAACATCGACCCGAAAACCTTCGGTGACATCCAAGTCTCCATCCCCGGCGCGTTCTGGGGCGACATCCTCGCCTTCGTCACCATCGGTGCAGGCTTCATCTTCTTCCTCATCCGCGCCCTCGGCCAGCACTCGCTCTACCCGAACCGCGATCCACGCATCCTCGAGTCTGCGAACGTTTCCAACTGATCCTTCTTTTTTCTCCACATGGACTACTCCCGCGACAATCCGCTCATCCGCTTCGCCACATTCTGGTGGGGACTTGGCACCTTTTTCATCTTCGCCGTGCTTCTCACCCTGATCTGGCTCTTCAACCGCGCCGAGCCAGCCACCATGGAAGACGCTGCTGCGAAACCACGCTACGAAACCAAGGCGAAAATCGACGCCGCCCAAGCCGCGAACCTCACCCCAGAAGCCATCGAAGCCGCCATTCTCAGCGAGGCGAAAAAGCTCGTCAGCGCCAAGCCAACCGCCGTCGAAAAGCCTGAGCAAATCGTCCCCGGCTCCGAAACCTCCAAAAAAGCCGCCGCTGCTCCCGCCGTGGACACCGCCGCCATCGACAAAGCTCCAGCCACCGATGAACCGCTCGATCCCGCCG
>JANOQR010000052.1:0-2588 GCA_031414935.1 Luteolibacter sp.
GGGACCGCAGGTCCGCCTCGGGCTGCTCTCCACCCCGTCTCGCGACGACGCAGTTGCCTCCGGCTGCTTTCCCGTAGCTCGTCTCGGGATGACTCAGACTTTCACTGGTTGATTTCATGTATGTGCGTTCGCACGAGCGCGGAATTCATTCCGCCCGAACCCGCCGAGCAGCCCGTCTCCGCATGAAGAATTTCAACCACGGATTACGCGGATTTACGGATTTTTCAGATAAAGGATGAAGAGCGAAGCTAGCCAAACCCCCAAGTCTTTCCATCCGTAAATCCGTGAAATCCGTGGTCAAAATTCTTTCCTGCTTCCTCAGCGCGGTAATCCTCATCGCCTTCGCCGCGATATTCTGGCCAGACCGACCAGAAAAAGCCCAAAAATTTCCCGCCGCCGCTGCCACCAAAGCCCGCCCACGCATCCCCTCCAAAGACGCCGCGTTCTGGAACTCCGCCATCGTCCCCGAGCCAGAAAATTTCCGCGAACCCACCGCAACCGCTTTCCCGCAAACTCAGCCTTCGCGAGTCGATCACCCCAGCGAAGTCGCCCGCCTCCACCGCTCCGGTGAAGTCGCGGCCTTAAATTTCGCGCTCGCCGCTTGGTTTGATGCCGATCCCACCGCCGCCCGCGATTGGTTGGCTAGTCAGGCCAGTCTCGATCCCTATCAACACGCTCTCACCCAGATCACCGGGAAAATCGCCGAAGCTGGCGATCCCGCCCACGCCCTCGAATGGGCCGCGCTCCTCTCGCCCGGACCCGAGCAGGAGCAATCCTTGTTCGACATCTACGCCCTCGCCGCCCGCAACCACCGTTTCACCGAAGCCGAACTCCGCGCCGCCCCACTGCCGCCAGAACGCATCGCCGAACTCCTCAGCGGCGCGGCTGGCGATTGATTTTCCCAACCTTTAAAAACAATGATTCCCGACCTCACCACCAGCACCCGCCGCCAATGGGTGAAGCAATTCATGCTGGGCACCGCCGCCGCGCTCACTGGCCCTGCCTGGACCAGCCGCGTCCTCGCAGAAGTCACCTCCACTGGCCCCGGCGCGGGTGTTTTACGGATCAAGCCCGCGAACTACCCCGCGCTCGCCGCCCCCGGTGGCTCGGTGCAATTGAAATTCATCGACTTCCTGAAACCGCTCACCCTGAACCGCGTCACCACCGAGAGATTCGTGACCTTGGACTCGATTTGCACTCACAGCCAATGCGAAGTTGGCCGCTTCATCGTCGCAGATAACCAAATGCGCTGCCCCTGCCACGGCTCGCGCTACGACATTGAAGGCAAAGTTTTCCGCGACGCAAACGGCATCTCCACGGAACCCGCCGAAGACGATCTCGGCACGTATTTCACCCAATTCGACGCCCCCACTGGCATCGTTTCCATCACGATTCCCGATCTCGCGCTGCACATCCATTCCATCGCCGTCCACCAACAAGGTCCGGGCGACTCCGTGCGGCTCAAGCTGGTTTTCCCCGACAGCTTCGGCGCGATTTATGAAATCCGCTACCAAGCCACCTTGGCCGACCCACTCACACTGGCGAGTTTTTCAAGGACTCCCACCGGCCTCGCGAACCAAACCCAAGTCGGCCCCGAGGCTGAAGGGAATTTCAGCGCCTACGTGGACGCCACTGGCTCAAAAGGTTTTTTCGTCGTCGGCGTGCGACTGACTGAACTATAAAAGATTTCACACGCGTAATTTAGTGCCTGTCACGATGACTCTTGAATCTCGATACGACTGCAGTCATGCCGCTTCCGTGGCCACATCTTCAGGCATCGACTTCCGCCTCGCCATTGATGCCGTGCCTGCGCTGGTCTGGACGACACTTCCAGATGGTCATGTGGAATACCTGAATCACCGGTGGATCGAGTTCACCGGACTGAGCCTCGCTGAGGCCATCGGCTGGGGCTGGATGACTGCGATCCATTCCGAGGATCTAGCAGGGCTGATGGAGTATTGGATCGCATTGTTAGCCTCAGGCGAGGCGGGTGAAACCGAAGCGCGGCTGAAGCGCTTCGACGGCATCTATTTCTGGTATATTTTCCGCGCTATTCCATTGCATGACGAAGCGGGAAATGTGGTCAAGTGGTATGGGACTAACATCGAGATCGAGGACCGCAAACGGGCGGAAGCGTTACTCGCGGGGGAAAATCAGATCCTGGAAATGATCGCGAAAGGGCGACCTCTCCGCATGACGCTGGACGCGATTTGCCGTCAGGTAGGAGAACTTTCGCCGGGAGCCTTGTGTTCGATTTTACTGCTAGACTGGACGGAGAAATGCTTTCGGCATGGTGCGGCACCTGATCTCCCCGAGGGCTACAATCGTGCGATGGATGGCAGGGTATTCGAGTCTAGCAGCGGTGCCTGCGCCCGTGCAGCTAGGCTGGGCGAGCAGGTGATCGTCCCAGACATCGCTACAGATCCGGCGTGGGCGGATCGCCGCGAACTGCCGCTGAGCCATGGATTAAAATCATGCTGGTCCACGCCGATTTTCTCTCAGGAAGACAAAGTGATCGGCGTGTTCGCGACGTATTTAAAAACCCCGAGTGCGCCCACTTCCTATCAGCTTCACTTGATCCGTCAGCT
>JANOQR010000053.1:0-21865 GCA_031414935.1 Luteolibacter sp.
TGGTCAAACGGGCTGCCGCCGATAGGATTCCGATCCACAATTTTGGTCAGTGCGACACCATCGTAAGTCACACTGATGCTGTTACCAGTCAGACCACCTGGGTTAGCGTTCTCTCCAGTCACGATGACGACGAGTTTATCCGAGCCACCGGCGTTTAGGGTGCCGGAAAGCGTGGTGCTGGCTGCGCCAAACGAGGTGGAGGCATCGACAGTGATCGTTCCCCGCGCTGGACCTGAGCCCGCATTGACGGTGATGGTGGTGTCGTCAGCGAGTGCCGAGCCAGTGGCGAGGGCGGTGCCATTGGCATTCGTGATGACGGCTCCAGCTTTGATCTGCAAATTGATCATCCCTGCGCCTCCGGGAGTTACATGAACTGCGAAAGCCGCTGGGTTCGAGGTGGTTGCCACGGCGTTGACGGTGAGAGCAGGTGAGCCGTTGTTTTCAAAATCCGTCACATCCACCGAAGAGGGACTCATCACTTGATTAAAGGTGACGAGGTAGGTGAACGACTGACCTGCAAAGACAGGACCACCGGCTTGGTTGTCGGCGATGGAAACCAGTGTCGGCAGCGGGTCGGGAGTGACGGTGATGGTGGTATTATCAGGCAGGGCGGAGGTCGTGTTGAGAGGATTTCCTGTCAGGTCCGTGATCGAGGCACCCGCGAGGATGCTCAGTGTCAGGGTGCCTGCGGCTGTTGGAGTGACTGAAACGGTGTAAACCGCTGGATTTCCGGTAGGTGTCACACCGTTAATGTTGATCGGTGCAGAGCCACTGTTTCCGAAATCCGCGATGTTGACCGTCGCAGCGATGATCGGTTCGTCAAAAGTCACGGTGTAGGTTACAGGATTAAATGCAACGATCGGGCCGCCTGAAACGTTGTCGGCGATGGAGACGAGAGTGGGCGGAGTGACGTCGCCTATGACATTGATGATGGTGTCGTCGGTGATGGGAGCAGTGGTGTCCAAAGTGTTTCCCACAGGGTCTTCGATGACCGCCCCGATGATGGTCTGCAACTGCACGGTGCCAGAAGTCGTCGGCGTGACGGTGACATTAAAGGCTCCTGGATTTAAGGTTCCTCTGATGCTGTTGAAGGTGATGGCTGCGGTTCCGGCATTTTGAAAGTCGGCGATTGTGAGGGTCGAGGCATCAATCGTTTCGCTGAAGGTCACGGTATAGACGATGGAGCCAGTTCCGAGGGCGAGATTGGATCCGCCTCGGTCGTCCACGAAGGAAATGAGGGTTGGGTCCACGGTTTCAGCGGTATTTTGAATCGTGAGCGGCACGGAGATGACATAAAGCGATCTAGCGGTTACGGTCGTATCCGTTCCACGGTTCCAGACGCGGCCAGTGGTATTGGCATTCGAGTTTCCCCGATTGATGTTGTCCACGGCGTCAGTGGTGTCGCCCAGCGCGTTCACGTGGATTCCGGCACTGTCGCATCCGGTCGCGACATCTTTGCCATGAATGGCATCCGGATTCACGGTTTGAGCACCATTTTGATTTAGGTAAGGCGAGTAATGCACCAAACTCGTCGATGTGGCATTTGGGATTCTTACGACGTTATTGCCTGTCCCCGCAGTATTAGGAACCCCCGGAGAGTTTTCAAACGGATTGCCCCACGCGTTCCAGATGTCCGCG
The DNA here is from genome assembly GCA_031414935.1 of Luteolibacter sp. Taxonomy (GTDB): domain Bacteria; phylum Verrucomicrobiota; class Verrucomicrobiia; order Verrucomicrobiales; family Akkermansiaceae; genus Luteolibacter. Next base: position 1,639 of record JANOQR010000053.1, read on the forward strand.
TTGTTTCTTGCGATGCAGGTAGTTCCATTCACGACATAGACGGGCTCACCGACGCCGCCTTGGTTGGAACCGCCAGTGAGATCACTGGTTCCCGTATTAACCTTCACCTCGCGCTTGGAGGAGAGAGCCTGCGTGGTACTAGAATCAAGATTCACTGTGACCATGGCTCTCCAATAAGTGCCCTGAAGGGCCGGAACCGTCCACGCCTCGGCGGTGGAGAAGTCATTGTAGAAATCGGGATTGTTGGACGTCGTCGTCGTGGTCCCGTTGGTATGGAAAGCGATGCGGTATTTGTCGCCGACTTGCCAGGCGAGGCCAGTGTTGGGATTGATGCCGCCATTGGCAGTGAGATTCAGCACTCCCAATTGGCAGCCGATGGGTGGTGAAAGCGTAACCGTGCCGGTGGCGGTGGCCGTTTTCGGAGTAGGCGAAGAGCTATCCGTCACGCGCAGTGCGATGGTGTTAGCACCGTAGTTCAGCCCGTAGATGGTTCTGAGGTCCGAGTTCGTGATCGCTGTGGGGTTTGCACCTGAGACGGGATTGTCGCCATAGTTGCCGTCATTATCGAGATCCCACTCGTAGCTGGTGATCGTCTGGCCATCTGAGGGTAGCGATGCACTGCCGTTCAGAGAGAGTGATCCGCTGGTTGGTACGGTGTAGGGAGCACCTGTATTGGCGACTGGATTGGAGAGAGCCACAGTGAGCTGGACATCATCGAAATCGACTTGCAAGGCACTGGTAAAATCTTTGGCGATGAGCCGAATCTGAAGAGCCTGACCGAGTTGCGTCGGGGATGCGCCGGAGTTGTAGGACAGAGTCGCGGTCGTGAAGGTGGTATCATTGATCGGCGAGGGGCCTGTGGTGGATTGGAGCAGAACACCGCCAGCCAATAACTCGATGCGGTAGTCAGCTGTGAGGCCTGCGTTGTAGATGAAGGGATTTCCCACTTTCACGCTCATTTCGTATTGGGCATTTGCCTGCAAATTCGTGGTAAGCACCTGACTGATCCCGGTGTCAAAACCTGCAGCCGTGGTGGTGTAGGCCATGTTACTGCCCTCGGGAGCGGTCGGTGTCGTATATTCGCTCGTGCTCAGATTGTAGTTTCCGGCACCGGAGCTGCCGACAATCCACACAGCAGGTGTCAGCACATCGTATTTGCCCTGAGCCCAACCAGTGATGGTGGTGGGAAAGACGCCTTCCGCCAATACCGGACTTTCAAAGCCTGAATTACTGATAGAGACCGCCTGAGCCGCCCAGAGAGGAGCAGCCAGAGCGAGAGTGGTAAGCAACGTAAGAGCTGCGCTGGGTTTAGGCTTTGGTTTCATGGTGTGGAATTTGGGTAGAGGAGAATTTTGTCAGAAATCAGCTTATCGCTTGGGAGAGAATGAAGACTAACAGAATGTCGAGGTGGATCTATTTTCCACGATTGCTGAATCACATTTCATGCCAATACAGTTGATACTTTGACTAGGCTTTCGAGTGGGACTGTCAATCATTTATCTGAGCAAGATCTCCAAACGCAATTCACTTGCCTTACCAGTATCGCTCGGCACCTTCGCCAGATGCTTCGTTTGACCCTCGCCATCGCCCTTCTGAGCTGGCCGACACTTGCTGCCGAGCCGCTGAAAATCGCAGTGCTGCATCCATTGTTAGGCGATCTGGTGCGACAAATCGGCGGAGATCGGGTGGAGATGATTGATCTGATCGGGCCGAATGGTGATCCACATCATTTTGAACCCAGCCCAGCGAATCTCGGCAAAGCAGCGGGGGCAAAAATTTACCTCGCAGCAGGGATGGGCCTCGAAGGTTATTTGCCCAAGGTGAAGGCGATTCTTGCGGATCAGGCGACGCTCATCGAAGTCGGCGCGACGTTGCCGCCGCTGCATGGCTCACACGATTGTGAGGAGCATGAGCACCCGCGCGATCATGCTCACGAGGTCGATCCGCACTGGTGGCACTCCATCGGCTTGTTCCGCCGGGCGGTGGGAATCGTGACCGAGGCGATGGCCAATGCGGCTCCAGAAAACGCGGCATTTTTCACGCAAAACTCAGCCAACTACCGCAGCAGGCTGGACGAGTTAGAGAAATGGACGCGGCGTGAGATTGCGAAAATTCCGCGCGATCAACGACACCTCGCGACGGCCCACGCGGCATTTCATTATTTCTGCAAAGACTGGGGATTCACTCCGCATCCGGTGCAAGGATTGAGCCGCGAGCAAATGCCCGCGCCGAAAGCTCTCGCCGAGTTAGTCGCCGCTCTGAAGGCCAATCAAGTCACTGCGATTTTCCCCGAAAAGGAGTCGAACCCCAAGATCCTCACCACTCTCACAAAGGACACCGGCATCCGTCTCGGCGAGCCACTCATCGCCGACGGCACGGGTGGCACGGGCTATCTCGAAATGATGCGCCACAACGTGAACGCGATCGTGAAAGGGCTGGAAAAATAGGGGCACTACTTCGCCCTCGGCTGCATGTAGTAAAGACCGTTCGTCATGGTGTAGGCGTTAGCCAGCGGCATCCGTTTGAGCGCGTGATCCGCGCCCCATGAGTCGGAGTAGAGTGCCTCGCCCGTCTTCGTATTGTAGCCGATGATGAGTCGCATGTGACCACCGCTCGATTGCGGGATGCCGCTCTCTGGCAACAGGCCGAGTGAGACGCTCCACATGAGCGGGATGCCTTGGTCGATCAGCGTGGCGACGGTGCGTTGAAATTTCGCGTAGCCGGATCGGTCGCGCTCGGTGCGGGCCAGCTTGAGAATCTCGCCGTCCATTTGGCTCTGGATCGCTTGGATGTCGATGACGCCGCCCTGAGCGCTGGCGTCGATCTCGCGCTTGTCCGCCTTTTTTGCCTCCTTGTTGTAGTCATCCACGCGGTCCATGAATTTTTTATACTCCCAGTCTTCGATGATGCGGACGCTGACGCCCATGCGGCCTTCCAGCTTGTTCAAAGCGGCAAACATCTTGTCTGGACTGGTGCCGCCGCCGTCGGAGGTATCGGCGACTTGGGCCATCTCGTGCTGATCCACCGGGATGCCGTAGTATTTGAAAACCCGCTCTGCCGTGGCCACCGCGCAGTAGCCTTTTGGGCCTTGATCCACCATCGGCACGTTAGAAATAAACACATCACCACTGGCGTCGTCGCGCTTCACATTTCCCACGAGGCTGCCGCGCCCGACGGGAGCCGTGGAACCAGCGGCAGTCATTCCGCCGCCAGCCGCGATATTTGCCACACGCAGCCGGATGAACTCAGCCCGAAAAGGAACCTTACGGCTCTTCATTTCCCGCTGATAACTGTATTCTAGCAGGTAAGCGGTAAGTGTCTTCGTCCAGACAAAACCCTCGGCAGCGACGGCGCTATTTTTGTCCTTCCCTCGCTCGGTCGGGGCCACGGCGAGCTGCTTAGAAATGACATCCCGCAACTCATGGACGCGGGTTTCAAATTCATCATGACTCGTGATGAGCGTCTCGGAATCTCCGCGATTGTAGATCGAGAAATTCATCTTCGTCGCTTGGCCAGTAGCGGAAAACTCGATGATCGCTTCGTTGAGCTTGATACCGCCTTGCCACAAACTGAGGCCGGGACCGAAAAAGCGGGCTTGGTCTTTTTTCTCCGACAGCCAATCAAAACGAGCCGGGCGAAATGCCTCCTCAAACTTCGCGGTCGTCATCAGCCAAGGATTCTCCGTCGTCAGCAAGGTATCCAATGGCCGCGCTGGCGCGGTGGCATTCTGAGCTAGACTGATCGTCGCCAAAGCGAACATGAAAATGAGTGATTTCATCGCGATATGAGGGATTTAAAGAAAACGTCAGGATGCTAATGAGAACGATAGCCGGGTGTCTAGCAGCGTTTTTTGGAGTGAATTGCTCAGAAAGTTTCACTTTCAGCCCCGCAAGTTTCGCCAGCTTTGCCTGTCGGATGTGAGAAACACCCCTGAGCCATCCTGCAACGCCGCCGCGACGGGCAAAATGTCCAGACTACGCTTCCCAGACCGATCCGAGTGCGATGACTGAGACGCTCCGCCCTCTCAAACTTTCTCCTCTCCCGAGAAACCAAATAAACTCTGTAATTCGTTTAGAGGCTGTCTGAATATTGCTGATGGCAGGGACCGATCCTCCGGGCGGTCCAGCGCGTGAGTGGCGAATGGTTTGATGAATACATGGGCGTTCCGGCTTTCTGATTCGCTTTTCATTCATGTCTTACGCACCTGACCGCTCGGAGAGACGGTCCCTGCCATTTTTAAGACAGGCTCTTAGCATCCCGGCTCACTTGCAGTTACCGAGAAAGCGGGTTGTGCATTTTCTTCGTCGCATCACGACGGCGAATCTTCGTCGTATCACGACAGCGAATCTTCGTCGCATCGCGACCGGTGGATGATAGCCGTGGGCTTCAGCCCACGGTCTCGTGTGAGCGCATTCTTGCCACGTAGTGGCAATGGAATCTCGCTGGATCGGGACTCTTTTTCACATCGGTTTCGGTGTCGCGCTGCGACATCGTTTCCTGCCGCCGCAGACCATGGACTGAAGTCCACGGCTCCCATCCGCTGTGGCTCTGCGACAAAGAGTGATGTTCCGGGTTTGACAAAATAACCTGATTGCTCGCCGAAGCAGTTTTCGAATTCCACACACCAACCGCATTCATTTCGTAGCTCGCCACACGGGTAAATAAATTTCGCGGTCCGCAGGAAGCGTTGGGAATCGGCGGCGATGTGCTGATGCGAAAGGCGGCTTTTCAGACTTCCTCAATGTCCACAATTCTCAATTCCCTGACTGCGTGGTCGGCCCAGAATGCGATCAGCAGATCTTGGATGAGAATGAATTGCACCTCGCGCCCGGTGTTGTCTGATTCGGAGTAATCCCCGATCTGCGATGGATTGTCGGCGAGTTGAAATAGAAGACCGATTACTTTCCGCTGGCGGGTCTTGGAGATCGCTACGACGAAAGCTGCGGCTTTGGAAGATAGAACCGGTTCGTATGGATGCCGATCAGCCATGCCCGAGATCGGTAGCGAGTTTGGAGAGTCCGGTTTTTCTGCCTGCGTCCATTTCTTCCATCAATTTCGTGATGCTTTGGCGTCCGCGTTTTGACTGGTGTTTGAGCCGTAACAAGTAAGCAGACAGGACCCGCCTGTCACGCTCGGGCAACCGGGCAAGGCGCTGTTTCAGATCCAATTCAATTGAAGCTGTCATGGCCTAAAACCATGGTCCAATCACCACTATGGGTCAATCCTCGGTTTCACCGATAAATCGGAGTCCGTCAGTCGTCGATGACGACGCCGTGAGTGGCGAAAACAGCGGGCCAAGGAACCGTGACCTGCTCATGCACGCCGATAATGAGGTCGGATTCCACTAGGCCGAGAAGCGCGTCACAATACCAGAAATCTTAATGCCCGGCAGCATAGACTATTGGTTTGAGCCGAGATCGACGAGCTTGCTCGATTTTTGACGAAACTCGGGACTAGGGCGTCCCTGCTCCTTATTTCACTGGCTTCCAAGCTGCGTTTTCCTTGGACGAGGCGACGGCGGCTTCAATGAAGGCCATGCCAGCGACTCCGTCATCGACGGTGGGGAAATCGTAGCCTTCTGCACGCGGATAGGTGCCGGCGAGGTGGTCGGAGATGGCTTCTGCGGCGGAGAGATAGACGTTGGCGAAGGCTTCGATGAAGGCTTCTGGGTGACCGAAGGGAAGGCGGGTGTATTTCGAGGCTTCGGGGCCGTTGTAGCTGTTACCACGACGCCAAACTTGGCGCGGGGCATCGGCGAATTTTACGATCAACTCGTTCGGATGCTCTTGGTGCCACTCGATGGAGGCATCCGTTCCGTAGATGCGAATGTTGAGGTTATTTTCGTCGCCGGTGGAAATTTGTGAGGCGAAGAGCACACCGCGTGCGCCGCCTTCGTAACGGACTAACATGCTGCCATCGTCATCAAGCGGGCGTCCGGGGATGAAGGTGTTCAGGTCAGCGGCGATGTGTTCGAGTTCGAGTCCAGTGATGTAGCGGGCAAGGTTTTCGGCGTGGGAGCCGATGTCGCCGATGCAGTTGGAAATTCCGGCGATGCTGGGATCCATGCGCCAATTGGAGATCGCACCGTCGGCTTGTTCTTTAATGGCTCCGATGGCGTATCCTTGTGGGTATTCGGCGACGATTTTGAGGATGCGTCCGAGTTTCCCAGCCTTCACCATGGCGCGGGCTTCTTTCACCATCGGGTAGCCCGTGTAGTTATGAGTGAGGGCGAAAACGAGGCCGCTGGCATCGACGAGTTTTTTGAGTTCCTTGGCTTCTGCGAGTGAGAAGGCGAGCGGTTTTTCACAAACGATGTGGATGCCCGCTTCGAGGAAGGCTTTGGCGACGGGGAAATGGAGATCGTTGCGGGCGACGATGGTGACGAAGTCGATGCGCTGACCAACTGGCAATGCGCCTTCGGCCTTGGCCATTTCCTGGTAGGAGGAATAAACCCGCGCTGGATCGAGGAAAAAGTCTTGGCCGGAGAGCTTGGATTTCTCGGGATCTGAGGAGAAGCAACCGGCGACGAGTTCGATTTTCCCGTCGAGGTTTGCAGCCATGCGGTGGACGGCGCCGATGAAGGCACCGCGTCCACCGCCCACCATGCCCATGCGTAGTTTGCGGTTCATGAAGAAAGTTGAGAGTTGAAGGTTGAGAGTTGAGAGAGAAGAAATTAGATGGAAACGGGTTTGCCAGATTGAGCGGAGGCGTAGATGGCGTCGATGATTTTCATGAGGCTGAGGGCTTGGTCTGGGGTGTTGAGCGGGGCGGCTTTGCCTTCGATGGCTTCGATGAAGTTGCAGGCGGAATTGCTGCGGCCCATGTCTTCGCAGGCGGGGGTGACGATCGCGCGGTTGACGCTGTTACCGTTTTCTTGGACGTAGAGTTCGCAGGTGTCGAGGGCGGCTTCATCGAGGCCGTCGCGAGCGAAGAGCCGCTCGACTTTGCCACCAGCTTTGGTGCCTTGGAAGACGACGGAGACTTCTTCGCGTTTGATCATTTCCGCCCAGGAAACTTGGAGTGTGAGGACTTGGCCAGTCTTGAAGGTGACGAATCCGTGGGCGGCGGCTTCGACGTTGTTTGTGCCATCGGCGCGGTCGGGAATGCCCCAGGGGCCTTTGAAATTTTTATCGGTGATGAAGGTGTCGAAGGTGTTCGCGAGGACGTGCGCTGGCTCGGGGTAGCCCATGAAATAGAGCGCGAGGTCGATCATGTGAAGGAGGTCGATGACTGGGCCGCCGCCTGAAAGTTCCTTGGTCGTGAACCAACCGCCGAAACCGGGGATGCCGGTGCGACGTATCCATTTTGCTTGGGCGGAATTGATGGTGCCGACTGTTCCGTCATCGCAATAGGTCTTCATCGCCTGCGACTCGGGGCGGGCGCGGTTGTTGAAGTTGAACATCAGCTTTTTCCCGGATGCGGTGGCGACTGCGATCATTTCGGAAACTTCTGCGGCGGTGAGAGCCGGTGGTTTTTCGCAGAAGACGTGTTTGCCAGCCTTGAGGCATTGGAGGGCGAGCGGGGCGTGAAATTTGTTCGGGACGATGATGCTGACGGCATCTAACTCCGGGCAGTCCGTGAGCATGGCATCGACGGACTCGAAGGCGTGGGCGATGCCCCATTTTTCCGAGGCTTTCGCCGCTGCGCCGGGCGCGGGATCTGCGACGGCGACGATTTCTGCTCCCGCTTGGCGAAAACCTGCGGCGTGGTATTGCAGCATTCCGCCTGCTCCGATGACTCCTACTTTGATGGCCATGTGTGTTTACTCGTTGATGAAAAATTATTTTCCCTGCCACTCACCGAAGGCGCGGAACTTAGCGTAACGGTCTTCGAGTAATTGTGCGGTGGAGAGTTGTTTGAGTTCGGCGATGTGGCTGAGGACTTTATCGCGGAAGGCGTCGGCGGATGCTTGGTGGTCGTGGTGGGCACCGCCGGTTGGCTCGCCGATGACGTCGTCGATCAGGCCGAGCTGCATGAGATCGGGAGCGACGAGTTTCATGGCCTCTGCGGCCTCGGGCGCGTGCTTGCGGTGTTTCCACAAAATGGCGGCGCAACCTTCCGGACTGATGACGGAGTAATAAGCGTTTTCCATCATGATGACGCGGTCGGCGATGCCGATTCCGAGTGCGCCGCCGGAGCCGCCTTCGCCGAGGACGACGGCGATGACCGGAGTTTTCAGCAACATCATTTCGCGGAGATTGAAAGCGATGGCTTCTGCAATGTTGCGTTCTTCCGCCCCGATGCCGGGAAATGCGCCGGGCGTATCGATCATAGTGATGACGGGCAGGCCGAATTTTTCTGCGAGTTTCATCAGGCGCATGGCTTTGCGGTAGCCTTCTGGGTGCGCGCTGCCGAAGTTGCGCTTGAGGTTTTCCTTGGTGTCGCGGCCTTTTTGGTGGCCGATGATGACGACGCGCTGATCGCCGATTCGAGCAAAACCGCCGGGCATCGAGGCGTCATCGCCGATGTGGCGGTCTCCGTGGAGTTCGCAGAAATCCGTGAAGGCGAGGGAGACGTAATCGAGCATGAACGGACGGTTCGTGTGACGGGCGATTTGGACGCGCTGCCACGGGGTTAGGTTTTTGTAGATGCTGGCTCGGGTGTCAGCGAGTTTCGCCTCCATCATGGAAATCTCTGCGGACATGTCGATGTTCTGCGAGGCGGACTTGGAGCGGAGTTTGTCGAGTTCGCGTTCGAGTTCGGCGGCGGGTTTTTCGAATTCGAGGAGCTGCATGATGTGATTGATGAGAGTTTTGGGATTGGGTGCGGAAGATGCAAGCGCGGAGAGATCGGGCTTATCTACAGAAGATTAGTCTATCAATCAGCAGGTATTCCGGTTTGCTCAAGAAACCGCCAAACATCGGTGAAGAGAAAGTGATCAAACGTCCGAATGTGGTCTTTCAAGATCGGCTCGGTTCGCATGTTGGGGCGAATGTCGAAGTAGTAAACGCCATCCAGAGGATTGAGCTTCACCGTGTAGGCTTTGAAGTGGCCCGGTAGAAATGTGGCACTCACACCATATTCACGTTGGTTTTTGATGTTCTTTCTTTGCACATCATTGAGAAAAATTGCCACGTGAGGGATTTGGGCAGAAGTAAGGCGATTGAACAAAAACTTGTCCATGAAGACCTTATCGAGCCTGTCTTTACTGCTCGTTTTAACTGACCCGATTGCCTTGACCAACTCGCCCTGTTTGATGACGAGATCATGTTGGTAACTCATTTGGAATGCCACTTTCCCATCCACCTCCACAGGGACTTTGATAACACCCGTCGAGCAAGGGACTTGAGCGCGGACCAGTGTGAGTTGAATCAGCCTCTCGAAGAGATCGCCATTGATTTTGCGTGCCGTATTTGACTTTCCAGCCGGCAAGCCATCCAAGGAGATGCCGATGCACTGCTGAAGCGTATAAATTGAGCGATTGAGTAGTTCTCGGTTCGTCAAGTTGTCAGCCCCCTTCTTGCCAATGGCTTCCAAGAGCGGAATGAACGACTTCAAGGCATCACTGGCATTCGAGGCTGAATACATCAAATCAGAGTTGATCGGTCGGCTAACGTTGTAGCTGCCGTCGCTTTTGAACTGCCAGAAATTATAGTGCGGTTCATTGCGTGAGACGATTACGGCCTGCAAACCCGTTGCCGCGAAATCGAGCACGGCGAGGGCGAAATCGACAAAATTTTCCAGCTTGGTGAAACGCTCTTTGTCTGCGGCGCGATTGACGAGTTTTTTGAGACTCATCGAATGCTCTCCCTCCGTTGCGTGTTGCGGCGATCATGTTCAATCCATTCGGGAACTGACTTTCGTGTGACACGTTCCAGCCGTTGAATGGCCCATTCATTGTGCTTTAAGGCATTGTCGCAGCCAAGCCACTGTCTTCCTAACTGCTCTGCCACCACAAGAGTCGTTCCTGAACCAGAAAAAGGATCGAGTACCACATCACCAACATTGCTGGAGGCGAGCACCAGCCTTCGCAGAAGTTCTTCAGGCTTTTGGGTCGGATGCGGTGTCTTCTCTCCCATGCCGTTGCATGTCGTGGGAATTTCGATCACATCTTTGGGTTTTGCTCCACCGGGATGCGGCGTCCAATCATCACGGTTTTTCGATGATTGCCCTTTGCCATACTGGCTCGATTCAGCCTGTGGATGCTCGGGATATTTAAGGGTGTGCGCCCCATAGGGAATACGGACATCATCAATGTTAGATGCGAATTGTTTACTCTTACGGAAATGCAAAATGCTCTCGTGTGACCGTCCCCAATCTTTACCCAAATTCGCTTTATTTTTATAGTGCCAGACCAACCAGCGACAACCTGTAAAATGGTGAGCAACGTTCACTTTCACATCAGCAAGAATTTCTGAAAACCCGCAGACATAGAGAGTTCCTGTGGGCTTGAGCACTCGCGCAGCTTCAGCGATCCATTCTTTGGACCAAGAGACATAGGCGTCCATCGTACCAAAATCATCCCACTCTGCTTTTTGAATGTTATACGGAGGATCTGCAAAAATCAGATCCACCGAATTTGAATCTACGCTCTTCAGCCATATGATCGCATCACCAAGAAACAGCTTCCCTGTTTTCGTCTGATAATGAACTTGGGAAACGCAGTTCGGCGAATGGATCGGATGCGTGACACCATGCGGCGCCAGAGTAAGCAACTCGGGTTCGCTGATGATGGACTTTTTGATAGGCATGATTGGTCAAATAACGTGTTTCCAGAACCATGTAGGAACCCGTAATGCTCGCCAAGCTGAACTTTGAAAGTCTCCGCTTTTGAAGAATCTGACAGATTTGACAAATCTGCTCCTACGCCAACAGCCCTTTAATAACCTTCGCTGGCTTCACGCCGGTGAGCTTCTGATCGAGGCCTTGGAAGGGGAAGGAGAGCTTGTGGTGATCGAAGCCGAAGAGGTGGAGGAGGGTCGCGTGGAAGTCACGGACGTGGACGGGATCTGAGGCGACGCGGTAGCCCATGTCGTCGGTTTCGCCGTAGGAAATGCCGGGGTTGATGCCGCCGCCAGCCATCCAGAAGGTGAAGGCATTCGGGTTGTGGTCGCGGCCAACGAAAGAGTTAGCCGTGCCGCCGCCGCGATTTTCCTGCATGGAGGTGCGGCCAAACTCGCCGCCCCAGACGACGAGGGTGTCTTCCAACATGCCGCGTTGTTCGAGATCGGTGAGGAGGGCGCCGATGGGTTTGTCGATGTCGTTACACTTTTTAACGAAGCCGTCTTTGAGCGATTCCGACGCGCTGGAGCCGTGGGTGTCCCAGCCCCAATCGAAGAGCTGGATGAAACGGACACCATTTTCTGCGAGGCGGCGGGCAAGCAGGCAGTTGTTCGCAAACGAGTTTTTTCCGGGCTGCGCTCCATACATTTCCTGGATGTGCGCGGGTTCGTCTTTGATGGTCATCACCTCGGGGACGGACATTTGCATCCGATAGGCCATCTCGTATTGGGCGATGCGGGTGATGGTTTCTGGGTCGCCGAAGTCTTGGTGAGTGCGGGCGTTGAGGCGGTTGAGTGAATCGAGCGCAGTGCGGCGGATGTCGCGGGTGACGCCGCTGGGGTTGGCGGCGTTGAGGACCGGATCACCGCCGGAGCGGCATTGGACGCCTTGATAGACGGAAGGGAGAAATCCGTTCGTCCACAGGGCTGCGCCGCCGCGAGGAGGCCGCCCACCGGAAATGAGGACCATGAAACCGGGGAGGTTTTGGTTTTCCGTGCCGAGTCCCCAAGTGACCCATGAGCCGAGAGATGGGTAGCCGAGGTTTTGATTTCCGGTGTGGAGCAGCAGCTTGGCGGGCGCGTGGTTAAACTGGTCCGTCTGCATGGATTTCACGAAGCAGAGTTTGTCCGCGTGGGCGTGGAGCGATGGCAGGCGATCCGAGATCCATGCGCCGGATTGGCCGTGTTGTTTGAAGTCAAACTGCGGCCCTAACATGCGCGGGACACCTTGGATGAAAGCGAAGCGTTGGCCTTCGAGGTATTCTTTTGGGCATTCTTTGCCGTCGTATTTCGCGAGGATCGGTTTGTAGTCGAAGAGTTCGAGCTGGCTGGGCGCACCGGCCATGTGGAGGTGGATAACGCGCTTCACCTTGGGGCCGAAAGAAGGCGGAAGGGTGCCGAGTGGGTTGGCGAGATCGTGCTGGATCTTGGGTTTTCCCATGCCTGCGGTGAGGCCTTGGCTGAGGAGGCCGAGTGCGCCGAGACCGATGGTGCAGTCTTTGAGGAAATGGCGGCGCGTGAAGTGGCGGAGTTCTTCGTGCTGGATGTGTTGGAAGGTGTTCATCGAGTGAGGGATTCGTCCAGGTTGAGGATGACGGAGGCGACGACGGTGAGAGCGGCTTGATCGGGAGTTTCCGCTAAATTTTTCGTGAGCGTGGAATCGGCGGTGTATTGGGCGGTCAGATTTTGATAGAGATTTTTCAACTCCGAGAGTCGGTCTGGAGTGATGCTGCGCGAGGTGGCGAGGCGGAAACCATACGAGATAGCGGCATCGAGATCGCCACTCGTTTCGGTTTTCATGCGCTTGGCAAATGCGGTGAAGGTTTCTTGAAATGCAGGGTCGTTGAGGACGGCGAGGGCTTGGAGTGGTGTGTTCGAGACGAGTCGCCGCTTCGAGGAAATCTCGCGCGATGGGGTGTCGAAGTTAGAAAACAGCGGAAAAGGAATGCTGCGCTTCATGTAAACATAGATGGAGCGGCGGTAGCGTTCGGGATCGCCGGGCGCGGGAGTTTTCCATGGGTCCGGGGTGAAGGGTTTCCAGACTTCATCCGGGATCGGTGGAAAGGTGGGTAAGCCGCCGATTTTCGAAGTGAGAAGACCGGAGACGGCGAGTGAGTGGTCGCGGGTCATCTCGGCGGTGAGGCGTTGGCGTGGACCGCGAGCGAGGAGGCGGTTGCCGCGATCTCGCTCGTCGAGTTCGGGGGAATTCGTCGAATCCTGACGATAAGCGGCACTGGTGACGAGTTCGCGAAGGAGGGTTTTCGCGCTCCATTTCATCTCGGTGGCAAAGCGGACGGAGAGCGTATCGAGTAGCTCGGGATGCGTGGGTTTTTCGCCCGATGATCCGAAGTCTTCTGGCGTGGGGACGATGCCGGTGCCGAAGAGTTCGAGCCAGAAACGGTTCACGGCGACGCGGGCGGTGAGTGGATTGGTGGGCGAGGCGATCCAACGGGCGAGATCGAGACGAGTGGCGCGTTTCCCCTCTGGCGTGTGGAGTGGCGGGAAAATCGCAGGCGTGCCGGGTGACGTGATTTTCGCGCCTTTATCGAGCCAGTTTCCGCGCTCGAAGATGTGGGTGGCACGGGGGAATTTCTCGTCGCGCTCTTCCATGACGACGGTGGTGGTGGCGGGGATGGCAGCGAGTTTCTTGCGGCTGTCTTCGAGTTGTTTTTGAATTTCGATGACTCGTGAATCCGAGCGATGCGTGATCCAATCGGGATGGTCAGTTAGTGCGAGTCGTCCGCGCTTGGAGGCCATCGGGAAACTGGCAAGGATGGTGCCGCCGTTTTTGATCGTGACTCGCAGGGTCGCATTCGGCGCGAGCGTGAGCGGCTCTGCTAGGACGAAAGTGGCGTGGCGTGGGCCGAAGGTTTTGGAGTATGTCCCCCACCCCATTCCCTTGCCTTGGATCGAGCCGTTCGGATCGAACAAAGGATGCGCTTCATCCGCGATGACTTCGTGAAATGCGACGGGCGTTGCTTGGTTCGAGCTATCGACCGTTTCCAAAGTGATCTTTTGAAGAATGGCTCCCCACTCGGGGCTGTGGAGTGCTTTTTTCTCGTCGAGCGGGAGAAATTCGACGCGGAGGGCGGTGACGGTTTCGAGATCCGTCGAGATGGTGAAACGGTAGGTGGCACCCGAGGCGACGTTGGCATCGGTGCGGTATTCTTCGATGCCGTCCGACTGAGAGATGCTGATTTTTGCTTTTTCGGCGGTGGCGGTCATGCCGCGTGTCGGTTGCCAGTTGGTGGCGGTGTCGATGGCTTGGCGGATGTCGTAGAGTTTCCGCTCTGCGCTGCGGATGTCGTTCTGGAGGGCGTTGGCTTCCGCGTAACGAGACTTTTCTAACGGCACCGCAAGTTTCGGCAAACCTTCCTGAAGATCGGCATCCACGGACTGGTTGAAGAAATCCATGAAGGTGAAAAATTCTTCGTGTTTGATCGGCTCGTAGGGATGCGAATGGCATTGGACGCAGCCGAAAGTGACGCCTTGCCAGACTTCCCAAGTCGTGCTCATGCGGTCCATCACCGCGGCGACGCGGAACTCTTCGTCATCGGTCCCGCCCTCATCGCTGGCTTGGGTGAGGCGATGAAAAGTGGTGGCGATTTTTTGCTCCAAAGTGGCGTTAGGAACGAGATCGCCAGCGAGTTGGTCGATGGTGAATTGGTCGTAAGGTAGATCGCGGTTGTAGGCGTCGATCACCCAGTCGCGGAATTTCCAAACATCGCGGCGGCGGTCGTCAGCGTAACCTTGGGAGTCGGCGTAACGAGCGAGGTCCATCCAGACGGAGGCCCAGCGTTCGCCGAAATTTGGCGAAGCGAGGAGACGCTCAGTTTCACTCTCAATGGCGGCTTGGAAATTCTCCGCAGCGGCTTTTTCAAATGCGTCGAGTTCGGCGATGCTTGGCGGCAGGCCGATGAGATCGAGTGAAGCGCGGCGCAGCCATTCTGCCGGTTTCGCCTCGCGGGCGGGCTGGAGTTTCTCCGCTTCAAGGCGGGCGAGGATGAAATGATCGAGATCACGGCGCGGCCAATCCGCTTTTTTCACGGCAGGCAGCGGATGTTTTTCAGGAGCGACGAATGACCAATGCTCACCCCATTTAGCGCCTTCGGTGATCCATTGGCGGAGCGTGGCGACTTGCTCCTTGCTGAGAGGCGGGCCGTGTTCGGGCTTGGGCATCACCTCGTCGGGATCGGTGGAAATGATCCGGGCGATCATCTCGGAAGCATCGGGATTTCCCGGAACGACGACGGGTTTGCCGGATTCGCCTTTGCCGAGAACCTTGTCTCGATAGATGAAGGAAACTTCGCCAGCTTCTTTCACGCCGCCGTGACACGCGGTGCAATTCGAGTTCAGCAGCGGACGGATGTCGCGGGCAAAGTCGATCTCCGCGAGGAGCGGAGTGCTCAGGAGAGTTAGGAAAATGAGCAGGTGGAGGTTTTTCAAAATGGCCGAAAGCTGGATGGAGGAAGGTGTCGCTTTCTTCCATTTACTCAAGAGCGGGATGGCATTTTTCAGATGCCTGTGGACTCGCGGTGACCGATGATCGCTGAGACGTCAGTTCTGCATCTCGCTGACAGATTTTTTCTGGAACTGTTCGTCGCGGAGTTTGCGGAGGTATTCGAGGTATTTTTGCTCGGCCAGCGCGTCGGGATTTTTCGCGGCGGCGGGTGATTCTTGGCCGTATTTCTTCCATGGGCCGTAGGGGACTTGGCTGGCCTCCACGAAACGCCAGTGGACTTTCTGCCCGGATCGCAGACCAAGGTAGTCGCGGACAGATGGGGAAATGTCGAGGCCCGCAGCACCGTTCTGAGTGGTCTTGGGCGGCTTGGTGCCGAAGACGAATTCCCAATCATCGGTGGTCCACGGGCCGCAGTCTTCCCACTGGGCGTAGCAACTGAGTTTGCCGTTGTAAATTTGCAGCCAGCGGCCTTTGCAGACGGTTTTTCCGGGTTCGGGTTTCATGCGGGCGAACCACGGGATGACGCGGGATGCCTCGGGCTTGTGGGCACCGTAGCCGACGATGTCGTTGTAGGGCAGCGCGATGTAGAAGGGATTGAGTTTGGGAACAAATGCCTTGGGGCGAAATTCGCCAGCGGCGTGGCTGGCGATGCGGTTGGCGGGCTCGGGATCGTCGAATCCGCCGAAATTTGCCGTCCAATTTTGATCCCACGACGATTTGTTGTTCGGCGTGGGATTGCGGTCCGTGGGAGTTTCTCCGATCCAGAAAATGGTGACGGTGACGAAAGTTTTCCACGGATAGAGAATCCGCGAGGCAGCGGCGGCAGGCGCTCTCACCGGGGCAACTGGGCGTTTCCCCGTGGGAACGACGACCTTAGGCGGAGCGTTTTTCGGAGCGGGAGTTTGGGAAAAAACGCCCGTCGTCCCGGCCATGCACGCGGCTAGCAGGAAGGTGAGTGATCGGGTTTTGAGGGGAATACGAAGCATGGGGTGAAATGCCGAAGCTGACCGTTGAGAGACGATCTACGCCGGAGATTTGGCGGAAACTTGGCCTCCACGCAAGGGAAAGCTCCCAGCTCTCCCATGGCTGAAACGCCGATTAGGCTGAGTTCATCGACGGCAAAAATGTGCAGAGGTGGACGCACGATTGCAACCGCGAGGCGATGGCCGGATTCGCGGACACGAGGCGAGCATCGTTTGTTCTTCATCTGCGGTTGAATCCTCACTCGCTTGCCTGCGTTTCACCCCAGCTTGATCGCCGCAGTCTCTCACAGGATCTATGGCTCTTGCATCGACGGGTGATTCATGCAACCCCTTCAAGCGTTCACCGCGCTTCTCACTGATACGGATTCGCCATTTTTCTCAAGCCGCTACCCACATGTTTTCCTCGCTCACCGACAGCCTCGACAAGACCTTCCGCAACCTCCGTGGAGTGGGCCGCATTTCGGAAAAAAACATCGCCGACGCCCTGCGCGAAATTCGCATCGCCCTGCTAGAAGCCGATGTGGAATTCGGAGTCGCCAAGGATTTCATCGCCAAGGTGAAGGAAAAAGCCCTCGGCGAGGATGTCTTCAAGTCGATCAAACCCGGCGAGCAAATCGTCAAAATTTTCCACGACGAACTCGAAGCATTGCTCGGCGGTGACCAAGCCCCGCTCGATCTCAACCCACCCGCCCGCATCCTCATCTGCGGCCTCAACGGCGCCGGAAAAACTACCACCTCCGCCAAGCTCGCGAACCGCCTCAAGAAAGAAGGCCGTCGCCCGCTGCTCATCGCGTGCGACCTCTATCGCCCCGCCGCCATCGACCAGTTAGCCGTCCTTGCAAAACAGATCGACGTGCCTTGCTACACGCCGCTCGCGACGGAGACGGATGTCGTAAAAGTCGCCAAAGACGCCCTCGCCTGGGCCGAAATGCAGCAAGGCACCGTCCTCATCTTCGACACCGCCGGACGTCAGGAAATCGACGAAAAACTCATCCTCGAACTCAAACGCCTCCACGCATTTGTCGCCCCAAAGGAAACTTTGTTAGTCGCCGACTCCGCCACTGGTCAGCAAGCCGTCTCCGTCGCCCAACACTTCGACGAAGCCGTCGGCATCACCGGCATCATCCTCACCAAGCTCGACGGCGATGCCCGAGGCGGTGCGGCCCTTTCCATGCGCGCCGTCACCGGCAAGCCCATCAAATACGCAGGCGAGGGCGAAAAGTTAGATCAACTTTTCGAGTTCCACCCCAGCCGCATGGCCGACCGCATCCTCGGCATGGGCGACATCGTCGGCATGGTCGAGCAAGTCGCTGACAAAGTGAACGAAGCCGATGCCATGCGCTCCATGAAGCGGATGCAGGAAGGAAAATTCGATTTCACCGACTTTCTCGATCAGATGAAAATGATCCAAAACCTCGGCCCGCTCGAAGGCTTGTTAGGACTCATGCCCGGCTTCAGTAAAATCAAAAAACAGCTCCCCGCCGGAGCTTTCGACACCAAGAAAATCAAACGCACCGAAGCCATCGTCCTCTCCATGACGATGCTCGAACGCACTCGCCCCGAGATCATCAAAGGCTCCCGCCGCCAACGCATCGCCGCTGGTTCCGGCACCTCCATCATGGAAGTAAATCAACTCATCAAACAATTCGGCGAGATGCGAAAGATGATGAAGTCCCCCAACAAAATGCACGCCATGATGAAGCAAATGGGCGGAGCAGGCGGCATGAAAGACATGATGAAAGGCCTCGGCGGCGGTAAATTTCCGTTTTGAACAATACTCCTTTTTACATCTGCGGCCCAACCGCTTCAGGAAAATCCTCCCTCTCGCTGGAGATCGCCGAACAGCTTGATGGCGAGATCGTCAATGCCGATGCCTTCCAACTTTATCGCGGACTCGAAATCATCTCCGCCGCACCATCGCAGGCAGAGCGCGAAATTCTCCCTCATCATCTCTACGGCGTCTTAAATCCCACAGAATCCGCCGATGCCCAACGCTACGTGACTCTCGCAAAACCCGTCATCGCCGAAATTCTGTCACGAGGGAAAACTCCAATCATCACGGGCGGCTCGGGCCTTTATCTGAAATTTCTCACTCATGGCGCAGCTCCATTACCCACGGCTGACGAAGCGCTGAGAGCGGAAATGGATGCGCGCCCAC
Source organism: Luteolibacter sp. (assembly GCA_031414935.1). Classification (GTDB taxonomy): domain Bacteria; phylum Verrucomicrobiota; class Verrucomicrobiia; order Verrucomicrobiales; family Akkermansiaceae; genus Luteolibacter. Next base: position 19,963 of record JANOQR010000053.1, read on the forward strand.
TCGAAGACCTCGTAGCACAACTTCACGAGTTAGATCCCCTGGAAGCCTCGCGCACCGCATTACAAAATCGCCGCTTCGTCTCACGCGCACTAGAAATTTGCATCCTCTCTGGCCAAAAAGCATCCGATCTCCGCGACGGCTGGGAAAAACAAACTGTCGAGATTTCTTCCCAACTTCGCGGCCTCGTTATCCAACGCACTCGCCTCGACCTCCACGCCCGCATCGCACAACGCACCCGGGCCATGCTTGATGGCGGTGCACTCAAAGAAGTCGCCACGTTAGCCCAAGTTTCTCCCAACTGCGAAAAAGCCATCGGTTTCCGCGAAGTCCGCTCTTTGCTAGCAGGTGAGATCGACCGCCACACCTGTGAAAACCTCATCAATGCCGCCACCCGCCAATACGCCAAACGCCAAGAAACTTGGTTCCGCCGCGAGAAATGGCTCACGCCAAAGCTGATCGCCTAACTTCATTTCCCCACCCGCTGGCGAATGCGCTGCAGCAGCTCAGCGAGATGCGGCATCTCCACTCCCGCTGCCTTCGCCCGCCGCAATGGCTCCTCCCAAATCGGTGAGATCTCTACCTCACGTCGTTCGACAAAGTCGATCATGCTCGAAGTCCGATACGGTCCCATCGGGCGAGTGCGGTCGATGTTGAAATCAATCAGCTCGTCTGACAGCTCGTAACCCAAAACTCTCGCCGCAGAAATCACCTCAATCATCAACGCCCGGATTTCGTCTTCTGTGCGTTTGTCTGCCAGCAGAACATCCGTAGTCACTCCGCCCTCCGCCACTGACAAGCCGTTAAACGGAATGTTCCAAATGAGTTTTTCCCACTGCGACATTCCAAGATTTTCCACCGCCACCGCCTGAATCTCCGCAATTTTAAAACGTCGCTCCAGCTCCACCGCGCGCCCATCACCTTGCGGAACCCACTCACCGACAGTCATCCGTCCGCCCGCAGAGTGGCTGATTTTTCCGGGTGAAATGCGGTTGATGCAGACAAAACACAGCCCGCCCATCACTCGCTCCGGGCCGACGATTTCAGACAAGCTCTCACAATTTCCCAAACCATTTTGCAAAGTCATCACCTGCGTCCCCGGATGCAGAAGCGGCGACAAAACTTCAGCCAACGAGTGATTCGATGTCGTCTTCCAAGCCACGATGACCAAATCCACCGGACCAATCTCCGCCGCTGATTGATAGACATTTAACTGCGGAATCGCAAAATCACCGTGAACGCTGCGGACCTCAAGCCCATCACCAGAAAGTGCCGAAAAGTCAGACCTAGCAAGAAATCGCACATCCTCACCAGCCGCCGCCAACTTGCCACCGTAGTAAAGCCCGATGGCACCCGATCCGACAATCGCCACACTTTGAAATGTCCAAGACACGCGAGCAGAAAATCAGTCGTCTTTGAAAGCCTCCGCGCGCCGATCGTCGATGCAGCGGGTCAACCAATGCACGAGTTTCTCGGCTTCTTCGGACTCGTTTCGCATCGCACTCAGCGCCGCCCAATCGAGATGCGGGCGAGTCCTCGGCGCCGAAATGCGATTGATGTCGAGCTTACCCATGATCGCTTCAGTTTCGCGAGGATGTGCATTGAGAATATTTTCAGGACGCGGTAGATCATCTAAGGCTTCAGTCGTCAGACCGAACGATGTCACTCCGACTCCGAAGCTCGCACTCAGTTTCCGCAGGCCGTCTGCCAATGCCTCGTCCTCGATCGGCGCGGCGTAAACGAGTTCACCACCCTGCGCCCACATCGAGACCGCCAGCGTTTGAAAAAAATCTTCGCGATACGTCTGCAGCGACGGCTGAATCCGCAGCCTCGCCGCGTGCAGCTTGAAAGGCGCAATCCCGAGTCGCTGCTTGAAGGCTAACATCGTCTCATCCAGCGACATTTC
>JANOQR010000054.1:0-16005 GCA_031414935.1 Luteolibacter sp.
GATGCTTTTGAAATCGTAGCCGCCGCTCTGCGTGCGAAAAAACCCGTCGTCACGGGAAACAAAGCCCTACTAGCCGAGCGCGGGGTCGAGCTGTTCGCTCTTTCCCGGGAAAACGACACGCCGATCCATTTCGAGGCAGCCGTCGCGGGCGGGATTCCGATCATTCGGACGGTGCAGGACTCGTTGATCGGAAATCGGATTCACTCATTTTCCGGCATCATCAACGGCACCTCGAACTACATTCTAGGCCGCATGACCGACGCGGGCCTCACCTTCGAGGTCGCTCTCGGCGAGGCGCAATCGCTGGGCTACGCCGAGGCAGATCCCGCGCTAGACGTGAATGGCTGGGACGCCGCGCACAAGGCCATCTTGCTGGCGACCTTGGCTTACGGATTTCCGATCGATCCGGTGTCGATCCACGTTTCCGGCATTGAGCAAGTGCGGCCCACGGACATCAGTTTTGCGAAAAATCTCGGCTATGCGGTGAAATTGTTAGCCGTCATCCGTGAGCACGCAGATGGCGCGGTGGAACTCCGTGTCCAGCCTTCTTTCATCGCGAAATCGAACATCCTCGCCTCCGTCCACGGCGTCTTCAATGCCGTCGCCGTCCATGGTGATGCGGCGGGTGAGTCGCTGTTTTACGGTCGCGGCGCGGGCCAAGATCCCACCGCGTCCTCGGTCGTCGCGGACCTCGTGGAAGCCGCGCGTGGCCTGCGCCAATCCAGCGGTCACCGCGGATTTTTGCCTTATCGTGAATCAGGGCGGATTCTACCTGTCGGCGAGACTTCCACAGCGTATTACGTGCGATTCGATGTCACCGATCGGCTCGGGGTGGTGGCCGAAATCGCGCGGGTGCTAGCAGATCACCGCATCGGCATTTCCGGCACCCACTCGCCGGTGAACCCCGCTAACCCGGATGCAGAGTTCGTGGACATGGTTTTCCTGCTCCACACCTGCCCATTCGGGAAACTCCAAGCTGCTCTTGCCGAGATCGAAGCACTGGACTGCATCAACAGCGCGCCTGTGGTTTTTCGGATTGAGAACCTCGGGTGAGGGCGGTGATCTGAGAAGAGTCGGGATATTTTGCCGCAAAAAGGCGAAAAAAGAGCGCAAAAATGGCAGAGATGGGGTTTCTGTTTGCCGCGCAGTGAGATCGGAAGGTAGCCGTGGATTTCAGCACTCCGTGTAAGTGTCGGAGCGCCTTCGCGGTGCGCGGGTATATGAAAAACTCCGTTGGGATCAACGATGTAAACCGCTCCTACTCTTTGTCTTCCCCCATCGGGAACCGGAAATGCCGCTGGATCGGGTAGTCGAAGAGGATGTTCTCCCATTTCATGCCTGCGCCCATGTTGTGAACGACCCATGGTTCTGCGGCATGTTCCGCTGGTCCTGGAACAATGATCCCGATGTGCGTTTCCGCGTTAGCTAGCGACCAGATGACAATGTCACCGGGGCGGTAATCTGAGCCAAGGCGTGAGTTGGTGAGCGTTTGGCCCTTACGCTCGAAAAAGCGTTGGAGATTCGCGACGCGGCGGTGGTCGATATTCGAGTCCGGTGCTGGAGCGTCCCACAACTGCGGGTAGAGGCGGAAATCTGCCTTCATGTCCTGATGCACCAGTTCTTGAAGATCCATTCCCATCCCGCGGTAGCAGCGAACGATCACGTCGGCAGCGACGCCTTTGCCTGACGGCACATCGCCGTTGGGGTAGGGGATTTTGTAGTAAGAAGGATCGTAAGCGACATCGTCACCCGAGTGAGTCAGCGCGGCGGCGGCGAGGCGACTACCGAAATTTCCACTGTTTTCTAAGTTGGAAATCAGCAAGGTGGCCTGCTCCATCGTCGCGTCCACTTGAGTCGCTTTTAAAAATGGAATCAGCGGCCTTCCGAACCAAAACCCCATTCCCAAGGCGATGACGATGATGACCCAGCCGCCGAAGAAATTTTTACGTTTCGGCTTCTGCGGCCGTGGGCCGATGTACTCGATAGTGCTGTAAAATCCTGAGCGCGGGCGAGGCATGAAAGTAATTGCTGAACGCGGATTAAGCAAAATTCGCTAAAAAATGCCATAAAATTTCCTGAAATTTTACTAACAATCTGCCATCTCCTGCCTCGACAGGAAATCGCTCTCTCTCGCAGACTCGGCGGCATGACCATCCTCACTAGCAACTGGCCCCTCGCGTGGGGTGAGTTGGACGTGCCACTTTTCGGCCTCGCTCGTGACGTGCAGGGCGCGGTGTTTGATCCGCCAGCGGCCTTTGCCGTGGTGACAGATCCTCAGCGGCTCTGGCTGATTGCGAACCACCGCAAACCCGCCGTGCTTCATCCGAGGGCGCGTCCGGGAATTTTTCTAGCAGAGCTGTGGCGTTACGATTGCGCGGAGTTGTTTCTCGCGGACCCGACGAGTGGCCGTTACTTCGAGTTTAACCTCGCGCCTAACGGAGCATGGTGGTCGTGTGAGTTCACCGCGCCGCGAGTCAGGGCGGAAGAGTTAGACATCGCGATGCCCGAGGTGGCGACGTTTTCAGAAATGTCCGCTGACGGCACATGGGTCGCCGCGATGGCCATTCCGCTAGATCTGTTGCGGGCACGGATCGACTTCAGCCCGCAGACGCGACTGAACGTGGCGATGATTCTCAACTCGCCCGCACAGCGATTTCTCAGCGCGGCGAATTTAGGAAATGGCGAGCTAGACTTCCATCAGCCGCATCGCTTCACTCTAGCAAGCTTCGCCCCGATTCCATCGTGATCGCCAAAATCATTTGGAACCACTCGCCAACGATGACCCCCGCTCAACTGTGACTAACCGTTTTAAAATCGAAGATCTTATCAGCCAAGATGCGACGGGTGTGGTGTTCCGCGCCACGGACTTGGAGACGAAGCTGACGGTGGCCGTTAGAAGGTTTTTTCCTGCGGATATTCATGTCAATGGGATGAGCGCGGAAGACCAACGAGAGTATGGTTCCACGGTGGAACGTCTCACCAAAGTCAGCCATCCGGCTTTACGCGCGATCATCAGCGGCGGCTGTGATCCGGTGGATGGGATGCCCTACATCGTGACGGAGTGGATCGAAGGTACTGCACTGGATAGCTTGCTAGAAACTCGGTCTCTCAGCGAAACGGAAGCCACCATGCTCGTCACTCAGGTTCTGGATGTGTGCGTGCTTCTGTCCGAAGTGCTCGGCGGCGAAGGCGTGTGGGTGGAGGCGGATGCGCACACCATCATCATCGGCGCAGAAGAAACTCGCCGTCCGGTGACGTTTTGGATTTATCCATTCAAATTACGCGGTGGCAGCTCACAGAAATTGAAACCGCTCATCGGACTAACAAAAGCGATGATGGGCTGGGCGGACAAATCGAATTCCAGTCTCGCCGCCACCGGATTAGGAGCATGGCTGAAATGGCTGAATGGCGCGGCAAGCACCGCGACACTCAAAGAAGCCCGTGAGATGTTAGCCACCACCACAGGCGCGGCACCCTCCCAACCATCCAACAAAACCATGGCAGCGAAACCGCAAAACAAGAAATCGAAGCTGCCGATAGGGATCTTGGTATTCTTGATCCTGATCGCTGCGGCGGCGGCTTGGTTTCTGATTCGTGGAAATTAGTTTAAAGAGAAAAATAGAAACCACGAAAGACACGAGAAACACTAAAATTCAAACGGTTGTGAGATTGAAGCTGTCACCCACGAGTGAATGAGCATCCATCTTTGACTCTTTCTTCTTTCGTGAGTTTTAGTGTCCTTCGTGGTTTGTATTTCCCTGTCTAGGGTTAGAAATCCTCAGAACAGCACGGACAGTTTCTCGTCCTCGCCTTTTTGCATTAGGAGGAACACATTTTTGTCATCTTGCCAGCGGGCGGTTACCCATTCTCCGCTTTTGGTGAACTCAGGCTGGGTGATTTTTGGGAAATTTCCCACGAGATCCTCGCGCCGAAAAATCACGAGGTGAACGAGGCCGTTCGCACTGCGTTTGAAGCAGATGAGCGAGCCGCGTTTGCCATCGACGATCAGCTCGCGGCAACCAATTCCGGCAATGTTTTGTAATCCAACAGGCAAAATGGATGGACTGGGCAGGCCTTTATCTTGGAGATGCTTTATCAGCACGGGATGCTGCGGATTCTTTGCTTCAAGATCGAAAAAGGGAGACCCGAAGGTTTTGAAGAAGCCTGCTTGAACTGTTTCGATTGGGATTTTGTTAGCCGTCAGCGATGGCGATTCGCCGGAACGAGTGGCGAGGAATGCGAGCGCGATACCAGCCGCAGCAGCGAGTGGAAATGCGGCGCGGCGGAAGATGGAAATTTTTCCTTTCGCCACTGGCTCGACGACCACGGTGCGCTCCATCGCGGAGAGGATGTCCGAGCGGAGATGCGCGGGCGGCTGGATGGAGGCCAAGGCGCCGATCCATGCCGCGTCGGTGGCGTCTTCTGCTTGCGGAAAATCACCGCGTTCCACGGCGAGGCAGGCGAGGATGTCTTCGCGTAAATTTTCTGGCAGATTGACGGATGCTAACGCGTCGGCGAATGCGGCATCGAAGGCGCGCTCACTGGCAAGCCATTCGCCCAGCTCGCGGTTTTCTAACGCCAGCTTGAGTGCCTCGGCGAATTCGGGATCGCCAGCGTCTGCGCCATCGGGACGGAAGCTGCGGAGGATGAATCGTGCTTGTTCCTTATCCATGGCGGAGACCTCCTGGTTCGATCTGTAAAATGTTTTTCGGTGCGCTGGATGGCTCGGCGGTCATTTGTTTGCGGAGCATTTCTTTGCCACGAGAAAGGCGCGACATCACGGTGCCGATGGGCACGTCGAGGATCTCAGCGATTTCTTTGTAGCTGTGTTGTTGTAGATAGAAGAGGGCGATGGGAGCACGGTAAGTCTCATCCAAAGTCCCGAGCAACTCCATCACCCGCTGGCCGTCCATTTGGCGTTCGGCCCCGTCATCGTTGCTGACAGACGCTTCTAGCTTCGCCTCGTCTAGCGGCTCGTCGGAGAACTTCGAGGCGCGGCGGCGTTGGGTGAGAAACTCGCGATGCAGCGTGGTGAAGAGCCAAGTTTTCGCCTTCGTGCGATCCCGCAACTGATGGCCCTTGGCCGCCCAGATGCAGAACGTTTCCTGCACCAGATCGGATGCGCGGTCCACATCGCGAGTCAGCGATATCCCGAAGCGGAATAACGCTTGGTAATGGGCATCGACTAACTCGGCAAATTCACTCATCGGCGATCATGGGAGCGAGCGACTCATCATTTATTCCAGAAAATTTCAGACCGTCTGCTGCCACTCGACTTCTTTGGCATCCTTCCACAAATCTTCGAGGCCGTAATACTCACGCAGCTCCTGATCCATGACGTGGACCATCACGTCGATGTAGTCCAAAACCACCCAGCGCGTGTCGGCTTTTCCCTCGGTCATCGTCGGTTTCACGCCGTGGAGATCGAGCACATTTCCCGCCACATCGCGGAGGATGGCGCGGAGCTGCGGCATGGATGTTCCCGAGCAAACGATCATGTAGTCCGTTAGGTTTGAAACGCCGCGCATGTCCCACACACGGATGTTTTCCGCCTTGATATCGTCCGCTGCTTTCGCGCAAGCCAGAGCCAGTTCTTCACCTTGTATCGCCATAATTTTTCCCTCTCGGGGGCGGCACCCTAGGCGATGCATTCATCACGCACCAACTCAAAATTCACATCCGTACCGGGACTTTGATCCCTAGCAGGCCGAGGCCGTTTTTTAGCGTGCGGGAGGTCAGCTCAAGGAGCGCGAGGCGGCTGGAGCGGGTTAGTTCGTCGGACTTGAGGGTAGGGCAGGGGGACAGATCGTTAGTCTGTCTGGGATTACGGTTGTTCTGCGTTCAAACGACTGAAGAGCCTGCCCTCCTGTGCTTGAGAGGAGGAAATCGTCGCCTGCACCGTATTGAGGGTCGGGGTAGCTGTTGAGATGACAAAGGTGATGTCACCGGAAATACCACTGACGGCAGGTATGGTTTCCGTTTCCCATAGATCACTGACTCCCAAATCACTGCTGTGCTGTACATTCATCTCGGTGGTTCCCGCGTTGGCAGCATTGAGCATGGAAAAGCTCAGTTTCAGTCCGCTTGCCGATTTGGTGACGACGGGTAAAAGACCCACGGCATTTGCGTTGGGATTGGCGGCACCGAGCATGAAGGCAAGACCATTGCTCACACCGTCGCCATTTGCATCGCCATGAAAAGGGGCGGCTCCTGCCCATGTGAAATAGGGTGTGGTGGAGGTGATGTTGATTCTGAGGTCATTGCCGACGAAGCGCGGCGCGGCAGCGGCCCAGCCAAGCGGAAGAATCACCGTGGCAGGTGGCACGCTCGCTCCAAACCCTCCGGGAGCTGTGACTAACGTGTAATCTCCCGGCACCGCAGCACCTGCCGAGGTGAGGGTCAACATAGATGCTCCCGCAAAGGTCATCGCCTTCGTTGCAGCTAACACGAGTTTGTCGTGACTGACCGCTGGGGTGTTGAGTTGGAAAACTAAGCCGCCGCCATTCGCGATTGACGTGTTTTGGCCAATCGTGCCTGTTCCGCCCAGCGTGGCATTGGTCGCCACCGTTACCGCACTGCTGGATGGAGTTGAGCCATGGATCAAGAAGGTGCCGGCATTTACGATCGTATCTCCGGTGTAGGTATTTCCTGTGGAAGAAAGAATCATGGTCCCTGTCCCGAGCTTGGTGATGCTCGTGGCCCGGGCGGCATTTCCCGATGTTGTGCGTCCGTTGTGGAGAGTGCCGAACACCTCAAGCGTGCCTGACTGAACAATAAAGTCGGTATTGTTAGCGGAATCGGCAGTGCGAAGGATGATGCCTGAGTCGCCGCCACTGTCGGTGATACTTGATGTGCCAGTGGAGGTAATCGTGCCATTGAGCGCCCAGCTTCGGTAACTCGTGCTATGTCCATTGGTCGCATCGAGGCTGCCACTATTGAGCGTGATGTTTCGCAACGAACTGACGACATCGCCCGTGTTAGTCACAGTGCCACCATTCACAATGAGGGTAGGTGCGGATGTGGATTGATGTTCGCCAAACATGTTGCTGGCGGCAAAGCGGAGTGTCGCACCCGCACTGATAGTGATCGTGGAGCTGTTGACCGCCGCGCCGAAAGCCCCGGCAAACGCACCATGCAGGATGCCCTCGTTGACCTGTCTGTTACCGCTGAAACTATTGTTTGCGGTGAGGACCAGCGTGCCACTGCCTCTTTTTACAAAGCCCGCGCTTCCTTGAATCACTGCGGAGATGGTGGCGGATTCATCCGTGCCAAGCGTGTTGACCGTCACCCCCGGAGAAACGCCGCTGAGAATGAGGTTATTATTCGTGACTCCATTGTTGTTGAGGATCCAACTGCCCGCCGTTGCTGGAATACTGTCGCCAAAAACAACCTGATTGAGCGTCCTGTCGCTATCGAGGCTAACAGTTCGATCTGTGGTGATGTTATGAGTGAAATTCGCAGTCGAGCCATCGACAACGCCGGGATCCCAGTTGGACGGAGTGCTCCAGAGTCCATTGGCATCAGCGATCCAAGTGGCGGTGGGGAAAGTGCCCACAACGACGAGTGAGAACAACCTTTGGCCGGAACCCGCCTGTCCGGTATAGACTCTGGAACTCAGGTAATTCTCCAAACCACTGAGACTTAAATTCGGTTGGAAAATATCGCCAAGGTTGATGGTGCCGCCAGCACCGACATTGGTTGAATCCATGTCAGTGAGTAGATTGCTCGTGATCGTCTGATTGGCACCACCAAAGCCGCTTCCCGCAGGATTGGCGAAATTGGCAGGCATAAATGTGCCCGGGAAATTCGTGAAACGGAACGAGGTAATGATTCCACCCGCCGCCTGAGTGGCATTGATCGAGACATTTCCATCGCTGGGCCTGTATGTTAGGGTGGCGCCAAAAGGAAGCGTCGAGAAGTTCCACGCCGTATCGTTTAAGATTCCGGCGAAGAAATTTTCCTGACGATCCGAGATCGCGGTGGCATCAACACGGATGGCGTAGTTTTTCGAAGCAAGCAGATTGACCGTGGGGCTGAGAGTGAGCGTGGAACCCGAGATGACGATTTGGGAGTCCGTGATCGGAATCGCGACTTGGGTGTTGTCGGTTAAATTCCTGACCGTGACGTTGCCGCTTCTGGGGATGATGGATCTGCTAAATACTGCGACGGGTCGAACCGGGGAGTTCAGTGCGGTACCCAGCGGAGTGAGCGAGACAATCGTCGGCGGAGTTGCGTTTAGAGCTTCGGTGGTGACCGTCGCAAGCGCGGAGGGTGTGCTCAGGCCAGTGCCGATGCGCATGGTCACCTGATAGCTGTAAGAAGTACTGGGTGATAGGCCGGAGTCGGTATAATCGCGGCTGGTTTGCCATCCACTGCTGGTCGCGCCAGGATTTCCTGAGGCTTCAGTGAATTGATACTCGATGGTGCCGCTGACGTTTGGATCGAGGACGCCCGCTCTGGCTTTCATGGTCACGGAATTGGCGTTCGTCTGGTTCGGCAGCACCTCGAATGAAGCAACATCCGAGCTGAATGCCGACCAAGTGTAGAGAATCTGCGGATTTACCGGCAGTCCAAGGTCTTCCACATCGGGAGTCGCGAGGAGTTCGATTCTCGTGACGGCACCGTCGGCTGCTGGGAGATTGATCGCCTCAGTAAAAAGGCTGTTGGGGTCATTGGGACCGGCGGTAGTCACCATGGAGGCAGCGAGCATATAAGTCTTCTGCACGCCGCCTTGGACTACGCGAACGCAGACATCCGATCCGGTGCTAGGACTGAAAATCGAGTTCGCAGCCGTCCGATCTGCGGCGACGGCGGGATCAAACAAACGAATGAGACCAGCGGTGTAGGGGCCGATGGGAGGATAAACCATGTTGACCTGAGGGCTCGCGCCGGAGACAGAAGCCATGACGGTGATGACTGAGGCATCACGCACTGTGGGAAACTGCACGCCATTGTTAGAATGAGTGGTGGAGTATTGGCCAGTGGATTGGTTCCATTTGGCATAGCCGCCGCTGCCTCCCAGTGTGGGATTCCAAACGACCAGCGTGCTTTGCAGATAACTCCGCATTTGATTCACCGAGTAATCGGAAAAATGATTCATCAGGAAAGGAGGCTCCTGATACCCGGTGCCTCCACCTTGCATGGGATCGACTTTATAGGTCTGCACGCCGCTGATGAGTTTGCTAGGGGAGATGAAAGTATTGGAGCGGCTGTCAAAAGCCCAAGTCGGCCCAGCGTGAGTGGCGTTGTAGATGGGAGGCGCGGCGATGCCATGCATGGCTCCCTTGTAAGGATACGCAGCACTGTCACCCCAATGCGGCAGGGAAAGAGCGTGACCCAGTTCATGGTGCAGAATGCCAATTGAGGAGCCATTTCCCACTCCGGCGAAGCCACCCGCCTGTCCGCCCGCACCAACGCCGTAAATATTTACATAGTAGAGGCTGTAGGAGCCGCTGCGGCCAGCCGCCCTGCGTATGGCACCGTTCCAGGCGGAAGAGGAGTCTTGTTCACCATCAAAATTAGAGCCTGTTTGAGTGAGGAAATCTGCGGTGGACTTCACGCGAACGGCAGACCTTGCCCCCGTAGGAACCATGACCAATTCAGGGAAAATGACCCGCCCGCTACGCCGCACATCCAAGTCCGAAACAGGCCACTTCGCCTCCATTTCCTCGAAGGTTCCCGCCGGGTAATTCCCGCCAGCAGCGGCAAAGAAATGCACATCGGTCATATTCATAATGACCTTGCTCGGCGCGCCGATGCTGAGGTTGGTGATACTGGATTGGACTGCGCCAGCATTGACGGTGAGGGTGAGTCCAGTCTTGACCCAAGCCGCAGGAAGAGTGGCGGTAAAGCTATTGGTCAATGAATGCTGCACCACACCCGGCCCATCTGGGATGGTCGCCGGCAACGTGGGTGGTCCGCTCAAAGGGAGCGTCAGAGTTTGAGAGTTGAGCGACAGAGTCACGCTCACCGCCGGAGAGGCGGGTGTGGCGGGATCGGTCACGTGCACTTTGATGAGCGTAGGGCGATCCCCCACGAGCGTGAAATAACTCTGTGTCGCCTTCATCACGTGGGTTTGGCCGAAATAAACGGCATCGATACTCACGGCATGGGCGGGGCCGAGAGCGAACAAACACAAGATGCTCAGAAAAAAGGTTCGGAATGGAAGAGTCATAGACGCAGGTAAGAACAGAGAGCGATATTGAGAACAATCTTGTCGAGCCTAGCTTGAGGATTCAGCAGCTCACGGATGAACAAATCCGCTAAATGGATTGGTCCGCCCCCGTTCTTGGGTCGTGTTCTTCGAGAGTGCGCTCGGTAAAATTTCCCCGAAGCGGACGAGCAAGCGCACGAGATGAATTTCGGCTTCCTCGGTGAGGTGGATCTTGGCGGTAGTGGCGTCGAACGGCGCGTCGAGTTTGCGGGAAATTCAATGGAAAATTTTCTTCGGGATTTTTATTTAAGTCGTTTCGTTGAACGCGTTCATCCCGCTGGACGAGTCGGTGACGCGATTCCCTTCCGCAGATCCCTAAAACTCCACAGAATCCCGCTAGAAGCTGCGCCTTCTCCCTTCAGCTTCCTTGCCCCATCTTTGCGCCTTGGTCCGAAGCGGTTTCTCGAACTGGCAAAGGCTTCGTTCACAAATTCCTTGCTGCCGATCACCGCACCGTCAGTGAAATAACGAATCCGGCAGCGCAACATCTTCGCCATTCCCAGATCTTTCAAAGCGGTTTCGTTGTCTTCGCTCTCAAGTAGCTCCGCAGTATTCTTCGTCACTGTGGCGACGGCCTGTGACCGTCGCTGCTTTTCCGCTCGACCGGATTTCTTACCGAGTGCAAGGCCCATCAAGCGACGGTACAAACGAGAAACTTCATCCCATTTCTCGACATCGAATCCCACGCCCTGATCGCAAAAATACGCACGCACCAAGCCCTGGCGCGCCTTCTTGCCATTTCCCTTCTTTCCGCCGCCCACCGCTTCCCCATAACTGCTCCAGCGGTAATCCGCCGGATCATTCACCATGCCGGCTCGCACCGGATTCAAGTCGATGTAAGCCGCCATCGTCCGCGCCGCCACGCCGTCTTCCACGATCACGCTCTTGAACCGATCCTCCCACAGCGTTCCCGCGCGCGAGTGCGCGCGGTTGAACCACTGGGTAAAGCGTTGCAAAAGCCCTTTCATGAACTCGCCCAAATCCTGCATGCGGTAAGTGAATCGCTTGTGGATCGCCATAACCGCTTCGTCCATCCCGCTTTCACTCGTGTAAACCGCTATCCTAGCATCTTCCAATTCCTTCGCCACACCGGCTACGAAAGCCTCGTTGTAAAGTGCTGTAAGCCGTTTCAACAATTCCTCATCCGCAATCTCCCCTTCAGACATCGGAGGAACCTCCAGCAGAAGGTGAAAGTGGTTGTCCATCAGGCAGTAGGAAAGGATCCGGCACCCCGTGAAATTTTCCTGTATCCGCATCAAAGTCCGGAATTTCTCCTTTTCCTCCGTCCCCAGCACAAACCGCCTGTCCACAACGCGACTGATCACATGGTAAAGCACCGGCTTCCCAGCCGATTTCCGCCACTCAGCCAACCAACGTGCACGTCTCATGGGCAAGGGCTATCTGGCGGGGAGGGTGTTGTCACGCAGAATTTTTGATAAAAGGCCCGTCCCTTTGTTTGCCTTCGGAATCGCTGCATGCTCCGATCATTTCTTGACTTTAATTGGAAGTCTCGACACCCATGAGTTTACCCTCATTCGCCTTCGCTTAAATACATTACAAAAACAATCACCTAAACGTTCTATGAATATCCCTACCGATTTAGTCTCTCCCAAGAAACGGTTTCTGCCGGGCCTACTTATAGCGGTTTGTGCGTTCCTTTGCGTCAGCGTTTTCGTGCCACAGGTAGAGGCTGCCACGGATGGCTTCTTCAACTATAGCGTAGCTGACGGCAATGCCACGGTCACTGAATATACGGGCACATCAAATCAATTGGTCATTCCCGGCACGCTGGGTGGTTTCCCGGTCACCGCCATCGGGGATCAAGCACTAGCCTACTCCACTTTCACAAGTGTAACGATGCCTAACACCGTCGTCAGTATCGTGAACTCTGCGTTTAGAGATAGCACCTCATTGACCACTGTGACACTTTCCACTGGCCTGATCACGATTGGGAATGCAGCGTTTGAGGGTTGCATTAAATTGAGAAATATCGCGTTGACAAACAGTATAGCCAGCATTGGCGAACGTGCTTTTGCAAACTGCAAAGCACTCGTCGTAGTAGCCATCCCCCCCAGTGTCACCAGTCTCGGTATGCAAGCGTATATCGATTGCTCTTCCCTAACGACTGTAACGATTCCAGAGAGCATCACTTACATAAATTATGCGATGTTTAGCAGATGCAAGAAACTCACGAAAGTGACGATTCCTGCGAGCGTCACCGGCATCGATGCAGAGGTATTCTACGAATGTATTGTATTGGCGGATGTGACGATACCTTCGAGTGTTACCAGTATAGGAGCCTACGCTTTTGGCAATTGTCATGCCCTCACAAGGGCTAATTTTCTAGGAAATGCTCCTTCGACAGATCAGTTTGGCTCACCCGTCTTCGATGCCGTTTCGAGTTCTTTCACGTTGTATCGCACCACCGCTGCGACAGGGTTCAATGTCGCTCCTTGGACGACCAATACCGTTAACATCAACGACTTTCCAGTGGCTAACGATCAAACTGCTAACGGTTTAGAAAATACAGCACTACCCATCCTCCTCGCTGCCAGTGATTCCAATGGCGACGCCCTTACTTATGAGATCTTGACGAGCCCTTCTCATGGCACACTCACCGGGACTATGCCGAATCTAAGCTATCAGTCGCCTGCAGGCTACTCCGGCAACGACTCTTTTACCTTCCGCGTTAATGACGGCATATTGAACTCGGGAATCGCAACCGTGAGCATCGTCATCAACGATCCACCCGTGGCTAATTCCATTTCCGCCACCACCCGCCAGGACACGCCCGTAGAAATTCTGCTGACCGCCAGCGACCTGAACGGCAACGTCCTTACCTACTCCATCATCAATTCACCCACCAAAGGAATCCTCACTGGCACCCTGCCAAACCTCACCTACTCCCCGACACTTGGGGCCTCCGGCAGCGATAGTTTCACCTTCAGCGTCAATGACGGCACGGTAGACTCCGCCCTCGCCACCGCTAGTATCACCATCGAGCCAGCTCCGCCTTTACCTTGGGATGTTACAGAACTTGGCAATAGCAAATTTGACGGTTTTACCATTTTCAAGGCGGGCGTTTTCACCCAGGCGGGATCGGGTGCCCTAGGGACGACATCGGATAAGTTCCGCTTTACCCATCAGAAGTTGAGCGGTGATGGTGAAATCATCGCCAGAGTGACCGAACTCCAAAACACCGGGCCTTCCTCCCGAGTAGGCGTGATGATCCGCAACACTCTAGCGGTAAATTCTCAACAAGTATTCATCGGTCTCTCCGGGACTGGGGCCTACCGCTACGTGGAGCGCAAGACCTCCGGCGGGAAAAATGAGATAACGAACAGTGCCACCGGCAGCGTGCCACAGACTTGGCTGAAACTCGAGCGCTCGGCAAACGAGCTGAAGGCTTACAAGAGTACCAACGGTAAGAAGTGGATTTTGGTCGATAGCGTGAAGATGAATCTCGCGAAAAACTGTTTTATCGGTCTGGCAGTAGCCAGCGGCAGCGATGCCACGTTGAACACCTCGGAGTTCAGCAACGTAAAAGTGAAACCGTGACGATCCCATCCGGGGCATTCATCAGCAGTTCAGTGAAACAGGGTCACTGGATAGCATGATGAGAGGCGCGTCCCTCTGTCATGACCCTCTGTAGTGCCTTTGTCATAAAACCATTGGCTCGGAGGGAAGAAACCATTTCCCACCGCGAGGAGGATTTGGATTTTTTTCTAAGGAAAATGGTTCTAATGAATCTACGGATTGATTGAGAATTTAACACCACACACGCCATGACGAACCCGTCGAAATTTCTGAACTCCTTGGTGGCGGCGATTCTTGGCGTCGCGGTGGCAGTAGGTTTGTTTTGGTTTTTGCGGCCAGTGAGGGAAGCGGGCGCAAATCAGAAGGCCAGCTCGGAATCACGGACAAGGCCTGCTATTTCAAATCAAGCGCAGACTGAGCGCACGGGAGAAGGCAAACCGTCACACGCTCCTGTTAAAACTTCCCGTGCCTACACATCGGATGAGTTAGTCGCCATTTATGAGTCAGAGGGTGCTGCCGCCGCCCTCGCTGCCGCGAAAAGCATGAAGGAGCCGGAGCGTGCATCGCAGGTGCTTTTTGTCTTATCCTATCTAGCGCGGATTGATCCCGAGTATGTCGCTGGCGAATTGAAGGAAGCTGGAATGGGTCATGTTCATCAGGGATTCGTCGTGGATGCGGTGATGGCCGATTGGAAAGACGGCAAAAAAGCATTGGTCTGGGCGACGTCTAATTTTACCGGAGATCTTCTAAAAAAGGCGACAGGTGGGGCCTTGCGAATCTTGGCAAAAACCGATCCGGGAGCGGCTCTCGCTCATTTAGAAACGCTGCCTGACGGTGGCAGCCGAGATCAGGCGATTTCAGACATCTTCGTTGAATGGGGTAGATGCGATCCGCAGGCGGCGTTGAAAGTGATCGGAGAAAATTTTTCGGCAGATGATCGGACTTCGGCGATCCGTTGCGTGATTGCCGGCTGGACGTATTTACATACCAAGGAAGCGGCGGCATGGGTCGAGAGCGTTCAGGATGAGGAACTGCGGACAAAATTGCTGAGTGAAGTGACGAGGACGTGGAAATTAAAATCTCCAGAGGAAGCCGCTGCATGGGTGGAATCTTTGCCGGAGGGACCGGGTAAGGAAGCCGGCAAGGCTGTGATGCAAGAGCCAGTTCATGTGATCCGCTGCGGATTCAACACCGAAGGCCCGGACCTCAGTTGGAAAACCAAAACCATCGCAACGATGGAGGACAAGGATTTCAGAAATTGGGCTTATCAAGATCCCGACGGTGCTCGGAAATTTCTCGAAACCGCTCCAGAAGGCAAGGACTTGGGGGAATTGGCCAGCACTGTCGCTAACGTCATGTCGTCGAAAATCGGACCTGAAGCGGCCTTTGACTGGGCGCAGACGCTTCAAGGCGAGGCGCGAAAAGATGCTCTGCGGCTCGCGGTTGCTGCGTTGACGAGTAAAGATCCGATGAACGCTGCGAAACACGTGGAATCCATCGAGCCAAATGAACGAGAGCCGTTATCCACGCTGCTCGTCGATAACTGGACCCGAATGAATCCCGCCGCAGCAGCAGCTTGGGTGGCAACTTATGACGGCGCGGAGCAAAAGAAACTCGTTCGCGAAGTCCTCTCGCTCTGGACGGATTCTCAACCCCGCGAAGCCTACGTATGGCTGGGAAATCTCCCCATGGGAGCAAGCCGCGATGAAGGGATCGAACTTCTGCTGCGGTGGGAAGCACGCAAAGATCCGGAATCCGTCGTTCCCTGGATCGAGCTGCTTTCTGATCCAAAACTCCGGGTGAAGATGAAGTTTGAACTCGAAGGATATCTGAAAGAGAAGCGGGGCGAAAAGTGAACGGCATCACATCCGTTCCGGTACTTCGATTCCTAGCAGGCCGAGACCGGTTTTTAGGGTGCGAGATGTCAGCTCGCAGAGGGCGAGGCGGCTGGAGCGGGTGGGTTCCTCGGATTTGAGGACGGGGCAGGCTTCAAAGTAGGAATGGAAGGCGCGGGCGAGTTCGAGGACGTAGTTTGCGAGTAAGTTAGGCCGGAATTCCTCGAGGATGGTCGGTAAAATTTCTCCGAAGCGGACGAGCAAGCGGGCGAGGTGGATCTCGGCGTCCTCGGTGAGATGGATCTCGGCGGCTGTGGCGTCGAAGGGTGCATCGAGCTTGCGGAAAATCGAGCGGATGCGGACGTGTGAGTATTGCAAATAGGGCGCGGTGTCGCCTTGGAGGGCGAGCATTCGATCCCA
>JANOQR010000055.1:0-2080 GCA_031414935.1 Luteolibacter sp.
CACGAGCTGGATGTCGTGGAGCAATGGACGGAAATCCGCCATCAACAAAAAGGCGAAATCAAACTCGAACGCCTCGCATCCAGCGCGCTCAACCTACGCTCATCCGATGTGCGACTGACTCAGTTTCACGGCGATTGGGCACTGGAAATGCAGCCTGCTTCAGAAACTCTCACGCCGGGAACCAAAGTCATCGACTCAAAAATCAGCGTCCGGGCGCACCAGTTCCGCAACCCATCTTTCCTACTCGGCTTCGATGGAACGAACCAAGAAAACTCCGGTCGCATCCTCGCGGGAACGCTCGCGTGGTCAGGCAGTTTTCAATTCGCCTTCGACCACACCGGAAGCACGTTGCGAGCTTTGTGCGGCGTAAATCCATTCGCCTCGGCCTATCATTTAAAGGCGGATGAAACCTTTGCCACACCCGCGATGATCTGGACGTGGAGCGAGCGCGGCATGGGTGAAATGAGCCGCAAACTCCACGAATGGGCGCGTGATTTCGGAGTCCGCGATGGACGTGGAAATCGCCGCGTGGTGCTGAATAACTGGGAAGCCACGGGATTTAACTTCGACTTCAATCGCATCGCCGGACTCTACGATCCGGGCGTGAACATCGGCGCAGAATTATTTTTGCTAGACGACGGTTGGTTTGGAAATAAACACCCACGTCTCGATGACAAAGCGGGCCTCGGCGATTGGGAACCGAACCGCAAACGACTTCCCGAAGGACTTGCGCCGCTTGCCAAAGAAGCCACCAAGCGCGGCATCGACTTCGGCATCTGGATCGAGCCGGAAATGGTGAATCCCAAGAGCGAGTTGTTTGAAAAACACCCTGAGTGGATCATCTCGCAGCAGAAGCGAGAGCTAGAACTTCAACGCAACCAGCTCGTGCTCGACATCACTCGCCCCGAGGTCTGGGACTTCGAGTGGAAAGTCATCGAAGACGCGCTCGGCGTGCCAGACGTCACCTTCGCGAAATGGGATTGCAACCGCTACCTCACCCAGCCCGGCTCGACCTCACTCGCTCCTGAGCGGCAATCGCATCTGGGCATCGACTACAACCGCGAACTCTATCGGCTCATGGAAAAAACTGCCAAGAAATTTCCTGAAACGACGCTCATGCTGTGCTCCGGCGGCGGTGGCCGAGTCGATTACGGCGCACTGAAATATTTCCACGAGTTCTGGCCGAGTGACAATACCGACCCGGTCATCCGCGTCCCAATGCAGTGGAACTACTCCTACTTTTTCCCAGCAATCGCGATGGCGAGCCACGTCACGCACATGGGAAATCGTCCGATGCACTTTTCATGCGGTGTGGCGATGAGTGGACGTTTCGGAATGGATCTCGATGTCGCGAATCTATCCGCCGAAGAACTCGCGGTCTGCAAAGGCGCGATTGTCGCTTACAAAGAAATCCGCGATGTGGTTTTCCATGGAGAATTGTTCCGACTCGAGAACCCGCATGAAAGTTATCGTGGCTGCTTGAACTACGTCACGACCGACAAGAACCGCGCTGTGGCATTCGCCTATCAGCTCAAGGATGGCTCGGCAGCCCCGGTGAAACTTCAAGGTCTGGCCCCCGAGCGTCGCTACATCGTCCGAGAGCTGAATCCCGCGCCCGGACGCGCTAAAATGCCGATGGAAGGACAGACGCTCACGGGTGCGGAGTTGATGAATGACGGCATCGTGCCTTCTTGCTCGAAGCCGCTCGAAGCCAGCGTCATTCTCTGCTTACCCGCAGAGCCGAAATAATGAGCCTACTCTTCACGAGACTACTTTTTATTTTACCTTGTCTCTTACTGATCTGGATTTCGACACGCGGAGCCAAGCAAAACTCATGGACCTTGTCCTCGCCGAGTGAATCTTGCGAAGTGATTGTTCGGCTGATTGATGATGGCAGGCTGGTCTATCAGGTGAAACGCGCCGGCAAAGTGGTTCTTAAAGATTCGCCATTGGGGCTGACTTTGAGGCAGGGAAATTTCAGCAGTGGACTCCGTTTCACCCAAGCGAGTGAAGTATCGAGCCAGCGCGAACGATACGAACTTTTCGCGGGCATCGCGCCTCAGGTGGACACCGTTTTGAA
>JANOQR010000056.1:0-10781 GCA_031414935.1 Luteolibacter sp.
TGCCGTTGAGTCAGGAAACCCCATTCTCCCACCCGTCATCGTCGCCCAACTTCCCGAACAAACGCCACCCCTAACACCCGCCGAAGAAGACACAGGCGAGACTGGCGAAGAAGTCGGCGATGTGTCAGAAAAACTTCTCCCAGAACCCGTCCCCGACGTTACCCCCACCCCCACCATCACCCCAGAAGTGGATGACGAAGGCTCCGTCATCCCCAGAGCCACCCCCGTCACCGATCCATAAAACCCCTCTCCTAACAATCACTTGAACACAAACCTATTTAATCCCATCAAAATGATCCAACACATCAAACGACTCCTCGGCATCGGCAAGCCCGACCCCTCCCGTGGTAACAGCATCATCGTCAACGTCGAGAAACTTGAACGCCGCGTCGCTCTGCTAGAAGACGGCGTGCTCGAAGAATACACCGTCGAGCGCGAGGGCGACCAAAACATCGTCGGCGGCATTTTCAAAGGCCGCGTGAAAAACATCGAAGGCGGACTCAAAGCCATGTTCGTGGACATCGGCCTGGATAAAAACGCCTTCCTCCACTTCTGGGACGCCATCCCCGCCGCGCTCGATGGCGGACTGGAAGAGATCCAACGCGAAGGCAGCAACAAAAAGAAACAGCAGAAAAAAATCAGCTCCAAGGACATCCCAGACATCTATCCCATCGGATCAGAAATCGTCATCCAAGTTTCCAAAGGCCCCATCGGCACCAAAGGCCCACGAGTCACGACGAACATTTCGCTAGCAGGTCGCTACCTCGTCCTCATGCCCTACACCGAGCAATTCGGAATTTCTCGCAAGATCGAGGAGCCAAAAGAACGCCAGCGCCTCCGCATCATCACCCAGAAACTCCAAGTCCCGGAGGGCATGGGCATCATCATGCGCACCGCCGCCATCGGCATCCGCCGCCGCCATCTCGTCCGCGATCTTCACATGTTGCTAGAGCAATGGGATGAAATCGAAGCCCGCCGTGCGAACAACCCTGCACCCGCCTGCATTTTCCAAGAACCCGGCCTCATCGAGCGCACCGCCCGGGATTTCCTCACCGACGAGATCGACCAAGTGATCTGCGACGACGCCGAGACCACCGAGATGATCCGCAACATCGCCGGAAAAATTTCCCGCCGTGCGAAACGCCGCGTCCACTACATGCCCACTACCACCCAGCCGATCTTCGAGCGGGTAAACATTCAGAAACAAATCGACGAAGCATTCTCCCGCCAAGTCTGGCTGAAATGCGGTGGCTACATCGTCATCGACGAGACCGAAGCCCTCATCGCCGTGGACGTGAACACCGGTCGCAATCGCGGCTCGAAGGACGTGGACAAGATGATTCTCGAAACAAACATCGAGGCCGCTGTCGAAGTCGCCCGCCAACTCCGCCTGCGAAACATCGGCGGCTTGGTCGTCATCGACCTCATCGACATGCGCCACCGCAAGGACCAGCAGACGGTTTACAAAGCCATCAAAGAGCGCCTGAAAAAGGACAAAGCGAAAACCCAAGTCCTCCAAATTTCTCCCGTCGGCCTCATGGAAATGACGCGCCAACGCCTCAACGAATCCCTGCGAGACTCGATGTATGAGCCTTGCCCCTATTGCCAAGGCCGCGCCCGCGTGAAAACCCCGATGACCATGTCCGTCGAGATCCAACGCCGCCTCAACACCGTCATCCAGAAACACCGCGAGTCCGTCGGCGACATCATCGTCGTGGTGAACACGGACGTGCTCAACCGTTTCAAAAGCGAGGACGCAAAACTACTCGGCGAACTCGAACGCTCGCACTCCGGTCGTCTCATTTTCCGCTCCGATCCCACGCTGAACCGCGAGCGCTTCGCCATCATCGACGCCAATACCGAGAAGACCATCGACCAAGGATAAGGAGCTGCGACACTCCTGTCGCAGAACCACTCCAGTCTTCAGTCGCGGCAGCAATGCCGCGACTTTTTGTTTGAGACCAAATCTCGGAAACGAGGTGAGTCTTCGATTGGAGCGCGGAAAATATTCCAATGCCGTTAAGGGTACAAAATGAGGATCTGGACGGATTGTCATGCAGAATGAAGTTCGTAGTGGCTAACCAAGCAACGGCGGACTCCGAATCGCCGATGCCCGTGAAACGCCAAAAAGAAGCGGTGATCCTTTGTTCTTTGGCTTTTCATGGTCCGGAGCGGATCAGAGTCCGCCCCTTTTTTTGAATCCTTGAAGGCATCGCACTGGAGAGGCCCCTTTCCTCCAGTTTGCTGGGAAATGATGCGGAAACCACCGCAGCCGTCCCGCCCTAACGCCCTCGGCTTTTTCCCCTCCCGTCACCATTGCCGTTGACCCCGTTCTTTCCGCTGACACTCTGCGGCCATGTTCATTGACCATATCCGCATCTTTGGAAAAGCCGGGGACGGCGGCAACGGCGTCGTCTCATGGCGTCGGGAAAAATTTGTCCCGCGCGGCGGACCTGATGGCGGGGACGGCGGCGCGGGCGGCGACATCATCCTCGTCGTCGATCCATCCACCGACAATCTCCGCGCCTATCACTACGATCCCAAGCTCATCGCCGAGGACGGAAAAAACGGCGCGGGTGGCCGGAAAACCGGAAAAAGCGGCAAGCGCGTCGTCGGCAAAGTCCCGCCCGGCACCGTCGTCTATCGCAGCAACGCGATGACCGTGCAGGAAGCCGTGGAATTCGAGCGCAGCGCGGAGGGCATCGACCTCGAACCCATCGCCGACCTCACGGAAATCGGCCAAGAATTCGTCCTCTGCAAAGGCGGCGAACCCGGCCAGGGAAACTGGAATTTCAAAACCGCCACGAACCGCACTCCCGTCGAGCACACACTCGGCACACCCGGCGAGGTCTCGGTTTTCTATCTGGAACTCCGCCGCATCGCAGATGCCGGGTTAGTCGGGTTTCCCAACGCCGGAAAATCCACTCTGCTAGGAAAACTTTCTCACGCCAAGCCCAAGGTCGCGTCCTATCCGTTCACCACGCTTCAGCCTGTCGTCGGTGTGGTCGAGTTTCCGGGCTACCGGCGTTGCACCATCGCGGACATTCCGGGCCTCATCGAAGGAGCGCATGACAACCGTGGCCTCGGTCACGAATTTCTCCGCCACATCACCCGCTGCCGGGTGCTGCTTTTCGTCATCGACATGGCCGGCAGCGAGGGCCGCGATCCCATTTCCGATCTGCAAATCCTCCGCACCGAGATCAAGGAATACGACGACGAACTCTCGCGCTTCCCGTGGAAAATCATCGCGAACAAAATGGATCTCGAAGGCGCGGCGGAGAATCTCGCCATCTTCCGCGACCGCTTCCCGAAGATCGACATCATCCCCATTTCCGCCGAGGGCGAAACAGGACTGGATGACCTACGCCAAGTCCTCGACAACGAGATCGGCTATCGGCCTTCCACCTAATTGCCGATGTCACCGCCGCCAGAGATCGTCTTCGTTTACGGCACGCTCCGGCGCGGCGGCTCGAACCATTTCCGCATGGCTGGCGCGGAGTTTATTTCTAATGGAACCGTGAATGGTCGGCTCTATCGCATCGACTGGTATCCCGGTCTCGTGCTCGACGACGCAGGCGATGAAATCCATGGCGAGGCATACGCCGTCGGTCCCGAGTTGCTCGCCGCGCTCGATGTTTTCGAGGGCGTTCCCGCAGGCGAAATCGAAGGCAGCGAATACCGTCGCACCGCCACCACCGTCATGCAGCGCGATAGCCAGCCACTCACGGCATGGGTCTGGGAATGGCTCGGCATCACCGACGAATCCCACCGCCTCACCGACGGTGACTGGCTCAAGGAGGACTAACTGATGGCGAGACGAGACATCGACGATCTGGACCCCATCGAGTGGGCGAAGCTCGTCAACCGCACTTGGATCGTCCACTACAACCTCAACAACGCTGCCCATGATTGGCTGGAGCACCTCACCGCACTCGACGATGGACGGTTGATTCCCTCGTGTGAAATCGCTCGCGAAATGTGCCACCGCCGTGATCCGCTAGACGATCCCAAGCCATGGTTTTACGCCGGACTTTTCCATCTCGCCACCGCAGATGAGGCACGGAAATTTTTACCAAACCACCGCGTCACCCGTGCCACCGTCCCGACCATGGCCGATGACGAAGCGGTTCTTCTCTGGCTGGACCGCATCACCCCCGAGACGCGTCTGCTACTGGATCGCCTGCGCGAAACAATCCAGCAGATCCGTCGAAAATAAGCTGAGATTTCACGTCATTCTCATTGCCCCTGATCGCCTCGCGGCTGCCGTCACTCGCCGACTCTATCCATTTTCATCGCTCTCTTAAAATCTGGTAAGCAGAGGAAACGCTACCCCTGACTTGATCTGGTAGAACGCGGGCGGGTGGCTCAAGGGGCGCGAATGTCCTCTTTAACCGTCCCCAAGCCGTGGCGCGTTGCCGACGTGAACTTCATCGGACTATTCACCAAAAGCCCCACTGACCGTCAGATGTGCATCGAGTTCGCCAACGGAATACGCCCCGTGGTCGCCGACTCGAAGCAGATCCCGCTCGCCGCCGCAAACCTGCCGCCGCATGACGAAGAATGGCGGGGTCGAGTTTACTCCACTTACCCTCTTTGTAGCTGGAACTGAATTTGTAGTAGTTGAGCCAGCCGCAGGTGTATAAGTTCAACTCGTCGATGCTGGTCTGAACGTTGTGGCCGCGGTTGCGACGGGTGATTTGCCGAATCCGCTATTTGAAGCGATGGTGCACTCTATCCGTCCACGCAAGCCTGGCCCGTGCATTCAATCGGTAGCCGAGGAACAAGCAGGTCTTCAGCGACGCGGCGGCGGCCTTCTGTCCAGCCGGATTCCATCTCGGCGACCGCCATGTAGGCGGAGCGTCCGGGGCGGTATCCATAGCTATGGGTGCTGAAATCCACTTCGAAAAGCGGACCTAGCAGTTGTGCGACGGCTTGCTGGATCACGCGATCTAGCACTGTTGGGATGCCTAACGGATGCTGTGTCCCGTCGGGCTTGGGGATGGACACCCGACGCACAGGCGCAGGCTGGTAGTTTCCTTTTCTGATCGCAGTGGCAGCTTTCGGATTTGTCTCGCCGTCTGGCGTCATCGTTTAGTCCGTCTGTCGCCAGGGGCTATCCCCTCCTTATTGGTTCGGTCCTTCATCGGGTTGAGGCTTCGGGTTTCATATTTAAACGGGCATCTTCCAGCCCCCGGCTCGTTTTCCTAACTAGTATGGACTTCTATCCAGTTCTTGTCCACCAGCTCGCGATTTTGACTTCGCTGTGCTCCGTCTGTGCGGGATGGCTTCGCGTTTTATGAATTGCCGCTATCGCGGCCCCACGGGCACTCCCATAGCCTTACTTCACGCGGTAGTGCCCGGTGAGCGGGAAACTAAACAGCATGTTTTCCTCCATCGTGCCGCCGCCGATGTTGTGAATCACTAGCGGAAAGCCATCGGCAGTTTTCTTGTCGCTGACGATCATCACATGCGGCAAGTGCGGCGGGACGGTGCAGGTGACGATGTCGCCGGGGAGAAATTTCTCGGATTCGTTAGGCTTGGGCAGAGGAAGTTGGTAGCTCTTGCGCTTGAGCCAAGTTTGCAGATTCGGGACACGGCGGTGGTCGATGTTTTTGTCGGGGCGTTTGAGTCCCCAGTTTTTTGGATAGGCAGAGAAATGCGTGGCCATGTCTTCGTGGACGAGTTTTTGCAGATCCATCGCGAGGCCGTCACGCATCGCGCGGATGAGGACATCGGTGCAGACGCCGCGCTCGTTTGGGACATCACCGTTCGGGTATTTGAGAGCGGTGTAGGCGGGATCGTAGTGGAGCGTGACGCCGATTTGCTTGCGAGCGGAGGCGACGAGTTTCGCCCCGCTCTGAGCCTGGAGCGGAAGGAAACTGCTGACTAACAGGATAATGAAAATTTTCATGATAAACTGAGGTAGCTACGAGCGGCGGAACGGATCGAGGCGACCTCTTCTTCGGTGTAAGCCTCTTTGCCATCGAATGCCCACACGGTGCCGGGCCACGCGGGATCGTCCGTGCAACGCCCGACGATATGGATGTGCATTTGCCGCACTTGGTTGCCGATGCAGCCGATGTTGAGTTTTTCCACTTGGAAATGGCTCGATACAAACTCGGAGACCTGCCGCACGGCGAGCATGACTTCGATGAAATGGCCCGGATCTAGCTGATGCAAATCTTCGATTTCCTCGCTCACCTTTGGCACGAGTAAGAGCCACGGAAAGAGCACGTTGTTTTTGAGTAGCAGCACACAGCCAGCGATTTCTCCGATCTCAAATCCTCCCGCTGCTAGTCGTGGGTGCAGTGCAAATGCCATGGGCAGATCAAGACAGCCTGAGTGATCCATGTCACTCTTTTGAAGCAGGCAAGGAGTGGCGGAACGGAGTCCGTCCTTCCTTGGGTAGTTGTGGCTCTACGGCCACGACTACCAAGAAATCACGTCGTCTGATCCTTGCAGCGGAACCACGGCACCGACGTTCGGATTATTTTTGCCCTTTTTCCCATCTTTGCCGTAGGACCAGAACACGTAAGTTTGTTCTTTGGGTTTCGTCTCGGTGTATTCTGCGAGGCCCCAAGTGTGGAGTCGGCGATCATTTTGGCCACCGTTGAAATCCACGAGTTCGCCATCAGTGCTCGGAATTGAACTGTTCACGGCGACCATGATTTCGCGGCCCCATGGATCGTAGAGTTTGCCGTCTTTGCCGACGCCTAGCTTGTTGTTAGGTGAAAATGGGAAAACCATGTAGGATTCGTTGCGTGGGTTGGTTTCCTGCGCTGAGAAACTGATGCCGCCGTAAGGGTAGTCTTTGTCTTCACCTGCGAGGACGGAGACGAGAAACTGATTGGTGTAGTTTCCACCGGGGTCGCCGTAGATCGTGTCGTATCCGGTGTCCCGTTTGTTTGATGGGATGGGTGGCTTTTGGTAGTCACCCTCGAACAAGGTCATGCCGACTTGGAAATCGCGGAACTGTGCCATTGCTTGCACTTTGCGTCCGCTCTCGATGAAGTGATTCGCGCCTAAGACAGATAGCACGGCTAACACAGCGATGATGGCGATGACGACCAGTAGCTCCACCAACGTGAAGCCTCGTGAATTGAGGCGTGAGGGCATTTTCATGATTCCAACCATGCTTCCACGGTAATGGGGAAATGTCGGATGTCGATGCGACGGTTTGGTGAAATTTGATGAATGATTTTAACCACTTGCAGGGAGCATGACATTTCCCGACGTTTGCAAAGTATGAGCGAAAACCCAAGTGCTGACGATGGTTCACCGGAATTTGTTCGAGAGCTGACGAACCATCAGACTTCGATGCTGGCATACATCCGTTCGCTGGCACCGGGAAGCTCCGGCGTGCGGGATTTACTGCAAGATGTGAACATCACGCTGTGGCAGAAACGGGAATCATTCGAGCTGGGGACGAATTTCAAAGCATGGGCATTTCAGACGATCCGCTATCATATTTTGAATCATCGGCGGCGCTTGGTCGCGCAAGGGTGGCTGGTGTTTGATGATGACTTGATCGAAGCGATGGCGACGGGAGCGGAGGTCGAGCCGGATGAGTTAGAAGAGCGGCATCTCGCCTTGCGGAAATGCCTGCTGCGGCTGCGGCCCAAAGACCGTGAGCTGCTGCATCACCGCTACGCGACGAGTTCGCCGCTGCATGAATTCGCGGAGAAAACGCATCGCAGTTCTGGCACGCTGAAGGCGATTCTTTACACGCTGCGGGCGGGGCTGAAGAACTGCATCGAACGCGAACTCCAAGCTAACGCACGCAGCTCGCGATGAAAAAGTCCGATCATCAACTGGTCCAGCAAGCACTGGACGGCGATCTCTCACAGGAGATGTTTGCACGGTTCCAAGAACGTCTGCGCGGTGAGCCGGAGTTGGTAAAACTGTATGAAAGCTACGTGCTACTTCATCACACGCTGCATGAAGAACTGGGGAGCGGAAATGGAG
Organism: Luteolibacter sp.; assembly: GCA_031414935.1. GTDB lineage: Bacteria > Verrucomicrobiota > Verrucomicrobiia > Verrucomicrobiales > Akkermansiaceae > Luteolibacter. The sequence continues at coordinate 7,966 of JANOQR010000056.1, forward strand.
TTTCAGCCGCTGAGACGGAATCTAGCAGGCGTGGATTTCGGCCAGCTTGGCTAATCTCAGCGGCAGTTCTCATGGCGTGCGTCGCTGGCTGGCTGCTGCTGCCGTGGATCGGGAAAGCGAGTGCCGATGATGTGGCTGTGGTGACGTTTTCGGTGGATGCGGGATGGGAGTTAGATGGCGCATCGCGGAGCCTCGGTGGGGCGACTGGGATCGGCGAGGGTAGTACGCTTCACCTCAGACATGGACGAGCGAGCATTTCTTTCGCACCAGCCACGACTGTGCTCATCGAGGGGCCGGCGGAGGTGACGATCCCGGCTTTGAATCAGCTCAATCTCACGAGCGGGCGCGGCTATTTCCAATGCCGAGGCACGGGTGGCGGGCTGGTGGTGACGACGCCGCGATTCACGGCGTTAGATTCCGGCACGGAGTTCTGGATGGACGTGGGAGACAGAGGGAATGATGTCGTGCAGGTGATCGAAGGATCGGTGAGAATTTCTGTGATTTCCGATGGTGAGTCGATGACGTTGAGAGCTGGTGACGCGATTCGTATCCAGAGTTCAGGCTTGATTCAGCGGATGCCCGCAGACGGCTCGCCGCGGTCAAAAGACTTGGGGCGTTTCAAATCAATCGCGTGTCCGCTAGAGAAATCACAATGGCGGGTGACTTATGGGAACCCAGAGATCAGCGATGGGCGAATCGACGGAAAAAACTACTCAGTATTTCATGCGCTATCGGATGCGGATGTGGGCAGCACGGTGATGTTAGCGACTCTGGATGTGGGGAAATCTGCCGAGGGTGAATTTCATACCGACGGCTGGGCAGGCATGAGTTTTTTCAGTGGAGGTCGGGAGGTTTTGTTCTTCGGCGATCCGTTTGGCGCGGGATCAATGTGGGCGCTCGATGTGAAACAAGGTGCTCCCGTGATCGTGCCGGAGCATTCAGTGAGTGGCCCGGGAATGATGACGCTGCGCTACGATTCGCGCACGGGCGCGGTGAGCTTGCACGAAGGTGGAGTGCCGCTCAAACCCGCGTTTTGCAGTGGGAAAATCGTGCTGGGAACTCGTTTTGATGAAATCCGAGTGGGTGCTTCATCGGGTGCGGCTCTGGCGGTGAAGTCGATTCAGCTTCGTGTGAGTTCGGAGTGAGGTGGGTTTCATGGCTCTGCCGAGAAGACCACCAAGCTGGACTCAGGCACGGGTAAGCGCAGCTCACCTGTGGCAAGAATTGCTAGATCTACTGCGGATTTCCCACTGCCGATGGTGAGCACGGGGCGCAAGATTTTTCCTTCGGCCTTCAGAGTTTTCGGCAAACGCATTGCTTGTTGGGCGGTGGCGGTGATGCGGTTCTGATCCGAGGCGTTGAGCACGACGATGACGAACGACTCACCATCTGTCGTGGCGCGGGCGAAGGCGAAAACTCCGTCATCCTCGCTGCCTGATCCGCTGTCGCCCCAGAGCGGGATGAAATTTCCCGTGCGGAGGACGGGATGCTTTTCTCGCAGATCGGCGAGGGCTTTGATTTCCGTGAATGAGAGCGACTGCTTCACTTGCGCGATGCTGGGGCCGCTTTCGCGCTGATAGAACATCTGCCGCCCGGTCTCGCCGTCCTCACCGATTTTTCCGCCTTCATCTAGCAGCGCGAACTCCGTGCCGTAGTAAAGACACGGAATGCCGGGCAAAGTCATCAGCAAGCCTTGCGCGAGGCGGTTGCGCTGGGCGGTGATTCCTGCGACTCGGAAGCGGTTCAAGCCATCGTGATTCTCGATGAAGGTGATCATTTTCTGTTGGGAGTTCAGCCCATCGGTGCCTGGGGTGGGATTGAAAAACGGGCGGCCTGTTTTGGGATCGTTCGCGCTGCGAGTGATGAGGGATTTTTCCATGGCGGCTGGCGAACCGAAGTGGCTACCGGGCTGACGGAGGTATTCGCGAGCACTGAAGCAGAAGTTGAAATCGAGCACGGAATCGAGAACTGGAGTCTTATTTTTCTGCGCGTCCGTGCGCCAAGTGTAGCGTCCTAACACCGCAGGATCGCCATCGTAAATTTCGCCAAATAGCAGCTTATCTGCGGCGGCGGGACCGAGGCGGGAGCGCAAGCGGGCGGTGAAGGCGTCCCAGAACTCTTGATGAACGTGTTTCACCGTATCAATCCGTAAGCCGTCCACGCCGATGGTGGTTAGGTAAAAATGATAGATTTCCACGAACTCATCGACGAGCGCGTCGAAGTGCTCGCCGCCGGGAGCGGTCCAGAAGTCGCGCAGGGAAAAAAAGTCGCACATCACTTCTTCGCCGTCTTTCGCGCCGAGGCTATGATCCGAGAAACCTTTGCGACCGTAGCTGTCGAGATTGGCGAGTGTGCCGCGGGTGGCAATGGAGGCTGCCAGCAGATTTCTAGGGCCGTCGGGCTGGGTCATTGCAGCGTTCCATTTTGGGATGTTCGCCCATTTCGCTGATGCGTGGAAACCTTCGCGTTTGAAGGGCTGGATCCACTCGTCCTTCTTGCTCACATCGAAGCTGCCGTCGCCATTTGCATCGTAGAAAAACACGGGTCCGGCGTGATTGAGGACCACGTCTTGAATCACCTTGATGCCCTTGGAGTGAGCGAGTTTGACGAAGTCTTGGTAGTGCTTCATGCGGCCATCAGCGTCGTTAGAATACGGCTCACCACTGAGCGAGGTGGAGCTGGTGAGGTGTGGATCAATGTCCAAGAAATCCTGCGTCCAGTAGCCGTGATAGCCCGTTTTCCAGCCGCCGAGATCGTAGCCGGATCGCCAGACATTTTTCACCACCGGTGTGAGCCAGAGCGCGGTGATGCCGAGG
>JANOQR010000057.1:0-25073 GCA_031414935.1 Luteolibacter sp.
AGTATCTCCACATCACGGCCGGTAGGCATCCCGGTTCCGCAGCACGGACTGGAACGCCGGCGGCGGGTTGCAGATGCGGTCGACCAGTTCATCCCAGATTTCCTGACCTTTTAATATCTCCACCTCGATCCGCAGGAAAACCACTGGCACATCGATGGAGCCCGGCTTCGGGAAGCGCACGGCGTCCTTCTCCGTGGTCACGATCAACTGCATGTCCCGCTCCACGCAGCGCTGCATGAATTGCTCCACTTCTCTGCGCGAAAACCGATAGTGATCGGAAAAACGCCGCCGGATCTCCACCCGCGCACCGAGCCTTTCCAACGAGCCCTCGAACGCCTCGGGCACGGCGATCGCGCTGATTGCCCCGACCCACTTGTCCTTGAGGAATTCCAGAGGCTGGCGTTCCCGAGTGAAGACGTCTTCCAGATAGATCGGACCGTGCGTGCACTCGATGATCTCCGCCGTTCTGTTATATTTTCGGATGCGGGAAATCAGTGCGTCGTTCGAGCTGCCGTCGCACTTGGTGATGAGAATGTAGCTCGCCCGCCGAAGGTTTTTCGGCGGTTCGCGCAGGGTGCCGCGCGGCAACAGCGCTTCTGTCCCGAACGGCGACCCGGAATCGATCAGCACGATGTCGATGGAGTGCGCAAGATCGAGATACTGCATCCCGTCGTCGAGCAGCAGCGTGTTGGCCCCTAACTGGCCGACTGCGAACAACCCGCCCTTCACCCGGTTCTTGTCCACCACCACCGAAACGCCATCGAGGTTTTTCGCGAGCATGAACGGCTCGTCGCCGGCGTATTTCGAATCCAGCAACAATGCGCTGCCGGTCGAGACGACCTTCGGCATCTTGTCGCCCGCAATGGCGCGGCCCTTGCCGTCCTGCCACTTTTGCGGGCGGTCCAACTTCTTGCTTTTGTAGCCGCGGGAGAGGATTGCAACGCTGCGGCCTCGGTCGCGCAGGGATTTCGCGAGGAGCTCGACGACCGGCGTCTTGCCCGTGCCGCCCACCGTGATGTTGCCGATGGCGACCACCTGCGTCCCGAGATGCGCCTGCGGTTTCCAACCCTTGCGGTAGCGGCGAAGCCTCAGCTGGACGATGATCCGGAAAATCCCGGAGAACACCCGCATGGCGAAGCGCATCATCGTCGCCCGGAAACCTTTGGCGCGACCGAAGATCACATCCGCTCCCCAGCGTTCGAGTTCTTCGATTTGTTCCTTCATCGTCGGCAGGAACATGTCCCGCCCCGCCACTTCCGGGCAAGCGCCAAAGGAGGATGGGGCTTTCGCCGCTAGGCCGATGGGAGGAGAACGAGGAGAGCTTCGCCCGATTCATTTCACCTCGCATCGGCTTCGTGGACAGGAATGTCCACGCCCCCTAGGTTATTCCCTGCGGCCGAGCGCCTGCATCAGGAAATACAGGAATTGCGCGATCGAGCCGACGGCAGCGGCGACGTAGGTCATGGCGGCCCAGAAGAGGGCGTTTTTCGCGCGTTCGTGCTCGATGCTCGAGGCGATGCCGCTGGACTCCATCCAGACGAGGGCCCGCTTGCTGGCGTCGAACTCGACGGGCAGCGTGACGATAGAGAACAACGTCGTGATGCCGAAGAGGACCACCCACGCCCAGAGCATGTAGGAGTTACTGAACAAGCCCATTCCCAGAATACTCGCCCACATCAGGTAGTTGAGCATATTGCTGGAAAACTGGACGGCTGGGACCATTTTCGAGCGCATCCCGAGCCACACATAAGCCTGCTGGTGCTGCACGGCGTGGCCGCATTCATGCGCGGCGACGGCGGCCGCGGCGACGGAATTCATGTGATAGACCGGTTCGCTGAGGTTCACCGTCTTTTTGATCGGATCATAATGGTCAGTGAGTTGGCCGGGGGTGCTGAGTACCCTCACATCGGTGATGCCGTTATCGCGGAGCATTTTCTCGGCGATCTCGGCGCCCGTCATGCGGATGGGGATTTGGGAATACTCGGTAAAACGACGCTTAAGGGTGCCGCTGATGAGGAAGCTCACCAACATGGAAACGCCGATGATCACGATGTAGGTCATCGAGAATCCGCCGCCAGCCTGGCCGCCTCCTTGGACGTAGGCCATTTGAGCAAAAGGAAGAAGTTCAGTAATCATGCGGGCAGGTTACGTTCCATCGATTTTGCCGCAACTGAAAAGCTGTTGGAAAACGGCTGGGAAATTCCAATCGGGCTTTGTAGGTAGTTTAACCCTTCAGGGTGTCTTCCATGCCGCACGAAGACGCCCTGAAGGGCTAAACTACGTACGAAGAGGCAATCCACCCGCTAAAGCGACTTCACGCGAAGGGTCAGCGTGTGGACGGTGCCGGTTGCGGGATCGGTGGCGGTGACGATGTGCGTACCGGGCGTGAGATGGATGACTGGCTCGGGGCTGCCGGGCTCGATGCGCAGGGTGTCGGACTGCCAGCGCGCGGTGCCGGGCAGATTGGTGACGGGCCGCAGCTTGTCGGAGCCGGACGGGATCTCAGGATCTAACAAAAATGTGGCGCTAGCGGCCGGGCTGATGATGCGCAACCGCTCCCGCGCGGGCACCGCAGGGTCGAGGCCGAGCTCGTGATAGCGGACATTGTGAGGACTGGTGAACCAAGCGGCGTAAGTGGGATCCAGCAACGCCTTACCACCGGCATCGTAGTCCGTCGCGCCGGCGTAAGGCGGGAGCTGGTCCTGGTGAGCAAGATCCAGGCGGGCGTTCCTCGCACCAGCGGCTACAAGCTTCCCGTTGCGCGGATCGATGGTGACATCGACAATGCTGTTAGGACGCTCGAACCAGGTGGGCTTGGTGTCCTTGTGAAGCCGCAGCATCGCCCGCTGGAAAATCGGCCCGGCACCGGCAATGCCGGAAATGCCCTTCATCGGCTGCTGCTCGAAATTTCCCGCCCACACGCCCACGGTGAATCGCGGGGTGAAGCCGATGCACCAATTGTCATGAAAGTCGGACGAGGTGCCGGTTTTCACCGCGCACTTGAACGGGAGATCAAGCGGACCACCCGGCGGGAACGAAGGCGCACGGGCGGCGGAATCGGATAGAATGTCGGCGATGAGCCAGGCGCTTTGAACATCGAACACCGAACGTCCAACATCCAACTTTGAAGGGAAGAGAACGGGGGGATAGTGATTCCCTAACCGGGCGAGGGTGGCGTAGGCGTTGGTCAGTTCCAACAACCTCACTGGGGCGTTGCCGAGTGTCAGGCCGAGTCCGTGGAGATGGGGATCAGTGCCGAGAGTGGTGATGCCGAGGTTTTCCAACAGCTCTTGAAGCGGCTTCGGCCCACCGAGGGAATTCAGCTCACGCAGCGCCGGGACATTGAGCGAACACGCCAGGGCGGTGCGGAGGGTGACCGGCCCCCGGTAGCTGCGATCGTAGTTTTCAGGCAGATCCACCCCCTGCGGCGTGCGGAACGGGCTGGGGATGTCCGCCAGGATCGACGCGGGGATCCGGTGGTTGCGCTCCATTGCTAACAGATAGGTGAAGGGCTTGAGCGTGGAGCCGGGCGAACGCGGGAGGAGAGCCCCATTGATCTGGCCACCCTGCGGGTCGTTCCAATCGGAGGACGACACCAGGGCCAGGATCTCGCCGGTTGGATTGTCGATGATGACAACAGCGGCGTGGCGGAGGTTGGCCTCCTTGAGCTTGGCGGTCTCTTCGCGGACGATCGTCTGGATATCGTTTTGCAGCGGTAAATCGAGCGTGGTCCGGACTTGCAACGTCGGATTCTGGATCTGGGCAAGCCACGGCGCGGGTTGTTTCTCAACGAGTGGTCGCAGGTTGACCGGTTCGGTTAGAGCCGTGGCGATCCGTGCTGGATTTTGATTTCCGATGGCTGCCAGCCGATTGAGCACGGTGTTGCGGCGAACGGTCGCCCTCGCCGGATGGCGGATCGGATTGAGCCGCGATGGAGCCTGTGGCAGCCCCGCGAGCAGCGCGCACTCGGCGAGCGACAGATCACTCAGAGGCTTTTGAAAATAAAATCGGGCGGCCTCGGCGGCACCGATGCGGAGGTTTCCGTAATCGAGGCGGTTCAGATAGGCGGCGAGGATTTGTTGTTTTGACCACGACATTTCCAGATGTCTCGCGGCCAGTGCCTCGCGGATCTTGGTGAACGGTCCACGCCGTGCCGGCGGCGACGAAATCTTGATGAGCTGCTGGGTGATGGTGGACGCGCCGGAGACCACTCGTTGTTGGGAAAGTAAATCCAGCCCAGCCCGCAGCGTGGCAAGCAGGTCGATGCCGCCGTGATCGTTGAAGCGTTTGTCCTCCGCTGCGAGCGTGCAGGCGATCAGGTCGGCCGGGATTTTCTCAAACGGGACCGGTGCCGCGCGGGTAGAATCCGGCAACGCCAAGTGAAGGAGCAGCCTGCCGTGCCGATCGAGTAAGACGGGTGAAGACTTCGGATTTTCTTTCAGCCCGACCGGCAGGGGCACGGCGAAAGGGACCACGAACCACCCGAGCACCGTGAGCAGCACCATCGCGCCAAGCAGCCGGAGCCACCGCCGCCATTTCATCCACTTGCCTTTCAAGCCCGCGACCATCGGTGATTTCTGCTGCTAAATAAACGGGAAAATTACGATTGGAAAGGCCGCCGGTTTTCGTGCGTAATCGTCGCGTATGAAAAAACAGATCATTTTGTTGGGTTGCGCGATGGGTCTCATGCTGGTTCCCGCGAGGGCCCAAGATAAGAGTGAAGAAGAAACGGCCTTGGCCAAGCAGATGGAAGCCATGGACGATGCGTTCAAAGGTTTCCGCCGCGAGACCGATCCGGTGAAGGGGGCAACGGAAGCCCGCGCGGCGCAGGCAGCCGCACTCAAGTCCGCCGCGGAAATCCCCGAGCTGATCAAGGAAATGCCAGAGGGTCCGGAAAAGGCGAAGGCCCTTAACGAGTACCGCACGATGACGGGCAAACTCTATGTCATTCTCTGCGAAGTCGAGGGTGCGTTCCTCGCCGGAAAGGTCGAAGAAGTCGCCAAGATCGTCGAGTCACTCAAGACCATGAAGAAAGAGGGCCACAAGAAGTTCATCAAGGAAGAGGAAAACGACGAGTGAACGCGGTGATTCCCGTTATTGATTGAAACAAAAAGGCCCGGATGCTGAAACCATCCGGGCCTTTTCATTTCAAAATTCGTCTTATTCGACGACCACGCGCGTTCCGAGTTTCACCTTGGAATAGACGACCGGCATGGTGGTACTCGGACCGCGGATGCAGGCATGGGAGGCGGGCCGGCGGCTCGAGGGAAGCGGCCCGATGTGATGACCGATTCCGTCATTGGTCAGCCGCATCCAATAGCGCATCGCGGCACCCTCGAATTTCCCGCCTTCCGGAATCGTGTCGGTGGTGGAGTCCGCATCGCTGTTGACCACATCTCCGGCAGCGTCATAAATCCTGCCGTATTTGTTCGACCGCTTGTCCACGGTTTTTTCGAGAATATAATAGGTGCCCGGAGGCGTGGGACGGCTCGGCACTCCAGAGCTAACCGGATAGTCGATGACCACCTCCTCGCCGTTCATGAGAAAGCCACGTTGCTTGTCGAGGCTGATGACGATGGAGGAATTTTCGGCGTTGGTTCTGGAGAGCAGTTCTTCATTGGTCCAGACCGCTTTCGTTTTCAAATAGTTCTGCTCGGCCTTGAAATGGTCGTAAGTGCCCACCGGGTAGGGGTTTACGAATTTCCCGTCCTTGGTCGTCTGGGGGGTGGGCTTCTGATTGGCGCAGCTCGCCAACAAAAGGAGGGTGATGGCGGCGGCAAACCGGGCGGCAATTCGAATCGAGGTCATAGGACGGAGAACAGGACGCCGGGAGTTAGGACAGATTTCCTGAAATTGCAACCCCGATGCTGCGAAGCACGCTGCGAACCAACGACTGCCGTCAAATTCGCAGGCCAAACAGCTACTTCAGATGAGCGTAGGCCGAAACAGATCCGTTTCACCGCCCTGCGCGTTTCTTGATAATATCAGCTCGATTTGCCTGATCGCATTGCCATCAGAGCAAATGGAAGATTGAATGATCTCGCTATGAACAACGCTTCTTACACTTCCCATACCGCCCTGCAGAAATGGGTCGATGACATGATTGACCTTTGCACCCCTGACTCCGTCGAGTGGTGTGACGGATCGCAAGCCGAGTGGGACCGTCTATCCTCACTACTGGTCGAGAAGGGGACCTTCACCCGGCTCAACCCGGCAAAACGCCCGAACTCATTCCTCGCCCGCTCGACGCCATCCGATGTCGCCCGCGTGGAGGAACGCACTTTCATCTGCTCCAAGCGCCCCGACCAGGCAGGCCCCACCAATCATTGGGCCGAGCCGTCCGAGATGCGCGCCAAGTTGAAGACGAAATTCGCCGGGTCCATGAAGGGCCGCACGATGTATGTCATTCCTTTCTGCATGGGTCCGCTTGATTCGCCGCTCGCCAAGATCGGGGTGGAAATTTCCGACAGCCCTTATGTCGTTCTCAGTATGCGGATCATGTGCCACATGGGCAGCCATGTCTTAAAACGCCTGGAAGATGAATCCACCGGCACGATTCCCAAAAAACGCGATGGCCACGGTTATTTTATCCCCTGCCTTCATTCCGTCGGCGCGCCACTGGAACCCGGCCAAGCCGACGCCGTCTGGCCATGCAACGATGACAAGTACATCGTCCATTTCCCCGAGACCCGCGAGATCATGTCGTATGGGTCCGGCTACGGCGGCAATGCCTTGTTAGGAAAAAAGTGCCTTGCCCTGCGCATCGCCTCCAACATCGCCCACGAGCACCAATGGATGGCCGAGCACATGCTTATCGTCGGCATCCATGCGCCGGACGGCACCAAGACCTATCTTACCGCCGCCTTCCCGTCCGCCTGCGGCAAGACCAACCTTGCCATGCTCATCCCGCCGAAGGCCTATCAGGATGCTGGCTGGAAAACCTCCATCGTCGGTGACGACATCGCCTGGCTGTGGCCTCACGCGGATGGCAAGCTGCACGCGATCAATCCGGAAACCGGATTCTTCGGCGTCGCCCCAGGAACCGCTTACGAGACCAATCCCATCGCAATGGACTCGATGAAGGAGAACACCATTTTCACCAACGTCGGCCTAACTGACGACGGCGACGTCTGGTGGGAAGGCATGACCAAGGAGAAACCCGCGCACCTCATCGACTGGACCGGCCAGGACTGGACGCCCGATTGCGGGCGCACCGCCGCCCATGCGAACGCCCGCTTCGCCGCACCCGCCGTGCAATGCCCGACCATCGACCCCGAGTGGCAGAATCCGGAAGGCGTACCTATCGACGGGATTGTTTTCGGTGGCCGCCGTCCCACCACCATGCCGCTGGTCTATCAGGCCTTCAACTGGAGCCACGGCGTTTACGTCGGTGCCACCATGGGATCGGAAATGACTGCCGCCGCCGCGGGCACCATCGGCAAGGTCCGCCGCGATCCGATGGCCATGCTGCCGTTCTGCGGATACAACATGGGTGCCTACTTCGGCCACTGGTTAGAAATGCGCCGCTATCTGACGAACCTGCCACGCTTGTTCCACGTCAACTGGTTCCGCAAGGACGAGGATGGCTCCTTCCTGTGGCCCGGCTACGGTGAAAACATGCGCGTGCTTGAGTGGATCTTCAAACGCTGCAACGGCGCCGCCGCCGGTTATGAAACCCAGATCGGTTGGACGCCGGCCTTCGAGGATTTCAACATCGAGGGCCTCGATGGCTTCACCAAGGAAACCTATGACAAGTGCATGGCGTTCAACCGCACCGAGTGGAAAGCCGAACTCGTCAGCCAAGGAGAACTCTTCATCGACCTTTACGACCACTTGCCGAAGGAACTCATCTTCCAGCGCGAGCTTCTAGCAGCACGGCTTTCCTGAGGAGCCCTATTGCGAGGCTTTTTTAAATCGCGGCACTTGAGTTAGCTGCTTTTCAGCGCGTTTGAGAATTTCTCCGGGTGATATCCCCAGGCTGAATGCGATCCTTCCCAAAGATTCCACGGAAGGACTTGCACCGCCTTGCTCCAAAGTGGTGATGAAGGATCTTGCGAGGCCGGTTCTGGCTGACAACTCATTCTTTGAAAGCCCGCGAGCCTCCCTTAGTTTTGTCAGTTCGCCGGGCAGTGCCCGCCGCAATTGTTCCGCCCAGCTTCCGGCATCCATAGCCAGGTATGCTGAACATCAGCGGTAAATCAGTTGGGGTTCGATATTCAGGTCAGTTACGAGACTCAGTCGTCTACCAATTTCCTTGACCAGACAGCCTGGGTCGCTTTCATCGCTTCTATCAAGAAAAGGTGATTTATTCAGTTTTTCCTCCCGTTCCAATTTTTACCATGATGAGAGCACTTCTTTCCTTCGCCCTTACATTTGTCGGATATTCAATCATTGGATCCGCCCAGACCGAGCCTCCTGACGCTGCGAAACAAGTTCAGTCCACTACCCCACACATTGCGGCAACCCTCAATGTCTCAGCCTTCGCTCCTCCCGCTCCGCCCTTTGAAAAAGAAGTCCCAAACATGCGAGTGGATGCCTCCGTCACCGTCCCTGCCGGAAATTCCCACACCCTCACCATCCTCCGTGGTGAGGCGTCTGACCTCCCGGACATTCCCGCCCCAGTCGTGGTCGAGCAACGCCCACCCCGCCAACTCAGCCCGGAAGAGCTCGCACGCAATACCGAAAGACGCAGATGCTTTCTTAATTTTAGCGCAGAGGTCTATGAAAACGGCGTCAGCATCCTCCGCTGGCGGCACCCCGATTCCACAGAATCCTACGAAGCCATCTGCGGCTTTGACGTCAACCTCCTCGCCGGGCTTGCCCAGTTCACCAGCAACGGGAAAATCTATCAGCTCTCGTTCATTCCTCCCGGCGTCATCCCCATCTACCGCCGCCAATTCTCAAAGCTTCCCATCCCAAAGCCACCCGAAGCCGCCCCTAACAGCGTAACCATCATCCGGGGCAATGCCAAAGATCCCATCGGCACCGCCACCGCCACTCTCCTACGAGACCTCATAGCCAACGAAAAATCCCGCCTGATCACCTATCAGCAAAAGCGCGCCGTCTATCACCAGGCCGCCGCGGAGTGGGAAAAAGCCCACCCGCCAGTCCTGCGCAACGAAACCGTCTGGCTTCGCCCCCACCGCGGCAGCCGCTATCTTGGAAATCCCACCCCCGAGAAAGGAACTACACGATGAACTCTTTCTTCACCCTACCGATTTCGGATTTCCTTGTGAGGCGTGCGGCGTTCAGCATCGTGCTACCCGTTTTGTTTCTCCTCCTCGGGGCACCGGCAACTCACGCACAGCCACCTCCTCCCGGCGAAAATCCCTGCGAATTTATTACCCTCCCCACCGGTAAAATTGTCCGCTGGTATGGTTACGCCAATCGCACCTACTTCGTTCAAATCTCCGACACGAACAACCCTCTCGGCAAATGGTCCTGGGCGCCTATCATCGAAGCCGGAAACGAGGCACTCATCAGCTACGAAGTCGATGGCACCGCCTCAAAATCCTTCTTCCGCCTGAAGCCCACTGATCTCCCCGTCCCATCCGGGAGAACCATCGACACTGCGGACTTCGATGAAGACGGCATTTCCAACATCGACGAAATCAAACCTCCCGCGCCCCTGTTAGCCAGCTACGCCACCGATCCTCTCGATGCCGATACCGATCACGACGGCATCCCTGACGCCTACGAACGCGCATACGGTCTCGATCCCAATGATGACGGCAGTATCGACCCTCTCAATGGGGCTTATGGCGATCTTGATGCTGATGGCATAGTTAATCTCGAAGAATACTGGTATGGCAGCAACCCCACTAGCAGCGACTCGGATGCTGATGGTTTAACCGATTCCGAAGAAGCTTATTCCACTTTTACCGACCCGATAATAGCTGACACCGATGGTGACGGCATGTCTGACGCACAGGAAGATCTCGACCGTGACCAACTCAACAATTTGGCTGAACTTCGCGTCCACCATACGTGGCCATGGACAGCTGATACTGACGGCGACACGCTGCGCGATGGCTGGGAACTGGCCAACGGATTCGACCCGCTCGTCTATAACAGCACTACCGATCCCGACGATGATGGCCTAACAAACGCTCAAGAACAACTACTCGGCCTCGCTCCCATGGACAGTGATACCGATAATGACGGGACTCTCGATGGAGTGGAAGACTCGGACGGAGACACCCTTACAAACCAAGCTGAATTTAAAATCCACCACACGAATCCCATCAAAGCCGACACTGACTCCGATGGCCTCTCCGATGCTGCTGAAATCACCACTCATCTCACCATACCGACGAACCACGACACCGATGGCGATGCCCTTCCCGACGGTTGGGAAGTCCAGTACGCCCTCAACCCGAAAGACGCCACCGGCCCCGCCGGCAGCACCGGCGATCCAGACACCGACGGCCTCAATAACTTCCAAGAATGGCTCAACGGTTGTGATCCAAACGATGCCGACAGCGACAACGACGGCACCGGCGATCTGACAGAAGTTACACAAGGCTCCAATCCTAACGACCCTACCGATGGCGGAGATCCGCCTCCCACCAACCAATTGCTTGATCTCCCCTTCACCGTGAGCGATCCAAGCGAAAGCTACTCAGAAAAATGGAAACTGACGATCAAAGGGCTAGGCCCCGATGACCACCGGACAATCAGCCTCGCCAGTCCTGGTTACGGCCAGCAAGCCACCGCGACCTTGAAACTGCGTAAATGGAACCGTTACGAGACCTCTATCAGCCACCTCGGCACTGAACCTACTTATCTAGAAGAAAACGACAACAAGCCCGACTACGACTGGGAAGCCACCGTGGACGGCCAGCCCACCTCCGTAGCAGTAGAACAAACGGAGGATGAATCGGGCGAAAATAACTTTATCATGGTGAAAGACCACTGGCTCTTGGACAACCGCCAAGCCGTGTTCACCACCGAAAAACACGGCGATGAAGAAGACATCGTATCCGGCAAGAAGGCTTTCCTTGTCCCGGTTGCCATCAAAGACAACACTGATGCAACTGGAGTTGACAGCGTCTCCATCACCGCTGATCCGGCAGATATTGGTTATCAAGCCAAATCCTGGATCATGGCCCCCGCTGGTGGCACAGTCGTCGTCAACGGCGTGTCGTTCCCGCTCACCGATGACATGCACTTCAATATTCCAGTCGAGCCGGCGACGGATCTCGAAATTACCTGCCCAAATGCGACTCCGAATCCCTTGAGTCCCGACACCACCAGCTTGAGCACCGCAGATCCTCCCCCCATTGTCACGTGGGCTGGCACAGGCTCGGAGACCATCGACAACACTCCGGTCTTCAAAATCGGCATAGCAAAAGAAGCAGTCGATTTGCCTATCCGAGTCAAAACCATGAAGAAGCGAACTCTCAAAGTAACCGTATTTCCAGTGAAAAAAGGTGCGAGTGCAGCGGCGATCGTTTTGCCCACTAAAACCGATATGATTAAGGAAATTAACAAGGTGTATGGCTACCAACTCAATGCTTGGGCTGCAGAACCCACCTATAGGCCGGAACAGATTTTCGACTATGATCCGGCCGTGCCGGGGCATCCCAATGGTGACAGCGTATTAACTTCGCAGTCCGCAGAGCACACGGGTTTGATCGCCAGTTGCGTGGATGCAGACGCGGATTTCGTTGTTATCCTGATTGGAGGGGTCGCCTACGTGGATGGCACAAACCTAATAACCGGATTTGCGCCGCCTGGGGTAAAACCGCTAGTGTTGACCACTTCAAAGCCGCGCCATTATACCATTCCAATCGATCTCAACAACCCCGCTCACCTTGCGGAACTCGCGGATCTTTTTCCCGTGTGGAATTCCGATGTGCTCGATGGGATGGTGCACGAGATGGGCCACCGAATCATCGGCGTAGGACACCCGAATCAAGGAGGTGGCCCTGCGCCACTGGAAGGCACGGACCGCACTCGACGACTGATGACCAGTGGCGACCAGCGCGGCTACAATGCGGATCTAATCGTCAAATCTGAATGGGATACCGCAGAGAGTTGGATGAAAATAAATATTGATGACCCAACCCAATGAAAATTTATTTCATCTTAGCAGCTATTCTATGGTTTTCTTGCGATGCAAGAGCTATATCCGCCCCCAAAGACCCAAAAGAGGCTCAAGCTTGGTACCAAAAATGCCAGATAGAAATTGAAAAATGGCAAAGTAACCCAGACATTAATTTGAAAATAAATCACTTGCGTGATTATCTAATTAAATTTGGTTCTCAGATGCCTAACAATCCTGATTCTAGGTGGCACGATACATATTACCAAGCTCAGTCAGCTCTTCTCTCTATTCCCGGCCACGCTCAGTATTTCGCAGATAAAGTCGAGCGCATTCGGAAAACCGAAGAGCGCTTCAAGCCTGAAGCACGCGCCACCTACAATCGGTGGAGAGAATGGTATTTGACTGACACACTCATGCATCTACCAAGCCCCGGGACTATTCAGGTTCTTGGACACTATCTTGACGACGAGCGGGATACCCCCCCCCCTTCGGATTCCAGTTTCTTGCCGGAGAACTCATTCGTGGCTTGTATGGCACTTTCACAAATCGGTCTGCGAAATCCTCCAGTCGCTAAAAAGCCGGGCCTCCACAATTGGCGCGATGCTCTCGCCTTGCAACGGGTATGGTATGCCAAAGTCAAATCTGGTGAACTAGCCTTCTCCTTCGCAGGTCAGAAAATGGAATATCGGTTCAAGCCAGATGGCACTTGGGAGACTATCACGCTCATCAATCCGCCGAAGGATTTACCCAATTCACCCGTGACTAAAAAATCGCTAAAAGTCATTCCTTTTGAATCCCACTTGTCATCCGCTAGCCCCACGCCTCCGAGTGATAAGTTGAAGTGGCTGTTGGGAGGAGTGGGATTACTCCTTGTTGCGGCATGTTGTGTTTTGATGAAAACGCGGAAGACGTCTTGATGCACGAAATGTGACCGGCAACATTCGCGGGATGAATATTTTACTCTGATATTTGTCCAGCCGCTCACCGCGCAAGCGCCCCAACTCTTGGTCTAGGAATCCACGAATCTTGAAGACTAGAACACAACTGCCATCGGATGTGGTTCCTCATGCGAAAATGGTGGCGGCACGATGACCTTATTTCGACGGTATTTTTTAAGTTGAAGGTTAATGCGGTGGTAATTTAGCAGGCGCGGCGATATCGCGGATCTTGATGTCCTTGAAATCAATCGGCGACCCCTCGGATTCCAGGCACAGATAGCCGGACGAGGGGTTGCACTTTTCACCGCCGGAGACTTCCTCGCCGTTCACCCAGAGGCGGACGACACCGTCAACGGCGCGGATGAGGTAGTGGTTCCATTGGCCGAAACCCTTGGTCGTATTTTTCTTTGGAAAACTGCGGCTGCCGTTGGGTGACAAAGGAGGAAACGGCGTCATGGTGGACGTGCCCACAGGAAAGACATCGCCATGGCAGGTGAACCAATCGCCCTTTTTCCCGGACGACTTTTCGTAGGAAGCGGTGTAGCCTAGATCCAGCACCTGCACTTCAATGCCGGTGTCAGGCAGGCCGGGTTTTGTTAGTTTTGCGAGAGCTTCTTCTGATGCCCAGACGAAGACCCCCGAGTTGCCCGCGTCCTTCAGATGGCACCAGGAGATCGCCATTTCGAAATTCCGGTATTGCTTCTTCGTCCGCATCACCCCGATCGGCATTCCGGAACAATGGAGGACGCCATCGTCCGCCCAACGCCAGGTGTCGGGTTTGCCATTCACCGAAACGAAATCGTCCTTTCCGATGGAAACCCATCCGGCGGTCGATGGGTCAGGGGCCTTCTCTTGGGCGAGGGCGGCGGTGAATGACAGGATCAGGAGGCAGGTGGTTTTGATCATGCGGATATTGTTAGAATTATTTACGCCAGATCCAGCGCATCGTATCGGGGAAAATCGCACCGCCATGTTTACCTTCATGGCCGCCATGGCCCCAGACGTAGCGGAAATCGTATTTGGCGAACTTCAGTGCCGCCTCCATCTGCATGTTGCCCAGCGGCCAAGAGCCGTGCGGGTTGTCGAGATCGTTGATGCCTTCTTGGAAAAATGCGCGAATCGGTTTTTTCTCCGTCTTGCGAATCATTCCCGGATAGGTATCACCGCCGCGAATGTTAGTAAATGAACCAATCTGAGAAATCACTTTGCGGAAAGCATCTGGCCGTTGCCACGCGACTGTCCACGCACAGATGCCGCCCGAGCTCATGCCGCAAATCGCTCGCTGATCGGGGTCATTAGTCAGGTTGAAGGTTTTTCCGACTTCAGGCAAAATTTCCTCGATCAAAAAGCGGGCGTAAGCGTCGGACAAGGTATCGTATTCCACGCTGCGGTTGCTGCTTTTCCACGGCTCCTTGGGCAATTCCGTCGCGACATGGCCCGGGTTGATGAAGATCGCAATCATCGGCGGGATGTCGCGAGCGGCGATTAGATTGTCGAGAACGACAGGGACGCGGAACTCGCCGTCGAGCTTCGCGTAGTTGTGCCCGTCTTGGAAGACGATCACGGGCGTCGGCTTCTTCGGATCATACTGCGCTGGCTGATAGACCGCGTATTTGCGGACGGTTCCGGGAAATACTTTGGAGTCTCTCCATTCGTGCTGGGTCATCGTCCCCTTGGGCACGCCGTTCTTCACTTTGGAATCTGGACCGAGAACAGGTTGCGGCGTTTCTGGTAACGATAGCACCGGAGATAACTCCGCTGCGAATAGCGGGGAGAACGCAAACATGAAGCTCATCAGGGGTTTCATCATTTGATCGAAACACCAAGACTGCCGAGGATCTTTCAATCCTCCGATCTGAATCAACACGAGCTCACCGCCTAACTCCTCGCGATCCCATGTTTCGGCGCGAAAAATAGCGAGGCCACGAACACGAGCGCCTGCACCAGCACGATGCAGCCACCCGTCGAGGCATCGAGATGATGGCTGATGAAAATCCCAGTCACCGTGGAACTCACAGCGGCGAAAATTGCGACTAGCAACATCTTGTCGAAGCGATCCGTCCACAAATGCGCGATGCTTCCCGGCGTCACTAACATCGCCACCACCAAGATGATTCCCACCACTTGGAGCGACACGACGATGGCCAGCGAAAGCAGCCCTAGCAGCAGGTAATTTAAAAAGCGGTCTGACAACGCCATCACCCGAGCTTGTCCCGGATCGAAGCAAATCAGCAGCAAGTCGCGGCGCAGCGCGAGCGTCACAGCGAGTATGAAAATTCCCAGTCCAAGCGTTTGCCAAACTTCGGACGTCTCGATCCCAAGAATGCTGCCGACGAGGATGTGATCGAGATGCATGTCCGACGGAGTCCGACTAAATAGCACCAGCCCGAAAGCAAACATGCCCGTGAACACCACGCCCATCACGGTGTCTTCTTTGATGCGGCTATTTCGCTGGATGAAGCCCGTTCCCACCGCACAGGTGAGTCCCGCCGCGAACGCTCCGACCGGCAGCGGCAGACCCGTGATGTAGGCTAACACAATTCCTGGTAACACCGCATGGGCGATGGCGTCACCCATCAGCGACCAGCCTTTGAGAATGAGAAAGCATGACAACACCGCGCACATCGCCGCGACGACGATTCCCACCAACAGCGCATCGCGCATGAAGGCGTATTGCAAGGGTGCGAACAGCTCAGTCATGATCCAGAGATACTGAGGCGAATGCGGCGTTTAGCCGCGAGAATTCCATGTTCAGGGGCGAAAACTAACACCGCGAGAAACACCAGAGTTTGTAACGTCACGATGCAGCCGCCAGTCGCACCGTTGATGAAATAACTGGCGTATGCGCCCGCGAGCGAAGTCACGATCCCCATACCTGACGACAACCAAAGCATTTTTCCAAATCGATTCGTGAGGAGATACGCTGTGGCTCCCGGCGTCACTAGCATGGCCACCACCAGACACGCACCTACCGCCTGAAGCGCGGCTACCGCAGTCGCCGCTAGCAAACTGAGCAATAATACTTGCAGCCCATTTGCCCGCAGGCCGAGTGTGCGTGCTTGGTTCGGATCGAAACAAACTAACATGAGATCTCTCCATTTAAAAATCAGCACCAGCAGCGTGACGCCGCTGATGATGACCACCTGCACCACATCGGGATTCGCGATGCCGAGAATGTTTCCCAGTAAAACTACTTTCAAATCCACCTTCGTCGGAAACATCGAGATCAAGACCAGACCCAGCGCGAAGAAGCTGGTGAATACGATCCCGATCGTCGCGTCTTCACGGATACGGCTTTTTGCCTTCACAAACGCCATCGTTCCCGCCGCTAACAAGCCAGCAACGAAGGCGCCTAGCGCGAACGGTAATCCCAAAATATAAGCGATTCCCACTCCCGGAACCACCGCGTGAGAAAGCGCATCGCCCATCAAAGACCATCCCTTGAGCGTCACGAAACAAGAGAGAAAACCACAAGTCCCGCCGATCAACGCGCTGACCCAAATCGCCCGCAGCATGTAGTCGTAGTGAAACGGAGTTAGAAGGTCAGTTAGCATGGATCACTGATGAATTGAGCACAGTTCTGTGATTGAAGTTGTCGCCTGTTTATCAACGGGAGTCGAAGGAGCCGTGAACTTCTCGCTCACTGCGTAAGCCATCTCGATCACCGCACGAAAACTCTCACCCGCAGCACAAAACCTCTCGATCGCGCCGAGAAATTTCTCACCTGCACCGCGAAGCCTTTCAACCGCACCGCGAAGCCTCTCAACCGCATCGCGAAACCTCTCGACCGCATCGCGAAATCTCTCGACCGCATCGCGAAATCTCTCGACCGCATCGCGAAACCTCTCGACCGCATCGCGGTCAAGGACGGTAGCCGTGGGCTTCAGCCCACGGTCTAACGCGAAAGAACATTGTGTCGCGTAGCGACACCGCAGTAGTGTCCCCAAAAACCTACCGCAACGAATATGGCGAACACCTACACTTCCATTCACTTGCACGTCGTCTTCTCCACCAAGAATCGCGAACGCTGGATTACTCCGGAGATCGAACAAAGCGTTTGGAGTTACATGGGTGGTATTTGTAGAGCGCACCAAGTGAAACCTCTGCACATCGGCGGCGTGGAGGATCACGTCCATTTGTTGCTTGGGTTGCCGCCGACGATTGGTTTGAGCGAATGGATGCGACGACTCAAAGGCGAGTCGTCGAAATGGATTTCCGAGCAATTTCCAAATCTGAGAAAATTTGCATGGCAAGACGGATATGGCGCGTTTTCCGTCGGACAATCGCAAGTTGGCGACACGATTGAGTACATTACCCGACAACGTGAGCATCATGCCAGGACGACTTTCGAGGAGGAATATCGCAAGTTCGTAACAAAGCATGGATTGCCGTTGGACGAGCGGTATTTGTTGGGGTGACTTCCGTGATTGGGTTCCGTTGTCGCGATGCGACAAAATACCTTTTGCTGACAATTCCGTGGGCTGAAGCCCACGGCTACCGTGCTTGACCGCTCTGCGGTCGAAGAGGAAATCCATAGCATGAACAACACCGTCACAAGCATCATCAAATACCCGAATTCTAACGAAATAATTTACTCCACCTTCCAACGCTCCACCTTCCAACGCTCCACCTTCCAACGCTCCACCTTCCAACGCTCCACCTTCCAACGCTCCACCTTCCAACGCTCCATCTTCCAACGCTCCACCTTCCAACGCTCCACTCAAAACAGTCCTCCCGCCAACCCCACCGACCGCATCGCGGTCACGGAAGGTAGCCGTGGGCTTCAGCCCACGGTCTAACACGAAAGAACATTGTGTCGCGTAGCGACACCGTAACCGCGTCCTTCCAACGTGCTCGTCACGCTTAACAACCACCTCACTCATGCTCTTCAGATCGTTGTTTCAAAAGTGCTTCGTGCTCTTGGCGGTCTTTGTATTCGAGGTGACCGTCCTTGCCGAAAATGAGTGGGCGTTCGTCGTCGGTGAGGACTCGGATGGCCCTTCCGTCGTGGTCTTGAATGGTGGATTGATCGAAATGGAACTGGCGCAGCACTCCGCCGAAGGTCGCTGATAGGTTTTGTTCGGTGAACACTTCCGCCGTCGGGCCGTAGGCCAGCACGGTGCGATTGATGAGCACCACTTGATCGCAAAACTCCGGGACGCTCCCGAGGTTGTGAGTAGAAACGAGAATAATGCAGCCCGCCGCCCGCAGCTCACGCAGCAGGGCGATGATCGCTTCCTCCGTCTTCACATCCACCCCGGTGAATGGCTCAT
This sequence comes from Luteolibacter sp., assembly GCA_031414935.1. GTDB lineage: Bacteria > Verrucomicrobiota > Verrucomicrobiia > Verrucomicrobiales > Akkermansiaceae > Luteolibacter. Next base: position 18,261 of record JANOQR010000057.1, read on the forward strand.
CTAGCAAAATAACTGTGCCGCCTTGAGCCAGCGCACGGGCGAGGAAAACGCGCTTCTTCTGACCGCCACTCAGCTCACCGATCTGCCGATCCTTGAACTCCCACATCGAGACGCGGCGAAGGCTTTCCTCGACTTTTGCCTTATCCACAGCGCGGGGAATCCGCATGAAATTCATTGCACCGTAGCGACCCATCATTGCCACATCCCACACGCTCACCGGGAAATTCCAGTCCACATCCTCCGCCTGCGGGACGTAGGCGACTTGATGCTGCTTGAGCACTTCGCGCACCGGCAGACCATTGATCGTTACACTGCCAGCCTTGGGTTTCACGAAGCCCATGATGCTTTTAAACAGCGTCGATTTCCCACTACCATTGACGCCCACCAGCGCGCAAATCGTCCCACTCGCGAGATGAAAGGTGGCGTCTTGCAGCGCGAGATGGCCGTTCGAGTACGCGACCGAGACCTGCTCGACATCCAGACGCGGACTGCTAGCAGACTTACTCATGGCGTCGGTAAAAATCCTTTCACGATGGTGTCCGCATTGGTTTCCAACAGTTTCAAATACGTGGGCGCAGGACCATCCGCAGCGGTGAGCGAGTCCACGTAAAGCACGCCGCCGTAGCGGGCACCCGTTTCTTGGGCGACTTGGCGCGCAGGCTTGTCGCTCACGGTGCTCTCGGAGAAAATGACGGGGATTTTGTTAGCTCGCACGCCATCAATGACGGCTCGGACTTGTTGCGGGGTGCCTTGGGCATCGGCGTTGATCGGCCAGAGGTAGAGAGGGCGCAGCCCGTAGTTCGCGCAGAGGTAGGAAAACGCGCCTTCGCTGCTGACGAGCCAACGCTGCTCCGCCGGAATCGCCGCGAGTTTTTTTCTAACTGGCTCATCGACTGCCTCGATCTTCGCAGTGTAGGCGGCGGCGTTCGCGGTGTAGATCGCCTCGTTGGCAGGATCCATTTTCACCAGAGCCTTGCGGATGTTTTCCACGTAAATGACAGCGTTCGCGGGCGACATCCAGGCATGAGGATTGGGTTTGCCTGTGTAGGGGCCTTCGGTGATTCCCATCGGTGTGACGCCTTCCGTTAGGACTGCGCTCGGCACGTCCTTCACATTGGAGAAAAATTTCTCGAACCACAGTTCTAAGTTCATCCCGTTCCACAGGACGAGGTCGGCACTTTGCGCTTTGATGATGTCTTTGGGCGTCGGGTCGTAGCCGTGAATCTCGCTGCCGGGCTTGGTGATTGACTCGACTTCCGCCGCCTCGCCAGCGACCTCGCGGGTCATGTCGGCGATGATGGTGAAACTGGTGACGACGCGCTTCTTCCCAGACTGCGAGGATTTTTTCGGCGCATCGCAGCCAACGAAGAGCGCGGCGCAACAGGCACTCGCCAGCAGCAGAACGCTTCTGCGACTGCGGGACTTGTGGCTGTGAACTGCGGATTTCATGGCGGGGTTGTCGATGATTCTCATATTCGGTTCAACGTAGAATTTTAGATGAGGCTAAGTTTTTGATCAAAACTTCGTGCTGAGTCCGACAAAAGGCGTCAGGTCCGCAGAGGCATTGGTCAATCCGACGCGAAGTCCGCCGTCGAGCTGCCAAGTCTCGGTGATTCCCCAAGTCATGCCCGTATTGAAATAGGCCTCGATATCGTCGGAAGTCTCAGCAGAGAAAATTCCGACGATTTCGAGGAAACCCGCCGTGTTTTCTGTGATGGAGTGACTCGCCGTAGCAGAAGCCAAGCCGACGAGGAAATAGCCGCTGCCATCATCGTCCGAGACGAGATCCACCTCGCCCATGACCGCGCAAGACCAATCGCCGGGAGCGGAAAATCCAAATGGCACGATCAAACCGCCCTCGACCTCGCCGTTTCCGAGATCACCCCGGGCGGTGGGAATTTTCACAAATGGCATGAGTGCCATCGCCGTATCGCCGCCATCATTTCCCCAGAGATTGTATTTCAGGCGGACTTCCGTGTCGCCGTAGCCCTCGTCACCATCGCGGACATGAGTGTATGTCGGCATGACGACTTGCAGGTCCGCGCTCTCGGTGAGACCGAATTTCGCATTGAGTTCGCCGAGGGTAAATTCCCTCCATTTCCCGCCGTCGCGAGTAAAAGCTGCCATTTCCATCTCAAACTGGAAATGCCCCTTGTCCACGGAATAGGGACTTTCCGTCGTGTCTGGACGGTCGGTGCTGAGTTCTCGCAGAGGCTCGGCAGCGATGATTGGGGAAATGCCGTAACAAGCGGCGAGGCAGAACAGGGGTAGTGGTTGCGACTTCATCGTGAATAAAAATTAGCCCAGGCTAATTTTTATGGTCAAGACTAAATCTACTTCCAATGCAGAAGTCGGAAGTGAAGAGGAAGAAATCAGCACCTCTTCCTCTTCACTTCCCACTTCCGCCCTCCCACTTCTAATCATTCGTCCTCAATCCTCAGCCGTTTCGGACGGTGAAGTTTGATCGTTTCCCCCGAGTCTTCGAGGTCGAGGCTATCGAGGACGTTGGTGCGGCGGCGGATCAGCCCCTGCTCCGCAGAACTCGCGACGAAGCTGGGAAGCTCGGTGTGGTAAGGATCATCGCCGAGTAGCACCGGGGCTTTCGGACGGACCGGCACCGCATCCAGCGCGGCGGAGCCTAGCAGTGCCATCTCTGGAGAAACCGCTTCACCCACCGTGCCGACGCCGGAGTGGACGCTGCAAAACGCCAGACTCTCCGTGCCTCTGCGGAAAACTTCCTGAATCGCCGTCGAGCGCGAACGCATCGTGCCAGTCTCGATGTCCTCGACGTGCTCTTGGCAAAACTGAGTCGCCTGTTGGCCGGAAGTTTTGCAAATGTTCACGCCCACCACACTCGCTGGCGGATTGAGCTGACCGCCGCCGAAGGATGGAGCCACCGCGTTCATCGCCTTTTGCCAAACCGGCATCGCGAGATCCCGACTGAACGCACCCGGATAAATTGCCGCGCCATTTCCCGCGTGAAATCCAGTCCAGACCCCGCATGTCACGCGCTTGTTATAGCCGATGAACCAAGTGTCCGCGAAATCATGAGTCGTCCCGCCTTTGCCCGCTCCGTGAAACGGCTTTTCCACGAGTCCATCGAAAATCCCGCTAGAGCTTCCGCCCACCATCGAGTCCGCCATCATGCTGTGAACTTGCCACGCCGTTGCCTCATCGGTGACTGCTTGCCGTTCTGATAGCGAGCGTTGGCGGCGGAAACGAGTCACACCCGCTGAGTCCTCGATGCGGTCCAGATAGACTAGCGAGACAGGAGCGGATTGACCACCTAGCGGAAATACCGCCATCGCCCTCACCGCTTGTTTCAGTGAAACTTCCTCGAACCCGACCGCCAGCCGCGGCAGCAACTCCGCCTTCGCTAACGGCAGCCCGTGAGCCACCGCCGTTTCCACCACCCGCTGCAAACCCGTCTGATTCGCAAACCGAACAGTCGCCGCGATCTTTGACTGCTTCAGTGCCTCGCGAGCAGTGATCTGCCCTTGATAGACGGGTGAAGAAATTTCCATGCCCCACTCGCCCAGAATGCCTTCTTGCCCGCCGATCATCACCGAGCGGTTATCCATCGGCTCGTCCTCCACCAGCGTCGCTGGCGTTAGACCGCTGCTCAATCCCGCCGCGTAAATGAAGGGAAAAAACGCCGTCCCCAGCGGACGTTTGCCGGACTCGATGAAATCATACGTCACATGCGCGTAGTCCCGACCGCCGACGTGGGCGAGGACTTCACCCGTCGCGTGATCCACCATCAGCACCGCGCCTTGCAGGTATTCCGCCGGCTTATTGCTGCTCTTTTTATAGTCTTTGTATTTCTGGCGGCTGTATCCCGGATGCGATTCCGCCTTGGCGAGGCTTTCTAGCAAAGCCTCTTGCGCCGCCGTCTGAGCTTCCGCAGAAATCGTCGTATGAATTTTAAATCTACCAGAAGCCAGCGCGTCCTCGCCCAGAGCGATCCCCACAGCATCGGCGATGCGCTCATAAAGATGCGTCGTCCCACGGCGCAGCGGTTGCGAATTTAGCCCCAGTGGCAGCGCCTTCAGCCGCGCCAAGTCAGAGGAGGGAATCATTCCCTCCGCGTGCATCCGCCCGAGAACGTAGTTGCGGCCTGCTAGATTGAGGTCTGGATTATTCAGCGGCGAGCGTGCATTCGGGTTCTTGATGAGCGTGACCAGCGAGGCGCACTGCTCAGTCGTTAGGTCCGCTGGCTCCCTGCCGTAGTAGCCGAGCGAGGCGGAACGGATGCCGTAGAATCCACTGCCGAAGTAGATCCGGTTCAGATAGAAATTTAAAATTTCCCGCTTCGTGTATCGGTCCTCGATCCGCCGTGCGAGGAAGGCCTCGACCATTTTCCGCTGCATCGTTCCCTCGTTGCGCTTCACCGCTTCCTGTTTCAGGTCAAACGCATTTCTCGCGAGCTGCTGAGTGATCGTGCTCGCACCCTGTTTGCTGCCTTGGAAATTCAGAATGCCCGCACGAATGATCCCGATGTAGTCCACGCCGTGATGGGAAAAAAACCGCGAGTCCTCTCCCGCTTGGAGTGCTTGGATGAAATTCTCCGGTACTTTGTCGATCGGGACCACACTGCGATTTTGCACGAAGATCCGGCCAATTTCCTTGCCGTTGCGATCCAGAATGATGCTCGGCTCTTCCAGATCTTTGATCCGCTCCAAGTCGTAAGTCGCCGCACGTTGGCGGTATTCCTGAGTGTAGCCCTCCACGAAAATCCACGTCGCGGCGATCCCGATGATACCGAAGAGAAACAGCCCTAACCAAAACCCTTTGCGCTTGAAGAACCACCGTGTCGAGGTCTTCCTCCGATTCGTTTTTTGAGCTTTAGCCATGCCGGATTCAGATTCTTCACCACCATCGCCAGCGGTCAAGTCGGCGGGAAATTATCTGAACGACACCGCGCCCGCAACCTCTTCGTTGCGCTCCATCGTGCATGACCAGATCCGGCGCGACGGGCCGCTCCAGTTTAGCGAGTTCATGGCCGCCGCCCTCTATCATCCAGAGCATGGCTATTACGCCCGCCAGCCGCGCCAGATCGGACGCGGCGGAGATTTCTTCACCAGCGTCAGCGTCGGGCCACTCTTCGGCGGGCTACTGGCACGACGATTTCTCGCTGAGTGGAAATCCTTGGGAGCACCGTGTCACTGGCGCATCATCGAGTGCGGCGCGCACGATGGCACGCTGGCCGCCGATGTTTTAGAAACCCTCTCCCAGCTAGATCCCACCGCATTTTCCGCGCTGGAATACGCCATCCCCGAGCCACTTCCCCGCCTCCAAGCCGCCCAGCAGGAAACCCTCAAGAAGTTCGGAAAAACCATTCGTTTCCTCGATACAGCGGAATCACTCGCCGCAGACCCCTTGCCGGGAATCGCCTTCGGAAACGAGCTGCTAGACGCCCTCCCCTTCCACGTCGTCGAGTGGCACCATGGCCGCTGGCACGAATGCCGCGTCGCCCTCGATCAGGAAAATTTCATCTGGGAAAACTCTCACGCGATCACCGATCTCGCACTCACCGCCGCCCTCGTCACACTCGGCAGCGATTTCCCAGACGGCTACCGCACCGAGATCCGCACCTGCTTCCACGATTTCCTCGCTCCCCTCACCCGCTGCCTCACCCGCGGCCTCCTCCTCTGGCCGGACTACGGTTTCGCCCGCCCCGAGTTCTATCACCCAGACCGCACGCGAGGCACGCTCCGCACCTTTTCCAATCACCGCGCCGCAGAAGACCCGCTCACCCGCATCGGAGAAATCGACATCACCGCCCACGTCGATTTCACCGCCGTCGCCGAGGCCGCCATCGCGCTGGGAGCCATCCCCATGAGTTTCAAAAACCAAGGCTCTTGGCTCACCGCTATCGCTCGCGACTGGCTCCTCACCCAAGAAGGAAACCCCAGCCCAGACCTGCTGCGCCAGTTCCAAACCCTCACCCACCCCGCCCACCTCGGCGGCAGCTTCCAGGTGCTAGAAATTTCATGGAATCAACCTGGCATCACTCCCGAAGCATCCACATTGCATCGGCTGGGTTTATCTTCCTGAAACTCACAGCCTACCTTCATCAGGGAGAGCTCGCAGCTCTATCGCGAAAGAAGAGTTTTTTCACCGCCAAGACGCCAAGTAAGAAAAGGGATAGAGATTTTTTGTTTCTGAAAACTTGGCGCACTTGGCGTCTTCGCGGTTCAAATTGATCCGACCCATCCCCTCACGCCAAGCAACACTTCCCTCCTTCCGACACCCTGCTGAAACTCATCGCATTGAGTGCTTGCCCAGCGCGGAGAGGCCGCTAGGTTCGCGCCCGAAAGCCGGGATGGCGGAATTGGTAGACGCGCTAGATTTAGGATCTAGTATCGCAAGGTGTGCAGGTTCGAGTCCTGTTCCCGGTACTTTCAGTGATTTTTTTATAGTGCCTGAATGGTAACGATTCCGCACCAGCACCGCGCTGGAGTGTAGGAAGTCGAGTTGCTTCATCTGAGTAGGGAATGTCATTTCTTTGTCGCAGAGCGACACCGGAAGGTAGCCGTGGACTTCAGTCTACGGCTTGCTGCGGCAGAGAACCGTGTCGCATCGCGACACTGGAACCGATGCGATAAGGAGCCCCGATCCCAACAGGTTCCATTGCCATTAGACCGTTTGCCAAAAGTTGCTTCCTTCATCCAGTTTGCGCGATGGCATCGCTGGTAACAAGATAGAGGTAGGAACGGGGCTTTCGCCCCGCTCCCCCCTCCGAACCGGACGTGCAGATCTCCCGCATCCGGCTCTCCAGTCAGTGGTTTGCTCCGTTACGGAGGCTCGCAA
>JANOQR010000058.1:0-6470 GCA_031414935.1 Luteolibacter sp.
TTCGAGGACTGGTCCGGTATCCACATAGAACCGCTGTGTGCCGCCGAGAGTTTGCAATTTCACATCGAACTCCCGCAGCCGTTTCTCGATGAGATCGTGGTAATCGTCATTCCAAGCATAGCGGGCGATGCGATAGCCACCCGCATGTCCTTCAGGAAACGGGCTACGACCTGGGTAGTAGTTCAGCGCGAGACAGATGATCGCCTTACACCCCGGTAAAACTTCGCGCGGATCGCAACGCCGCTCAGGCGTGCGCTCCATCCACGCCATTTCCCCGTGTTTCCCCGCCTCGATCCATGCTCGAAATAAATCCGCATGACTCGCCTGCTTCGCCGCTGCGATCCGGCAATCGTCGAAACCCAGCTCCGTGGCCCATTGTTTGATCTGCTCCACCATCGATGCGTTCACAAATGACCGGTGAAAAAGTAGCGTGCGCTTTCCAAGATGCCGGTCGCGAGTTCGTTGCAATCCAGCCCCGCCGTATCCACCGTGAGATGCGCGGCTTCCGCATAAAGTGGCTTTCTAACTGCCATCAACGCCTCGATCCGCGCCACTGGGTCATCCGTATCCAGCAGGGGGCGATCCCGATTTCTCGCGGTCCGCTCGGCAATGATAGCCACTGGCGCATGGAGCCAAACCACGTAACCTAACTGCCGTAGCAACACGCGGTTTCGCTCACGTCCGATCACCCCACCACCCGTGGAAATGATGCGGCGCGGTGCGGATGGATCACACAGCTCTTCTAACAAACTGGTTTCCATTTCACGAAAATTTTCCTCACCATCGTCTTTGAAAATCGTAGCGATGGATTTCCCCGAGCGTTGTTCGATGACCTGATCCATGTCCACCAAGCCATAGCCTAACCGCTGATGCAGCTCGCGCCCGACGGTGGATTTTCCACTCCCCATGAAGCCGATGAGAACGATGTTCTTCGGCGGGGTTTGCGATTCGTTCATGCCGGAACCCTAAAGACACCAGAGCGTGAGGATAAACCGTAAAATCTAGGTGAAGCGTCATTTTGCGATGCCTGGCGAGGCGAGGCGCACTTGGAGTTTCCTCGCGATCAATCTGAAAGGTTTCCGATCTGTCACCAACTGTTTCTCAGCGACATCTGCCGCTTGCGTATGACGGCATCCTTGTAAACGTATGATTCTCAAGCATCACGGATTCCCATTGGCACGCTTGGTGCTCTCCTCACCAAGTCATGAAAATCAGCAAATCCATCCTCTTTGCAGCTATCGTCGGCTTGTCGTCATTCGCCCGTCTCGCCGCAGAACCCTTGAAAATCGGCTACTCTGATTGGCCGGGTTGGGTGGCTTGGGAGATCGGAATTAAGAAAGGTTGGTTCAAGGAAGCAGGCGTGGAGGTCGAGTTCGTGTGGATGGATTACGTGAAGTCGATGGAAGCCTACGCCGCAGGAAAACTTGATGCCGTTTCCGTCACCAATGGCGACGCGCTTGTTACCGGAGCCACCGGCAAGCCATCTGTCTGCATCCTCATCAACGACTTTTCTAACGGCAACGACATGATCGTCGCCAAGGGCCAATACAAGACGCTAAAAGATCTTAAGGGCAAGAATGTCGCCCTCGAAGAAGGCTTCGTCGAACACCTCTTGCTTTTGAAAGGACTCGAACTCAACGGCATGTCCGAGGGCGACATCACGATCAAAAACACGCCGACTAACAATACCCCCCAAGTCTTCGCTTCCGGCGAGGTGGATGCCATCGGTGCATGGCAGCCAAACTCAGGCCAAGCGCTCAAACTCGTGCCCGGCTCGAAATCGGTCTTCAGCTCGAAAGACGTTCCAGGATTGATTTACGATGGCCTTTTCTGTGACCGAGAGAGCGTAAAAACTCGCCGCGCGGATTGGATCAAGGTGGTCAAAGTTTGGACGAAAATTACCGAATACATGGCCAATGACGACAACATCGACGATGCGCTCGCCATTCTATCCGCACGGGTCGGCGTGAAGCCTGCGGAATACGAGCCGCTGCTAGAAGGCACCAAGATTCTTTCCTCCGCAGAAGCTCTGAAGGCATGGGAAAAAGCTCCGGGTCTCGCCTCGATCTATGGCTCCACGAAGGTCGTGGATGAATTTAACGTGAAGTATAAAGTTTACGAAAAACCTGCCGACGTAGATTCCTATTTCGACCCGACCTTGTTCAAGGAAGCCATTGGCAAATAGGTCTGCGCGTTGCGTCCGCCACCGCATTTCCGGTCCATGAAAACGCAGAACCGAAGCCGCTGGTGGGTGGTGAGGAAAGAGCTGGACCAGTCACAGGCGGCATTTCTGATGGTGCTGTCGTTTCTTTTGCCCCTGCTGATTTGGAGCATCGCATCTTATGGACCATGGTGGAAAGTGGCCTATCAGATCACGGTTCCGGCGGAGAGTTCGCGACTGGAAAGCGTCTATACCGTCGGTGACCAACTGACGCCGGATGTCTGGAAACAGTTTTCGTCCGCGATCGCTGAAGACAACAAAGCGGTTCTAGCAGCGCGTGAAGTTGGCCAACCGCTCGCCAGCACCGCGCGGCAGAACAAGAAAGTCATCCGCCAAATCCACCCTGCTGGCGTGGTCAACGGCTGGCTCACTCGTGAGCAAGAACTCGACGACGAAGCACTTCGTAAAACTTGGATCGACGTTGCCGACGGCAAGCTCAAAGCCAGCAAAGAGCCTCTAACCAACGAAAACCTCACGATCATCAAAACCAACTCCGCAATGTTGACCAAAGCGGAATCTGGTTGGCCCACGGAAGCACTGCTGAAACTGATGCCTCAAGCGTCGGAGGAAATTTCTCGCCCGGTCTATCTGGTTCCGCCGGATGTCGTTGCAGTTTCGTTTTGGAAAGGAATCACCGCCGTTGGATCCGACAGTAGCGAGCCGGGAGCCGAGCGCAAAACTTTGCTCCAGTGCTACGGTGAATCTTGGCGCACGATCGTATTGGGGTTTCTTCTCGCGATCATGGTCGCGGCTCCGTTAGGTATTTTGTGCGGCACTTATGACTTTGTTTCAAAGCTCGCAGAGCCTTTCGTGAACTTCTTCAGCTACATGCCTGCGCCCGCGTTCGGAGTGGTGCTCATGGCCATCTTCGGTCTCGATTTCGGGCCGAAAATCATGCTCGTCTTCCTCGGCACCTTGCCACCGGCGATTCTCATGATCTCGAAGACCACTCGCAGTCTCGACGGATCGCTGCTAGAGGCCGCGCAAACCCTCGGAGCCAACCAACGGCAACTGCTCACCACCGTTGTCATTCCCGGCGTCCTGCCCAGCCTTTACAAAGATCTCCGACTCCTCTTCGGCACGGCATGGACATGGCTAGTCATCGCGGAACTGCTAGGATTCAAGAGCGGCCTCGCTGAAATTATCGACACTCATGGCCGCCGCTTCCAGTTCGACATCGTTTATCCGGCGATTCTGCTCATCGGCCTATCAGGATTTTTCATGGATCAAATCCTCGCGTATCTCGCCCGCTTTTTCTTCCCGTGGATGGACCAGCCGAAGAAAGGATTTCTCAGCCGCTTCTTTTCCGCACGCTCCAGAATTCTTGGCCCCGTCAAGCAGACCGCTACGTCCGAGTTAGATGCTCCAACCTCTTCTCCCTGATGATCGCGAGTTTGTCATACTTGGACCAATCACCCGCCGTCAAAGCACGTTTTGACAAGCTCAAGCAACGTGCGCCGCTGTTGGAAATTTCTGGTCTCTACAAAATCTTCGACTCCAAGGCGGGCGACATCGTAGCACTCCAAGACATCAATCTCACCGTCCACCGCCGCGAGTTCATGTGCGTGTTAGGCCAGTCGGGTTGCGGGAAATCTACTCTCATCCGCATTCTAGCAGGCTTGGAAACTCCCAGCTCCGGCCAAGTTCTCGTGGATGGAAATCCCGTCACCGGTCCGGGCCGCGACCGTGGCATGGTCTTTCAAAGCTACACCCTGTTTCCGTGGCTCACCGTCAAACACAACGTCATGTATGGCCCGCGCATGGCGGGGAAGGATGACTTCACTAATGAGTCGGAAGCCCGCCAGTGGCTCGCCCTCGTCGGCCTCGACAAGTTTGAGAACTCCTACCCGCACCAGCTTTCCGGCGGCATGAAACAACGCGCCGCCATTGCTCGTGCTCTCGCGAATGAGCCCCGCATCTTGCTGATGGACGAGCCCTTCGGCGCACTTGATCCACAGACGCGCCAGCAGATGCAGGCATACCTGTTACAGATTTGGAAAAACGTCGATATCACCATCTTCTTCATCACCCACGATCTCGACGAAGCCATTTTTCTATCAGACCGCATCCTCGTGCTCGATCCTCGTCCGGGTCGGGTCCGCGAAATTATCGAAGTTCCCGTCCCTCGCCCGCGCAGTCATGACCAGCTCCGTGAGCCAGAATTTCTCGTCACCAAAGCTCATCTCGAATCCATGATCCACCCGGAGGATTCCCATGAGGCACCCGTATTTGATAAGCTCCCGATGAGCCGGATGACCGATATCAGCGACGATGTAGAATGAAATTTCGGAGTATGACGATTTACCAAAGCTCTTCATACGAATCACGGGAAATCCCTGTCTCTGCGGGCATTCGCGTGTTATCACCCCGCTATGCCAGTCCCACGCACCAAGTCAGAAAAGAAGGCTCATCGGCTGACGATTTCTATCCCAGACGAGCTGCACAGCCAGTTCGAGGCAGTGATGACAGAACGTGGCTTCGTCAACCGCTCTCACGCGATTGCAGAGGTGCTGAACCAACACATTTCCGACTACTACAGCCTCAAAGGAAACGCACTCATGGCCGGAACGATCACACTTTTCTACGATCACAAACGCTCGGGCATCAAACAACAGATCACCGACATTCATCACGAACACATCCGCGAAGTCATCAGCTCGCTCAACGTGCTGTTACAAAATTCCTGTAGCATGGAGGTCATCCTCGTCCAAGGCCCCGCGAAACGCCTGCGGCAAATCGCGAACAAACTGCTAGGCGTCAAGGGCATGATCGCTGGCCGTCTTAACCTGACGCGCACGCTACTTCCTCCCATCCAGACAGAGCCTGATGAAAATTCTAACGACTGATTTCCGATGACCTCGAGTTCCATTCTCTACGAACGCACTTTGCAGAGTGCTGGCATGTGGTCCGCCGTTATCTCGCGCGGCAAGCGTCTCCGCCTCACCGACATCGACGGTGGTGCGAATGTGGGAATGCTCCTCTACAACGCGCTTGAACGCACGGAGCGCTACAACATGCCAGACACGCTCAAGGGGCAGCATATTTTCTATCTGCGTGCGCCCTATTGCCTCCACTCCGATATGGGGCGTTTGTTAGCGTCGATCACCGCAGACACCGTCGGCTGGCATGATACGGTTTGCGGCCATTTTGATGCCGCCCGCGTGCTCGCGAAATACGGTGAAAACAACTACCAGAAATCGCGCAACGACTGGAATCGTAACGCTCGCGACTGTTTCCTCATCGAGCTAGCAAAATGGGGACTCGGGAAAAAAGACCTCGTCCCGAACCTCAATCTCTTCAGCAAGGTCGTCTCTGATGAGGAGGGAAATTTATCTTTCGTCCCAGAAAACTCAAAATCTGGCGACTTCATCGAACTGCGTTTCGAGATGGACGCGCTCGTCGTGCTCAACACCTGCCAGCATCCGCTGGACCCAGATCCATTCTATCAGCACCGCCATCTGAAGCTCGAAGTCTTCTCTGGCGAGCCGACTACCACCGATGATCCATCCCAAACGATTCGCCTGGAAAACCTCCGCGCATGGGAAAACAACGAAACCTATCACGCCCTCCGCTTCTGATGACTGAAAGCACACTCTATCCTGAAAACGCAGTGTTTCGCGAGGTCATCCCCGCAGGTGACTGGTGGGTCCACGAAATCAAAAAAGGCCAAGTTTTGCGCATCCTCGACCTCGAAGGAAACCAAGCTGCGGACACGCTCTTTTTCAGCGCGGCCAATCCCACGGAGCGATACAGCGCAGACCGCACGATCCAAGAGCAGGCCGCGCTTTATCTAACCACTGGCACGAAGCTGATGAGCAACGAAGGCAACGCGCTACTCACCATCACCGCCGATACCTGTGGTCGCCACGACACGCTCGGCGGTGCGTGTTCTCGCGAATCGAACACCATGCGCTATGCTCACGACAAAGAATGCATGCACGCTTGCCGCGATAGTTTCATCCGTGGCACACAGGAGTGGAACGTGGAGCTGACAAAGCGCGACCTGCCGCCCAATATCAACTTCTTCATGAACGTCCCCGTCTCGCCCGATGGCGGACTCACCTTCGCCGATGGCATTTCTGCGCCGGGAAGGTATGTCGAAATGATCGCGGAAATGGATGTAGTGTGCCTGATTTCTAATTGCCCGCAGCTCAACAATCCGTGCAACGGGTGGAATCCGACACCCGTGGAGGTGCTGATCTGGAGCGCGGAATTTATTCCGCACGAATCCATTCATTCTTAATCCGTG
>JANOQR010000059.1:0-14895 GCA_031414935.1 Luteolibacter sp.
GTTCCGGCGCGGCTAGGTGAGTCTCAGGCGGGAAATTCGCCAACAGAAGCCATTTTTAAATTAGGAAATGCCGTGCTTCGAAAGCTCGAATCCCGCGCAGTTTCAGAAAAATCCACTGTCGCTACTTTCGTCACATGGGCGTGGGGACAAGCACTCGCCCGCACTAGCAATGTTCCCGCCGTGCTGATCGAACAAATCCGCGCTGGAGCTCCACAGCCGGGCACTGCTGGCTTTACGATGAATCTACTGACGCTGCAGATTCATCGCCACGCTTCCGACTCGCCTACCGCTGTATTGCGAGCTTTCCGCAGCGAACTACTGGAAATGCGCGAGATTGAATCTGTTTCATTCGCGGATTTCCCAAATGGCATTTACCCGGATCTGAACGCGCCGGGCATCAGCACTTTGATGGTCGAACACGCCTCGCTCCAACACTCGCTGCGCCATCATCGGCTGCTGGAATCCATCACTCTGCGGGAGCGACGTGCGGATTCGTTGATCGCCGCCGCCCGCCTGCGTCCCGATCTGGAGCTGGAAGTCGAAGGCCCGCAGAAACACGAACTGCTCGCGTGCTGGAGGGCTAACTTGGAAGACCTCGCGCGTGGCATGTAGGGAAACTCCGAGTCAGACGAAATCGTCACTCACCCGATCTTTTCTGGCATCCGTGGCTGGAGTGTGTTTCGTAGTGTTTTGTGAAAATCCGAGTTTTCCCGGATATGCCGCCGTCACTCGAAAACCCCACGCTCGCCATGAAACCATCATTTCTCCGCACCGCCGTAGCCATCGCGCTGGCACTCGGCTCCTCGCTCCAAGCCGCGTTTCCACCGCTCACGCTCAAGCCGATTTGCCTCGATCAATTCAAGTCGCCGACCACGATCGCGAACGCGGGCGATGGCAGCGGCAGGCTGTTCATTGCCGAGCAGAGAGGGAAAATCCGCATTTTCCAGAACGGGATGTTGCGGCCCGCGCCGTTCCTCGATCTCGGCGCGAAACTCGTCAGCGAGCGGGCCAGCTTTGACGAGCGCGGACTCATCGGTCTCGCGTTTCATCCCGGATATGGAAATGCGATGTCGCCCGGCCATCGGCGGTTTTACGTTTTTTACAACGCGCCCTCGCCGAGCTCGCCCGGCACTACCGTAAATCCAGTCGATTCGCGCACGACCATCGCGGAATACCGCGTTTCTGCCACCGATCCGCACGCCGCCGATCCACTCAGCGAGCGCGTCCTCCTCACCTTCGACAAGCCGCAGTTCAACCACAACGGCGGCCAGCTCGAATTCGGCCCTGACGGGATGCTCTACATCGCCACGGGCGACGGCGGTAGCTCGAACGACAACAACGCGGGCCACACCGGCGGCAGCACAGCGCGTCCGACGAACGCCCTCGGAAACTCGCAGGACCGCACGAACTTGCTGGGCGGGATTTTACGCATCGACCCCCTCGGCAACAACGGTCCCGGCGGCCAATACGGCATCCCGGCGGGAAATCCCTTCACCGGCGCGGGCGGCGGTATTCGTGAGGAAATTTTCGCCTACGGACTGAGAAACCCGTGGCGATTTTCTTTCGATGTCGGCCCCGGTGGCACCCGGATTTTCTGCGCGGATGTCGGCCAAGGCAGGATCGAGGAAGTGAACCTCATCAGCGCGGGTAGCAACTGCGGCTGGCGTTACCTCGAAGGCGTCGAAATGCCGACATTTTCCTCCGGCGCATCCAGCAATCCGATGCCCAATCCCGGCGGTCCGTTCGTCACGCCCATCGCGATGTACGCTCACCCCGGCGTCGTTTCTGGCAGTCCCGCGCTGCCGCAGCTCGGCGTTTCTATCACCGGCGGCTACCTCTATCGCGGCCCCGCCATTCCGGCCTTGCAGGGGAAATATGTCTTTGCCGATTACAGCTTCAGCGCCTCCTCAGCCAGCGGCATCATGCTCGGCATCGAGGAAACATCGCCCGGCGTGTGGTCGTCAGTGAACGTGCTCAATCTCACCAACGGCAATCCGCTCCAGACCCGGATTTACACGATGGGCCGCGATGAAACGGGCGAAATCTACGTCGGCACCAGCACCGCTTTCACCGCCTCTGGGAACGATCCGAACACCGGCAGACCCGGCGGCGGACTCTACCAAATCGTTCCCGTCCAAACCGGAATCACCACGCTCCAGCCATCCAAGGACAACACGCTATTTTCTGAAAATACGAGCAACAGCAACGGCCAAGGTCGGTTGTTCGCCGGACGCATCGTCAGCGGTGGACTTCGTCGCGCTCTGCTCGCCTTGGATATCGCGACGGGTGTGCCAGCCGGGGCGAAAGTCAGCGATGTTTCGCTGTCTCTCCAGATGGATAGGAGCATCTCCGGGGCGTTCGATTTCTCACTCCATCGCTTAGGCCAAAACTGGGGCGAAGGCGCTTCGGACTCCGGCGAACCCGGCGGAACAGGAGCCGCCGCCCAAGCGGGCGATGCCACTTGGACTCATCGATTCCACAACACCGATCTGTGGACCACGGCAGGAGGAAATTTCATCGCGACCGCGAGCGCGACTGCCAGCGTGAACGGGGTAGGTGCCTACCAATGGAGCAGTCTCGGCCTAGTCGCCGATGTCCAGAATTGGTTAGGAAATCCGGTGCAAAATTTCGGCTGGCTGCTCAGGGGCAACGAGGCCAGCACCAGCGCAAAACGCTTTCACAGCGGCGAGGACGAAATTTCCGCCAACCGCCCGACGCTGACTGTCCACCATTTCAGCGCGCCGCCCCTGACGCGTCGCGAGAGCTGGTTGCAGCAGTATTTCTTCGTCGGCCAGCACGTCGATGAACTCGCCAATCTCGACGGTGACAACGATGTGAACCTCATCGAATACGCCTACGGTCGATCCCCGCTGGCCTCAGATTCCAGCACGCCCGGCCTGACTTTCACCCGCCCCACTCAGGGAAATCCCAATTTCACCATCACCTTCCGCCGCGACCCTCGCGCCACCGATGTCACCTACCGCCTCCAGACCAGCGACGACCTCACCGACTGGACCACCATCGTCGAAAGCATCGGCGGCGCAGTCCCCAGCGGTGCAGGATTCGTCTCGGAAACCGCCGCTCCCGGTGAGGCTCCGATCCAGATCGTCACCGCCAGCGAGGCGGTTTCCAGTCCCGGCAAACGCTTCACGAGACTCTACGTCCTCCGCCAGCCATAGTGCGGCATCGCTGGGATTTAGGCATCATTTTGAAAATTTTAATGAACTTGCCTGAAGGTTCGGTTTCGCTAAGTTTCCGCCGTTCTATCCCCGACCATGCCCACTCTCACCTACATTCTCCAAGTCACCCTGCTGATCTTCGTCGTCGTGATGGCGTTCAACATCATCATTTTCGTCCACGAGCTCGGGCATTTCCTCGCCGCCAAGTGGCGTGGCTTGCAGATTGACCGCTTTCAAATCTGGTTCGGCACGCCGATTTGGAAAAAAACTATCGGCGGCGTGCAATACGGACTCGGCTGGATTCCCGCTGGTGGCTTCGTCGCGCTGCCGCAAATGGCCCCGATGGAGGCACTCGAAGGCGGCTCAGGAAATAGCAAACCGCTGCCGCCGATCACGCCGCTGGATAAAATCATCGTCGCCTTCGCCGGGCCGCTGTTCTCGATGTTACTGGCCTTACTTTCCGCCGTCTTCGTCTGGCAGATCGGCAAGCCCGCAGATTTCATCCCCACCCAAGTCATTGGCACCGTCGCCGAAAACAGCCCCGCCTCGAAGGCCGGATTCCAAGTCGGGGACAAAATTTTAACCATCAACGGCAAGCCCGTGAACGGCTTCGGAGGCTCGCTGGAAAGCATCACCGAAAACATCATTCTCAGCAAAGGCTCGCAGATCAAATTCACCGTCGAGCGTCCGGGAAATGCCTCACCTATCGAGCTCACCTCGAATTTCGAGACCGAAAAAACCAAGTGGTTCCAGCGCTCGGGTCTGCGCCAAGTCGGCATCGGCCCAGAGATCGACCACATCGTCATCACCGCCATCACCGAGGGCAGCCCAGCGGAAAAAGCCGGGTTCACCCGCGGCGATCAGCTCGTCTCGATGAATGGCGAGGTTTTCAAAAAAGACACCGAAGCCGTGGTCGCCTACATCAAGACGAACGGAACCAAGCCCATCGCCTTCGAGATCAGCCGCGCTGGTAAACCGATCAAAATCACCGCCTCACCCGTCGTCCCGCTCTCGCCCAGAGGAAAATCGCCGATGCTAGGTCTCGAGTTCGCTGCATCCGCCTTATATCAACACGGCATCATCTACCCCGGCCCGGTGAAACAAGTCACGGATAGCTTGAAAATGATGTGGACCACTATCACCAGCGTCATCGCGCCGGACTCCAGCATCGGCATCGGCCACCTCAGCGGCCCAGTCGGCATCGGCACGCTGATGTTCGATTTCCTACAAATGGAAGACGGCTGGCGGCGCATCCTCGCCTTCATGGTGCTCTTCAACGTCAACCTCGCCGTCCTCAACATGATGCCCTTCCCCGTGCTCGATGGCGGCCACATCGTCCTCGCTACTTTAGAAAAAATCTTCGGCGGCCCGGTCAAAGCCAAGCCGCTAGAAATCCTCCAAACCGCCTGCGCCCTCGCCCTCATCTCCCTGATGCTCTTCGTCACCAGCAAAGACATCGGCGACAAATTCGGCCACGGCGACGACCGTGAAAAAATCGTCTTTCCGGAGAATTGAGAATCACCGCAGGTGTGCGGTGATTATTGAATTTGGCGTCGCAGGGCGTTGTTGTTTTGAGAACCTGAGGGGCAGGGATACACTTCCGAACTATTTGCATGGAGTGATTGTCCCTGCCGCGAAATACATAAGGCAAATAAACGGACTAGAGCTGTCGGAGGTAGCAGAGAATGAAGGACTTGAGCCAATTTAGCTACTCATCTGGGGGTGACACTTACGAGCCTTACGATTTGGACTCTACGAAGATCCAAAACTAGCCTATTACCTCAGCGGCTCATCTTCAGGGCTGCTGGCCTCGGTCGATTAGGGGGCGGGCTTTACGCTATAAAGCCTATCTGCGATGGGCGGGCTGAGGATTTCGACATGGCCGTCAAGAAAGACGAAGGCAGCCGTCTTGCTATGGAACCAGTCGATGTTGCTGGTGCGTTCCGCTTTCGTCTTCGGGAGTGGCGCGTATTTATCACCGTCTTTTTCAATAAATGAAGCCCAGCCATAGGTCATGTAGAGAGTCGCACTTGGATCGGGGTATTGAGAGATTTTATGGTATTTGGTCCAATCAGTGACATTTTTATTAAACGCGAATGGGACAAACGAACATGTGTCGGAGATGGCACCGTGCGTTTCGCCCTGAAAGGTTCCCTTCATCTTTTTAAAATCCTTAGGTTGCGTGTTTTCCTTGATGCCTAAAAATGACGCCACGGCACGATTGAGCGCATTGGCAGAGGTATTGTCGTCCTTCAAATTTAGACCTGAGAATAGATTTGGCGCGAGTGCTCCCCAGAAGCTAGTGGTGACCCATTTGCCTTTCAGTCGCGGAGAGCCTTCAAAGTTCACGCTCATGATATCACCGTTGTTTTCCTGTGAATAAACCATACAGGCCATGCTGGTCTGACGCAGGGGGCTTAGTGCCGTGGCTTGATAGGCTTTCTGCTTAATCCTAGCGGTCATCAAGACTACCACGAGCGCCAACACCGCGATGATGGAAATGACGACGAGCAGCTCGACGAGGGTGAAGCCCCGGTGACGGCTGAGGTTTTGGTTTTGGAGGTCGGTATGGGTTTTTGAGGTTTTCATGGGCGTGTGAGGTGAAAGTAAGAAAGGTTTTTGAATATCGCAAATTGTTAATGCAGGCGGGAATGAGGCGGTCTCAGTGGAGTCCTTCGCCCAGCCGGATGCCTCAAGCGGGACTGCGGCGGCGATTCCCCATGGCGCAAGCCGCCCGGAAACTGGCCGTCTGAGGCTAATTTTCAACCACCGTTCCACGCGATCAGTGGATCCGATCAAGGACTTTCACCACTTGCCACGCCGCCTCGACGTGATGGACCCGAAACATCTGTGCTCCACGCGCCATTGCGGCACTGATGCAGGCGACGGTTCCGGCGTCTCTCTCGGATGGCTCGGGTAATTCTAGCACCTCGCCGATCACCGTTTTCCGCGAGACGGGAACGAGCACGGGCCGTCCGAATTGCTGCAAACGCTCTAGCTCGCGATAGACGGTTAGGTTGTCAGCACTTTGCTTTGCGAAGTCGATGCCGGGATCGAGGACCACTGCTTCGGGCGGCAGACCTGCGGCGTGAGCGAGTGCGAGCTTGTCGTGGAAAAATCGCTCCATTTCACCCATCACGTCGGGCCATTGCTGTTGGAAATGCGGGATTTTCGGCTCGCCTACGCTGTGCATGATGAGCAACGCGCTGCCGTGTTCGGCGCAGAGACGGGCGTTCAGATCGGTGGGTAATGCGCTCATGTCGTTCACCAGCTCGACGATTCCAGATTTCAAAACGCCAGCGATGACCTCGCTTCGCCATGTGTTAGCGGACAGGATAGGTGGCCAGATTTGCGAGGGATCGCGGGGCTGGAGGTCGTGCCAGACTTCCTCCCAACGCTCGAAAAATCCCGAGAATCGCCGCATTTCCTCCGCCACCGGTACGGCAGCACGGTTCGTCCGAGCACTCTCTGCGCCCACGTCGATCACGTCCGCACCAGCCGCGACTTGGTTTCTGGCTAACTGAATCGCCGTTTCAAAATCTAAGGTTCCATCACCCGAGAACGAGTCATCATTCACGTTTACGATTCCCATCAACAGGGGACGCCGGGGAAACTCGATGATTCGTTGAGGAAGGCGCAGTCGCATGTGGGGTTCATCGTCGCGATGCGGGCGATGAGCAAGAGGTCAAAGGGAAGAGCGACGTCTTCCGGCAAGGCACGCAATAATCGACAGCATCGTCAATACGGCTGAGGACGGCTCGGGGACACTGGCGACGCGGAAACCCGTGAGGCCGATCTCATTGGTGGGGGAGTATCTAACTCGATTGAACGAAGACAGGTAAAAACCGACAACAGGGATTGGAGGGCCAGCGGTCCAATCACCACCACGCAACCCACGAAACGAGTCAAAAATCACGGCATCGTTCCACTCAGACACATTTCCCCCCTGATCGTTGGTTCCATAAGCACTGTCAGAATTCAGACCATACGCGCCAACGTCCGTGAGCGCGTTCGCTGTAGGAAAGGAAGAAGTTCCAGAACCCACATAGTTCCCGTCAAAATAATTCGCCGACCTCGCTACGCCAATGGTGTTTCCCGTTACGGTGTCGCTCTGGTTCGCTTGCTGCCAGTATCCGCCCACTCCCGGGCCGCCCTTGTTCGGATCGTAGTAAGCCGCCTTATACCACTCGCTCTCGGTCGGTATCCATGCTTTGGCTCCCTCGTTCTTGATAAATCCCGTTCCACTGATGGCTCCAAGTAACGTGTAAGCTCCATCTTCAGTCGTTCCGGCGGTTTGGAGACCCGTAGGCTGGCCGTGATGCAACCAATTCGTGAACCGCGCCGCGTCGAACCAACTCACGTAGGTGATCGGCTTGTTTCCGCTACCGGGATTGACTGTGTAGGTGTAGCCACCAGTGACTCCAGCACGGCTGATGCCGTTGATGAAGCTGGTGGTCATACCCGTGTTATAGAGCGAGTAGGTGTCTGTGGCGGCTACCGCATTAAGAAACTCGGCATACTGTGCGATAGTGGTCTCGTTTTTAGCAATCTGATATGCGTAGGAAACCGCGCCGTAAAGGCTGCGAGTCGCAGGATCATTCGCGTTTCCGGCGTCGCCGACGAACACATAGTCGATATTTACAATGGCTAAAGCCGGAGTGAAAAAAGAGAGACCACTCAAAATGACCAAACTGAGGAAAGGGATGGTGCGAAGTTTCATGGGGAGGAGGAATAACGCCAAATGTAAAAACGGAATCTGCGCCAATAGGCAAGACTTTCCTAACCACAATTTCGGGAGCGGGCGTGATCTCGATATTGACGCAAAGAAGATTTATCATAGCCTGTCGAATAATCCTGAACTCGAAAAGAACGCCATGTCTGTCGCTGAAAAACTAAAAATCGAAGGTCGTGTTGAAGGCCGTGTCGAAGGACTTTGGTTCGGGAAAATTCAGACGCTGGAAGAGTTCCTCGATCTTGAGGTGACTTCCGCTGAAACACTCGGCGGATTGGGTTTAGTAGAACTCGAAGCGATGCATCAGCGCCTTCATGCTGAATACGAGGCACGCTTCAAGAGGCATTGATTTTCGAAAGCACACACACGAGGCAGGAGATAGAGACTCCGCCTTCCCGCTTGCCCACCGCCGCTCGCGATCTACCCTCCCGGCATGTCATCCACTTTTGGTCAGGTTTTTCGTATCCATACTTTCGGCGAGTCGCATGGTGGCGGCGTGGGAGTCATCATCGACGGCTGTCCACCGCGCGTGCCGATTTCATTGAAAAATATTCAACACGAACTCGACCGCCGCCGCCCCGGCCAATCCGAGATTGTCACCCCGCGCAAAGAGGCTGACACCGCAGAAATTCTTTCCGGTCTGCAAGACGGCCTCACCCTCGGCTCGCCCATCGCGATCACGGTGAGAAATACCGATCAACGCCCCGGTGCATACGACGAAATGGCGGTGAAATATCGCCCCAGCCATGCAGACTACACTTACGACGCCAAATATGGCATCCGCTCCGCATCCGGCGGCGGTCGTGCGTCTGCTAGAGAAACCATTGGTCGCGTCGCCGCCGCTGCCGTAGCCCGGCAAGTCCTCGCCACTCTCCAGCCCGGTATCGAAATCCTCGCCTGGGTGAAATCCATCCAACACTTGAATGCCGAAGTCGATCCCGCGACAGTCACGGCTGGCGATATCGAATCTAACATTGTCCGCACGGGTGATCCCGCGATGGTCGAGCCGATGATCGCCCACATCAAAGCCATCCGTGCCGAAGGCAACTCGGTCGGTGGCGTCATCGAGTGCGTCATCCGTAACTGCCCGCCCGGTCTAGGCGAGCCGATCTTTGACAAACTCGAAGCCGACCTCGCGAAGGCGATGCTCTCCATTCCCGCGACCAAGGGATTTGAAATCGGCTCCGGCTTCGCAGGCACGCTCCTAACGGGCCGTGAGCATAACGACGCCTTCCGCATGATCGACGGCAAAGTCTGCACCACGACGAATCGCTCCGGCGGCGTGCAGGGCGGAATTTCCAATGGTGAAAACATCATTTTCCGCGTCGCCTTCAAGCCGACAGCCACCATCATGAGCGAGCAGGAAACCGTGACCAACACTGGAGAAAATACCGAGCTTTCCGGCAAAGGTCGCCACGATGCCTGCGTGTTGCCACGGGCCGTGCCCATCGTCGAGGCGATGGCGACCTTGGTGCTAACCGATCATCTTCTCAGGCAGAAAACGGTCTCGGTGATCTGACGCTCCAGTTTCAAGCCAACACATCAAAATCAACCGAAGCTTTTCAGCCGCAAAAAGGCGCAAGAATACGCAAAAAAAGAAATGTTGGGAGCTTGCGTTCCTGTCTCAGCCCCAAGGTCGCGGCATACGACCATCCAAAGAGACTCGCCGGGCTTGAATGACGTCGTCGCTGCGGATTTTTGCGACCGTTTTGCGCCTTTTTGCGGCTAAGAAAATTTAGAGGCGTTGGCCCTAGCGCCAGTTTATTTTAGCTTGTGGCGGGCCGTGAGTTAGAGTTTTTAGAAAGAATGAATCGAAACATTTTTTACTCGCTAATTTCAATCATGGCCTTCGTAGGAATGATGGAAATTTCGCCTTTGGAAGCTGGCCTTCCCGCGCTCGATGACAAAAATTGGCACGGTCATTTTGTGGGATTTGAAACCAAAAACTATCACTTTGGCATCAGTGCGCAGGGAGAAGTGGTTTTCAGGATGCTCGGAAAATCTGGGGAGCCGATTGGCCAGAAGCTCGCAGTACCCGTTCAGATTTTAGTAGAAGAGAACATGCCTAGCGGAAAAGTAGTGGCGAAGACCATTCTTCCTGATTCGTTAGAATCCGCGCAACCCGCGACGAAGAAACCCAAGAACATCGTGATCCATGGCAAGGTGACGGGTGATGCGAAGTTTGAGGTCACGGTGAATGAAGATCGCGGCGTGATTTCCTTCGGCGGACGTTTGCTTGATGCCGGGACACTCAAGAACCCGCTGAAATTTTCCCTCCGGCTGAAGTTTGGCGACGCGTATCCCAGTGAGAAGGCTGGCGGCGGCAAAAATGATCGGAAGAAGCTCGAAGACAAATCACGCGATGATCGGTTAATTCTAACCTACTCAGATGGAAAGCGCGTGAAGCTGTCCACCACAGAAAAGGCGGATGCAAGTGCCTCCGAGGCGAATGGAATGGGAATCGCGGCGGCAGAAGTCGAGTTCAGTTCCTATCAGGGAAATAAATTTCTAGCAAACTCGTCGGCTCCTATCGCCATGAAAATCTCGAACTCCTCGGCAAATGCGTTCCAAAACGGATTCACGCTGACATGGGAAGCAGATCCCGTGAAAGATCCACAAGCCAAGGCGAGGCTCAATATCGAGGTGAAATAAAATCAGGCATTGAAAGTCCCAGCGATGATGAGACTGCCGACGATGATACCGATGCCGATGCGATACCAGCCGAAGATGGCGAGACCGTGGCTTTGTAAGTAGGAAACCAACCATTTCACCGCGATGGCTGCCGAGACGGCGGCGGCGATGATGCCGACAGCGAGCGAGAGGGAAGTGTAGCTATCTGTGAGTAATTTCACGCCACCACCCCAGACATCGTACTTCGCATCGAGGCCTTCGACTTTCCAAAGGGCTTTCTTTGCGGTGGCGGCGGTGAGTGTGAGCACACCTAACAAAAACGAATACTCCACTGCGGACTTTATGGATAGACCCACGATGAGTCCGCCGACGATGGTCATGAGGCTGCGGCTAGTTCCAGGCCACATCGCGACGCATTGCAGGAAGCCGATGATGAGAGCCATCTTTAAAGTCATTTCAAATAGATCCTTCCCCTCGCCCGCCGCCGGATTGCGTTTCCGCCAGGCGCCAGTCGCTAGAATGAGCACGCCGCCGACGATCCATGCGATGATGACGGGCCACATACCGAAGAGTTTTTCCTCAATCTTATCATCGAACAACACGCCAATGACTGCGGCAGGGAGAAATCCCGCTAACAATAACATTGCCAGTTTAAATCCCGCTGGATCTTGACCGAGGACGCCGCGAATCATTTGCAGCACGCGCTTCATGTAAATGCCCAGCACGGCGAGGATGGCACCGCCTTGGATGCAGATGGCGAAGGTGTCTGCGGCTACTTTGTCAGCAGGAGTCACGCTGCCGATGCCCATCAAACGTTGGGCGACGATTAAGTGGCCAGTAGAACTAACAGGAAGGTATTCGGTGATGCCTTCGATGATGCCGAGAATGAGTGCTTGCCAAGTTTCCATAGTGAAAATTTTGCCCAAACTGCTGAAGGGATCGTCATGGGGCAAGGCATTTGCGGTTGATTCATCGGATGGAGTGGCGGAAGGTCCAACCCGATGTTCACACCCGCATGAAAGTTCACTACCTGAGAATGGTGCGTCGGGCTTTCCGTGCCTTGCGCCACCCAAAGCTGCGCCACCGTCCGTGGTGGCAGAGGCTTTCTAAGCCACTTTTTCACCGCAGCTTGTGGATGCCGTGCCGAAATACGGTGGCCTCGGGTCTGGCGATCGGGCTTTTTTTCTCGATGACACCCGTGCCGTTGCAGTCGATCATGGCAGCGATCATTGCAATGCGGGCGAAGGTCAACGTGCCGTTCGCGATGGCAGCGTGTTGGGTGAGCAATCCTTTCACGAGTCCTGCCATCTGGTGGGGACAGATTCAGTTGGGACAGTGGTTGATCGATGTTTTGTCGCTACCCATTCCCGCCTATTTAAAGCTGGCGCGGATCGAAGGTTTGCCGGGTGTGGGCGAGGTGTCGGTGAGTAATTTCATCGTCGGATTTTTGGCGATGGGTATTTTGTTAGCTCTGTGCGCTTATCCCATCGTCCACTTGTTTTCGCTGCTTTTGCCAAATCATTTGCCAGCAAGAAAAGCACGGCATCGGGAGCTGAGGAAAGTTTCAGAAAGTTAGCATCCTGCGGCTATCGGCATGGCGTGCATGGTGTCGTGTATCCGGCGGGGATCTTCGGGAAAAGTCGCCTTGCAAAAAATCCCTCGAACTTTTTTAAAAAGTCAGCAACTTCAGCCAGCTTGTCCTGTTGACCACCGAACCCATGATGAAACCCACACGCGCATCTGAGACCGCCCCCAAGTTTCAAGGAACCTTGCGACACTACCACCGCACCGGAGCAAACACTCGGCGCTCGTGGGACGAATGGGTAGATGGGACATCGAACAAACAGAAGAGTAGCCGCAACTGGTTGAAAATTGCTGCCATTGTCATCAGCGTGTTAGCTCTCTCCGGGATCATCGCTGGCTTGGTGATCGAGCTGGGGTGACGCCCGCAGGCTTTCCTCCAGTGGCGCACATGCGGCTTTGACAATCTGAAGCTCCGTCGCCAATTTCCCCGCCCGCTGCCAACCACGGCGGATTTCCAACCATGGGTAAAAGCCTCTTTCAAAAAGTCTGGGACGCACACACCGTCGGCAAATTGGCCGATGGCCGCACACAACTCTTCATCGGCACGCATCTCATCCACGAGGTCACCTCGCCTCAAGCCTTCGGGATGCTGCGCGATCTCGGGCTAAAGGTGAAATTTCCTCAACGCACTTTCGCCACCGTCGATCACATCGTCCCGACGATCAATCAAGACGCACCGCAAGACCCGCTCGCTGCAGAAATGATGGAGGCGCTTCGTAAAAATGCCGATGATTTCGGCGTCACTTATTTCGACCTCGCTTCGGGAAAACAAGGCATCGTCCACGTCGTCGGCCCTGAACAAGGAATCACTCAGCCGGGCACGACCATCGCTTGTGGTGACTCACACACCGCCACTCACGGCGCGTTCGGCGCGATCGCATTCGGCATCGGCACCACTCAAGTCCGCGATGTGTTAGCGACTCAGACGCTCGCATTAGAGGAGCTGAAAGTCCGCCGCATCGAGGTCAACGGCGAGCTTGCTCCCGGCGTCTATGCGAAGGACGTGATTCTTCACATCATCCGCTTGTTAGGCGCGAAAGGCGGGATCGGCTACGCTTACGAATACGCTGGAGATGTTTTCGACCGCATGTCCATGGAAGAGCGGATGACCGTTTGCAACATGTCAATCGAAGGCGGTGCGCGCTGCGGCTATATCAATCCAGACGCCAAGACCGTCGCCTATTTAAATGGTCGTCCCTACGTGGACATGAGCGACTTCGACACGACCGCCTCGCGCTGGCTCTCCTTCGCTTCCGATGCGGACGCCGTGTTTGACGACATCGTAAAAATCAACGCTGCCGAGATCATGCCGACGGTCACTTGGGGCATTTCCCCGGACCACGGAATCTCCATTTCAGAAAACATCCCCGATCCCGCCACCGCAGCGACACCATTAGAAAAAGCCTCGATCATTGAGGCTCTGGAATACATGAAGCTCGCCGCTGGCACCCCGATCAAAGGCGTGAAAATCGA
The DNA here is from genome assembly GCA_031414935.1 of Luteolibacter sp. Classification (GTDB taxonomy): domain Bacteria; phylum Verrucomicrobiota; class Verrucomicrobiia; order Verrucomicrobiales; family Akkermansiaceae; genus Luteolibacter. Next base: position 13,600 of record JANOQR010000059.1, read on the forward strand.
CGTCGCCTTCATCGGCTCCTGCACGAACGGTCGGATCTCAGATTTCCGCGAAGTCGCGAAATACATCCAAGGCCACCGCGTCGCCGCCGGGGTGCAAGCCATCGTCGTTCCCGGCTCGCAGATCGTCGCCATCCAGTGCGAACAAGAAGGTCTGCCAGAAATTTTCCGTGCCGCTGGCTTCGAGTGGCGCGGTGCCGGTTGCTCGATGTGCCTCGCGATGAATCCTGACAAGCTCGTAGGCGATCAACTATGCGCGTCATCATCTAACCGGAATTTCAAAGGCCGCCAAGGCTCCTCCACCGGACGCACCATCCTTATGTCGCCCGTCATGGTCGCCGCCGCCGCCATCCAAGGCGCTGTCGCCGATGCGCGAGAGGTTTTCACCTTGGAAAAGCAGTCAAACGTCGCCTAACGAGCTACTCCCGAATCATTTATCCTTAATTCTACCTATGGCACTCGATCCCGTTCCTTCCGTCACTGGCCGCGCAGTTTTCATTCCCGGCGCAGACATTGATACCGACCGCATCATCCCCGCACGCTTCATGAAATGCGTCACTTTCGACGGACTCGGCGAATTCGCGTTTTACGACGTGCGTCACGACGAACATGGAAATAAAACCAAGCATCCGCTCAACGATCCACGTTTCAGCGAAGCCTCCATTCTCGTCGCCGGCGTGAACTTCGGCTGCGGGTCTTCCCGCGAACACGCACCACAATCCCTGCGGAAATATGGCTTCAACGGCGTGATCGCAGAATCCTTCGCGGAAATTTTCTACGGAAACTCCACCACGCTCGCCATGCCCTGCGTCATGGCCTCCGCCGCTGACATCGTCGCCCTGCAAACCGCCATCGAGGCCGATCCCACCATCGAAATCACCATCGACGTCCGCGACCTGAAAGTCCGCAGCTCCAGTGGCCTCGAAATTTCCGTCACCATGCCCGACTCCGCGCGGGAAGCATTGCTCTCTGGTCGTTGGGATCCCATCCAAGAGCTGCTAGACAACGACGCCGCCATCGAGGCGAAAGCCAAAGAGCTGCACTACGTTTGATAAGCGCCTCCACAGGCTCTCGTAACCTCAAGTCATGACTCCGCTCGCTACCCGCCGCCGCTTTCTTCAAACCTCCGCCGCCACGCTGTTAGCAGCACCGTTTATCACCTCTGGCGCCCGAGCGGCATCGCCTAACGGCAAACTCCGCCATCTCGCCTTCGGAGCATCCGGCCAGTCATGGGCAGACATCACCGCCTTCGCTGCCCATCCGAATTGGGAGCTCGTCGCCGTCTGCGATGTGGACACC